>CAUJDL010000047.1 GCA_963169635.1 Bacteroidota bacterium
AAACAGGTATTGCACCTGCATTAATAATGGATTGTGCAGGAGAAATAATGGTAAAAGTGGGCATAATTACTTCGGCTCCTTGCTCTAAATTTAAAGCTTTAAGAGCAATATCTAAAGCAGCAGAACCATTGCTTACAGCTATTCCAAAATTTCTATTGACATAAGCAGCCATTTTTTCTTCGAAAGATTTTATAAATGGCCCTTCACTAGAAATCCAACCAGTAGTTATACATTCTGTAAGATATTTTAACTCGTTACCATCTAGTAAAGGTGTATTAACAGGAATAGGTTTTGACATATTTTTATTTTTTTCTGAGTATAAAACAAACACCCCAAGTATTTTCTGATGGTGTTTGAGAGGATAAAAATTCTTCGGTATGTATTAACTCAAAACCAGTATGCTCTGCTAATAAAGCAATTTCTGGTATAGAGAAATGACGCATTGGATGTGTTTCGTAAATAGTAGTAATTTTTTGTGTTGCTTTTTCTTCTATCATTACCTGATAATTTACATCTACCACATTTTGCTGATAATGTATTTGGGGTTCTGCAATTCTGGTAATATTGATTTCGCTATTAGATAATTTTTTTACTCTTACTACTGGCTTTTGTGTATATACAGCAGGACTATACCAAACATCGAACATAAAAATACCTGCTGTATTTAAGTGTTGATGTACTGTTTGAAAACATTGTATTAATTGCTGATTATTGGTTAAATAACTAATAACATGAAATAATGAAATAGCTACATCTACCTTTTCTGCTAAAGTAAATGATACAATATCGGCAACAATGGGCTGAAAGTTTTGAATATTTTTTTGTTGTGCTAATGCTACCATTTCTGCACTACGCTCTAAGCCTATAACTTTTAAAGCATGATTGCATAAAATTGCTGCATGATTGCCTGTACCACAGCCTAACTCTAATACTGTTTTAGTTTGTGGTTTGTACTGCTTAATTAAAGATAAAACATAATTTGCTTCGGCATGATAGTCTTTATCTTTATACAGCAAATCGTAATATTGGCTATAGAGTTTAAAATTATTCATGCGTTAAAAAATTACTTGATTATCGTTGATGGGTGTAAATCTTATTTTATCTTGTTCTCCACAATAAGGGCCTTGTTTTACTTCTATAATTTCGCTTTGTTCAAGCATTTTAAAACCATGCCCACCATCTGAAAGTAAAATAACATCGCCAGGATGTAAGATGGTACTTTTAATATATTGTTGTTCGTTATCAAAAAAATCTACCCTTACTTTACCAGATTTTATGAGCAATACTTCTTGTGTTAAATGCACTTCTCTTGGTACCAGATTATGCCTATGTGGTGGAATGATATAATCTTTTGGTCGCTGCATATAACCTAACTGCTGCGAGTCGTTATCGTTGGTAAAAAATTCTATGCCATCTTTCTGAAACTCTTTTCTGATAATAATAGATAATAAGAGTTGATTGTTGAAGATTTTTTCTATCATATTATTGTGGTAACTTATAATCAAAATAATTTTCTTGTAAAGTCCATTTTTGTACTAATGGATTTGTATGGTAAGCATTTTGATGAAACTGATATCCTTCTTGTAGTTTTTTATTAAACCTATCAAATAATTCAATAACCTCTTGTGGTGTTGTGTTTTTATTTGTTAATATCAGTTTTTTAATTTTATGTTTTGTATAATTTTTTACTTTTTTATAAAAAGATGTTTTTTGCTGCTCACTTTCATTAATGTTAATACCAAAACCATTTTTTAATCTAATATCTGTAAAAGAATTACATACACCTTGATAAAATGCTCTGTTATCAAAATACTCAAAATTCATTCTGCTTGTTGGTACTTGATGATAAACCATTGCAGCAGGATGATATAAAGCTTTGATATTTTTAGCAATAGCCTTCATGGTTAAACCTGTTTCTCCATCGCCTTGAAAATGCTGAAATTGTTTTGCAATATTATCTGGATGAAAGCCACCTAATGTTTCAAAAGTATTTTTACGAATAATAAAATTTAAACCCCAAACATAATTAGGCGAAATTTCTTTTACCTCATTACCAAAATCTAATAAACTTAGCCAACCACAATGTTTGCCATTAGTATTGTTTGTCCAAAAATATTGTAACCATGCTGGTGGATAACTATGATAAAAAGGTAAATTAGGACCTGTTAAAAAATCTATATCATTTCTTGTAGCCATTGTTTGATGAATGGTTGTAAGCCATGTATCTGATACAAGAATATCATCATCTATAAAAGCTAAAATATTGCCTTTGGCTTTACTTGCACCTAAATGACGACCTGTTAATAAGCCTGGTGTATTATCATAGTAATAAGTAAAGAAAGAATATTCTTGCTGAAATTTTTTACAAACCATTTGTGTATTATCTGTAGAGCCATTATCTACTACAATAATTTCAAAAGCTGTAAATTGTTTATTATTCTTAATGATTGTATTAATAGTTTGCTCTAATAAATCAGCTCTATTAATAGTAGGAATAATAATTGAAATGAACATAAAGATTATAGAGAGTATAAAGGGTTATGGATGTTATTTATCTAAATAATTTTTTAACCCTAAACTTTAGTTTTCTAAAGAATAAATTGATATCAATAATTTTTCTGCTATTTTCAAATGCTTGTTGAGTATTGTTGGTAATTAAAGTTTTAAAATCTTCTAACACCGCCAACTTATTTAATTTTATTTGGTTAGTATATTCTGGGAAAATTTGTAAAAAATATTGGTGCATATCTAAATAACTTATTACTCTTTGTGTTTCAGTTAAAGAAGACCAAGCACCACCACTATGTATATTATAACAACCAAAATTATCTTTAAAAAAATAGCCTTTCCCTTCTTTTAATAATAAAAGCCAGAGCAACCAATCGCCAACACTAGTTGTAGCAAAAAGGTTAAATTTTTCTTGATTTAAAATATTTTTAAAAACTACTGTACATGTGTTAGTACCTAAAATATTTGTTTTTAATAAATCGTTGAAAGTAAAAGTATATGCATCTGTATGGTAATCAGTGCTTCCATTTTTTGTTACAACAGTAGTATTACCTGCTGTCATAACATAATCAGGATTAGCTTCTAAAAAATCTACTTGTTTTTGGAGTTTGAGTGGATCTGTCCAATAGTCGTCGCCTTCGCAGAGAGCAATGTATTTGCCTTTGGCAGCTTTATATACTAACTTTGTTACACGGCCTCTTTCTTGTGATGCTTGATTTACAGTTTGGTAAATTGGCTTGAATAGTTTAGGAAATTTATTTTGAAATTCTCTAATTATACTAGCAGTATTATCAGTAGATGCATCATCATGAACAATTATCTCAAAAGAGTATTTCGTTTGTTGTGAAACAAATCCTTCTAAAACTTGCCTTATATACTTTTCATGATTAAAGGCAAAACAAACAATTGAAACTATTGGATTTAAAGTTAACATTAAAAATTATAATGGTTTAATCTTAGAGAAGAACTCTTTAGCTGGATTACCATATACTTTCATATTAGATGAAAGACTTTTAACTACATTTGATGCCATACCAATAAAACAATCATCACCAATTGTTATAAAATTATTTGTGCAAGAATTTATACCTAAAAAATTACGAGAACCCATTACAATATTCCCAATAGTTGATTGTGTAGCAATAAAATTATAATCACCCATTTTCGAGTCATGACCAATAGTAACATTACTCTGAATAGTACAAAACTTACCAATAACAGCATTAGGATTTACAACTGAATTTGCCATAATAATAGTACCTATATCAATAAATGCACTTCTTGCTATTGTACAAGTTGGATGTATAAAAGTAAAAAAACGATTTTCTGGAATACCATAACTATTTTTGAGTTCAATTCTTTCTTTCATTAAGTCAGGTCTATATATTTGGAAAATAAATTTCACATCATTGTAATTCTTAAACTTTTCAAAGACTTCAGTAGTTTTTGATAAAATAGGGAATCCATTAATTTCT
>CAUJDL010000048.1 GCA_963169635.1 Bacteroidota bacterium
AACAAACATTTTTCTGAACAAGCTTATTTTAATAAACTTGAATACATTTATCATAAAATGCTTCAATAATTATATTCAAAACAAATGAAAGGCTCAGTACTTGTACATTATATTATTGCTGTAATTTTAGGTATTATTGTTGGTACAAGATTAATAGCACCTGTAACAGTTGGTTTTATTTATATGGGTGTAACATTTTTATGTTTCTATTTTTTCTTAACCAATAATATTAATAAGGTTTTTAAATTACTTCCTTATTTAATTTATACTGAAGTTTTTATTAGAGGTTCTGCAAGGTCTTTTCCTTACTTAAACATTCAGTATTTAATGATATTTGGATTTTTGTTTATTATATTTTTTTATAACAGTAATAACTTAAAATCTAAATTACATTTTAAACCTGTTTTATTTTTAGTTTTATTTTTTTTATTAGAAGTTATCAATGGCTTCTCACCTTTATTGCCAAGAATTACTTATGCTATACAATGGAATACTTTAGCCTTAGTGGTTGTAGCAGTTTGGGCTGCATCAAACAAGCTTACTGCCAAACAGATAAATATGATTATGGAAAACATAAGAATAGCTTCTGTGTTTTTAGCAGGTATTGTATTAGTAGCTCACTTAGAAGGTAAAATTGACTATTCATCTGCTTCAAGTTCAGAAGCAAGTAATGGTTTAGCTCCTGTACAGTTAAGTGGTTATTTCGGTGTATCTACTTTTTTATTATTAGTTTCTATCTTAAGTACTTTTGATAAAAGAGCTAAAATAGTTCAAGTAGCTGCATTGATTTTTACTTTAACATTAATGATTCTTACATTCTCAAGAGGAGGGCTTTACTTTTTTGTATTTACTACATTATTATATTTTTACTTTAATCGTGCAAACTTTAAAGGCTACTTAAAATTTATATTATTATTACCTGCCTTTTATTTAATTTATAATTTTGTTATTGATCAATCAGAAGGTAGAGTAATTACCAGATACGAACAAAAAGGTTCATCTAACAGAGATATTCTTGTACTTATTGGTTTAGTTATTTTTCAAGATAATCCTGTAATTGGTATTGGTACAGGCAACTTTAATAAATATATTGTTCAGAAAAATTATTTTAGTGTAGAGTCTGGCGTACACAATGAATATATAAGAGCAGCTGCTGAGCATGGTATTTTTGGTGTTATCACTTATTGGGGATTTTTTATTGCTCTATTAATAAATATTTTTAAACGAAAGAAGCCCGAAAAAGATTATGCAATTTATTTCTATGTTCTCTTTTTCTTAATTACTATTCATAATGGATTAAAAATATCTATTCAACCATTATTAATGTTATTGGCTATTGCCATTCAGCCACAAATAACTTCATTAACCAATAGAAAGAAAACAAAATCTAATGCAACAATTGCACTACAGCACAACCAAGAATTTGGAAAGTATAGCTCAGTGTCAAATTGAGTGTTTCCCTCAATCATTTAATACTAAACTGGGTAAAAAATTTGTTACCAAATCTTTATCATGGTTTTTAGCTAAAGAAAATAGATTTTTATTTTTTATAGAAAAAGATGCAAAAGTGGTAGGATTTTGTGGTGGTTTTACACCTGCATTTTATGGTGATGGTAGTAGTAGTGGTATGCTACAACATGCTTTTAAAGAAGCTTGTTGGGGTATTGTAAAAAATCCTTTTTTATTATTTAATGCCGAATTAAAAAAACATTATCCCTTTATTACAAGAAATATTTTAAAGAAATTAAAACTTAGAAAAACTACAGCAGTAAATAAAATGCCAGAAAATTTTGTCATGGAAAATTATATGAGTTTGGTAGTTATTGGTGTACATCCTATTAGCAGAGGCTCTGGTATATTTGAGCAGTTGATGAATGAGTTTGATAATAAAGCCAAGAGTGCTAACGTTAATATAGGCAGATTATCTGTAAAGAAAGATAATGCAAGAGCTATTGCAGCTTATAAAAAAATGGGCTGGAATATTGAAGAAGCTATGAATGATACTTATAAGATGATAAAAATTTATCAGCAGTAAGTGATAACTAAACAATAATTTTAAAATTCAATTTTTTTGAAGCCGAAGAAAAAAATATTAATTACAGGACTTTTCATTTCACCAAAAAATAAACATTTAATTTATAGAACAGCAGCAGATCAACTTTACGAAGTTTTTCAAAACAATAAAATACCTGTTATAAAAACATCTGCTCTATTAAATAAATTTACCAGAGCATTAGATGTTTTAGCAACCATTTTTTTTAAACAACATCAATATCATTTAGCTATTACACCTTATTATGGAACAAGGTTTGCTTTTTATATTGAAGATATTAGTACAAGGCTTTTAAAATTGTTGGGCAAAAAAGTAGTTTTAATTGCACACAGTGGAGGATTGCCAGAAAGAATAAAAAATAATCCTGCAAAATATTTACCAATTTTAAAAAGAGCAGATTTAGTTGTTTGCCCATCAGGTTATTTACAACACGAATTTAAAAAGTATCAAATAGAAAGTATTTTAATTGAAAATGTTATTAAACTTAACGATTATCAATTTATACAAAAAGATATATTTAAACCTCGTTTATTATGGATGAGAACTTTTGGCGATATCTATAATCCTACAATGGCAGTAAAAGTTTTAGCTATTTTAAAACAAAAATATCAAGATGCTACTTTAGTAATGTGTGGTAGAGATACAGGTGCTTTACAAGAGGTAATAGCATTAACAAAAGAATTAAATTTAGAAGATAGTGTTAGTTTTCCTGGATATATACAAACTAATGAAAAACCAAAGTATGCAGCAAGTTGCGATATTTATATATGTACTAATAAAGTAGATAATGCACCTGTAAGCACAATAGAAATGATGGCTATGGGCATACCAATTGTTTCTGTAAATTCTGGAGGTATTCCATTTATGGTTACAGATAATTTTAATGGCTTATTGATAAATTATGATGAAGCACCAGCAATGGCAGAAAAAATTATTAGCATAATAGAACAACCATCTTTAGGTAAGCAATTAGCAGCAAATGGTTATCAAACATCATTAAACTATGGCGATGATGCAGTATTTAAAAAATGGGAAAAAATATTTACACAATTTTCATATCAATATAAAAACAATCAATAATTTTTTAGCATTTTAGCATGATACTTACTATTATTTGTCCTACGTATAATGAAGAAAAATATATTGAAAAAACTATCAACAGTTTTTTACAACAGCAATTAAATAATATTGACTTAGAGATATTGATATGTGATGGAATGAGCACAGATAAAACCAGAGATATTGTAAAAAGTATTGAAGCAAAAAATTCATTAGTTAGATTAGTAGATAACCCACAAAGAAGAACACCCTTTGCTTTTAATATTGGTTTAAAAGAAGCAAAAGGCGATTATGTAGCCATTTTAGGTGCACATTGTCAGTACGATAATGATTATTTACAAACCTGTTTTGATAAATTAGCAGAAAAGCAAGTAGTAGCTTGTTCAGGTAGAATAATTACAAAAGTTATTAATGATTCTTTTCAAGCAAAAGTATGTGAGTGGGTAAGTAATAGTCAATTTGGTGTTTCAGGCAATTCTTTTAGAGTTGTTAAAGAAGGTTATGTACATACAGTTGCTTATGCTGTATTTAAAAAACAAGCATTATTAGATTTGGGTGGATACAACGAAAAATTAATTCGTAATCAGGATAATGATATGAACCAAAGATTGGTAGATGCAGGTTATAAATTATACGCTACTTGGGATACAAAATGTTTTTATCATCCACCATATTCTATCAAAAAATTATTTAAGTATGCTAAAACAAATGGCAGTTGGAATGCCATAAGTTTTTTTATTAATAGAAAAAGTATGAGGCTACATCACTTTATACCTTTTCTTTTTGTAACTACACTTTGTCTTTTTTTTATGGCAGGCGTTGCAGAATATTTTATCAATCATACTTATTATTTTTTAACAGCATTTGTAGCAATTATTGTCTTACATTTAAGTGTAGGTATTATAGCTTCATTAATATTAAAATCTGGTAATCCATTTGTAAAAATACTTGTATTGCCTTTTGTATTCTTAGGCTTTCATATAAGTTATGGTTGGGGTACATTAAAAACATTTATTACCAGAACTTTTCAATAATTATACAATACAATTTTATATACTATGAATATACCTTTTTCGCCTCCTTATATTGATGAAAGTGTAGAAGCAGAAGTATTAGATGCTTTAAGAAGTGGTTGGATAACAACAGGACCAAAAGTAAAAGCATTAGAACAAGAAGTTTGTAATTATACAGGTGCATCAGCTTGTTTAGCTGTAAATTCAGCAACATCTGCATTAATGTTAGTATTGCATTGGTATGGTATAAAACAAGGCGATGAAGTTATTATACCTGCATATACTTATGCTGCTACAGCATTAGCAGTTTTGCATGTTGGTGCTACACCAATTATGGTAGATGTAGAAGATGATTTTAATATTTCTTTAGAAAAAATTAAAGTAGCTATTACTACTAAAACAAAAGCTATTATTCCTGTTGATATTGCTGGTTGGCCATGTAATTATCAAGCTATACATACATTAATTAATACCAAAGAAATACAAGAAAAATTTTCTGCTAATTCCGAACAACAAAAAAACTTAAACAGAATTTTAATTTTAAGCGATGCTGCACATTCTTTTGGTGCAGTATATCAACATAAAAAATTAGGAACAGCAGCAGATATTACTGTATTCTCTTTTCATGCAGTAAAAAATTTAACAACTGCCGAAGGAGGTTGTATTTGTTTAAGCCTTCCTGCACCTTTCAATAATCAAGATGTTTATACTACATTACGTTTATGGAGTTTAAATGGACAAACAAAAGATGCTTTTTCTAAATCTAAAGCTGGTGGTTGGCGATATGATATTGTTTATCCTGGTTTTAAAATTAATTTACCCGATATTTTAGCTGCTATTGGTTTAGCACAAATTCGTAAATACGATGCAGTACTTTTAAAAGAAAGAGAAAGAGTTTTTAATTATTACTCTCAAGCTTTTCAACAAGTAAGTTGGGCTATTGTACCTCCTTATCAGCAAGAGGGCTCTGTATCTAGTTATCATTTATATCCTTTAAGAATACATCATATTTCAGAAGAACAAAGAGATATTATTATTGATAAAATTACATTATCTGGTGTTGCTGTTAATGTGCACTTTCAGCCTTTACCTTTATTAAAAGTGTTTAAAGAATTGGGTTATGATATTAAAAATTACCCTAAAGCATATAACAACTATCAATCAGAAATTTCTTTACCAATTTATCCTCAATTAAACAATATTCAATGTAAATATATCGTTGATAGTGTGATAAATGCTGTAAATGAAGTAATATCTAATGGATAGCATAAGATTTTTTGACCTTTTGTTTGCTTTACTAGGAATAATAATTTTATTACCACTATTCATTATTATAGCTCTTTGTATAAAAATATCTTCTAAAGGTCCTGTATTTTTTAAACAAGTAAGAGTAGGAAAAAATAATATAGATTTTAAATTGTACAAGTTTAGATCTATGTATGTAGCAGCAGAAAGTAAAGGACAATTAACTGTTGGTGGCAGAGATAATAGAATAACACCCATTGGTTATTATATAAGAAAGTTTAAGATAGATGAATTGCCACAGTTTATCAATGTATTATTAGGAGAAATGAGTTTTGTAGGTCCAAGACCAGAAGTAAGAAAATATGTAAACCTTTATACAGCAGAACAATTAACAGTTTTAAATGTATTACCAGGAATTACAGATGATGCTTCTATTGCATTTAGAAACGAAAATGAGTTGTTAGAAAAAGCAGCAAACCCAGAAGAGTATTATATACAAGAAATAATGCCTAAAAAAATAGCACTTAACAGAAAGTTTATTGCACAGCGAACATTAAAAAACTACTTTTCTATTTTAATTGCTACTGTAATTACTGCTGTTAAAGGGAAATAATAATTAATGATTTTAGAAATTATAAAGAGCTTTTGCAACTTTAGATTGAAAATGAACATCTTAAATAAAAAACTATAAACGAGTCGGGTATGAGTAGTTGAATTAAAAATAATAATATATTTGCAGTTCAATCTATAACTTATCCATCATTCTCGATTAGCCTTTATTTAAAACTATTATTTCCATATCCTGAAAAGAAAACTTTCATTTAATCTTAGTAAATAGTGAAACAGCTGAGAAAATTTTTATTAAAGAACAGAATAGCACCTAAATGGGCTGTTTTTACTTTAGATATGCTCATTGCATGTTTTGCAATTATTTATGCCAACTACTTACGCTTCAATTTCGATTTTGAATTAATTACAACTGCCGATTTAATAGATGATTTAATTATTGTCATTACTACCAATAGTATTTTATTTTATGCTTTTAAAACCTATCATGGTATTATTAGATTTTCTGGTTTTCAAGAAGCATTTAGAAGTGTAGCAGCAATATTTTATTCTTTCTTTATAATGGTGGTAATTAATCTTGTGCTAAGCTCTATGCACTTTAGCCAATTAACACCTATTTCGGTTTTATTCATTTATTTCTTTATAGCCTCTTTCTTATTATTTGGTTACAGACTTTTAGTAAAACATTTATACAGTATTAGTGTAAATAATGAAGAAAATACACATGTAGTAATTTATGGTGCAGGACAAAATGGTTCTGGTCTTAAAAAAACAATAGAACAAGCTTCTAATAACAGATATAAAATAATTGCTTTTATAGATGAAGATGAAAACTTAATTGGCAAATCAATTGATACTGTTAAAATTCATCCTTTTCACGATTTAGGTATTATCATTAAAAACTGGCAAATAAAAACTTTATTTTTTGCTAAACAAGATGTTGATTTAGAAGAAAAAAATAGAGTAGTAGATTTTTGTTTAGAATATAATGTAAAAGTAATGAACATTCCACCAATGAAGGAATGGATTCAAGGACACTTAAACGTAAATCAATTAAAAGAAGTAAAAATTGAAGAGCTTTTAGGTCGTAAACAAATTAATTTAAAAAACGAACATGTAATAAATCATTTAAGAGATAAAAAAATTCTTATTACAGGTGCAGCAGGTTCTATAGGTAGTGAGTTAGCTAGACAAATTGCTAGTGTTTATCCATCATCATTAATTATTTGCGACCAAACAGAAACAGGTTTATATGAATTAGAATATGAGTTGCAACAAAAATTTAGTATTGGTAATGCACTAAAAGTTTATTTAGGCGATGTAAAAGACGAAAGTTCCATGCGTAATCTTTTTACCTTTTATACACCAGAAGTAGTTTTTCATGCTGCAGCTTATAAGCATGTACCAATGATGGAAAATCATCCATCAGAAGCTATCAGAAATAATGTATTAGGCACTAAAATGGTAGCAGATTTAGCTGAAGAATTTGGGGTAGAAAAAATGGTTTTAGTTTCTACAGATAAAGCTATTAATCCTACTAATGTAATGGGTGCATCTAAACGTATTGCAGAAATTTATTGTCAATCTTTACATAACAGAACAGAATTACCAGTGTGGGATACAGGCATTGTAAAAATGAATAATAATGGTAAGCGTACACGTTTTATTACTACCAGATTTGGTAATGTATTAGGCTCTAATGGTTCTGTAATTCCAAGATTTCAAGAGCAAATTGCTAATGGTGGCCCAGTTACTGTTACACATCCTGATATTATCAGATATTTTATGACCATACCAGAAGCTTGTTCTTTAGTATTAGAAGCAGGAACTATTGGCGATGGTGGAGAAGTATTTTTATTTGATATGGGCGAACCAATGAAAATTTTAGACTTAGCTAAAAAAATGATTAAACTAGCAGGTTTAACTCCAGGAAAAGATATTGAATTACGCTTTACAGGATTAAGACCAGGAGAAAAATTATTTGAAGAATTATTAAATAAAGAAGAAGAAGTAATTCCTACACACAACAAAAAAATATTAGTAGCAAAAGTGGTAGAATACGATTTTGCAAAAATTTCTGAAAGTATTAATACTCTAATAGAATTGGCTAAAGAAAATAAAGATGAGTCTGTTGTAAAACAAATGAAACGTATTGTACCAGAATACATCAGTAATAACTCTATTTATGAAAGTATAGATGCTCAAATGTTTAAGCCTTTATATTCTGCTGCTACAAGGTAACTTATTTCATGTTTGGTATATTTAAAAAATCTAAAGTAAATCCTGACCTTTCTTTTATTGGTGCAGATATGCACAGCCATTTATTGCCAGGGTTAGATGATGGCTCAAAGTCAATGGAAGATACTATACACTTTATAAAAGAATTAAACAGTTTAGGTTACGAAAAATTTATTTGTACGCCACATATTTTATCTGCTGTACACCCTAATACTCCACAAACAATTTTACCACGTTTAGCAGAAGTAAAAGAAGCTTTAAAAGAACAAAATATTAAAGTAAAAATTGAAGCTGCTGCAGAGTATATGGTAGATTATGAGTTTGAACAATTATTAAAAACTGGGGAGCAATTATTAACTTTTGGAAAAAATTTTATTTTAATAGAAATGTCTTATTTGGCACCATCGCCAAATATTGGTCAAGTAATTTTTGATTTAAGATTAAGAGGTTTACAGCCCATTATTGCACATCCTGAAAGATATAATTACTATCATTTTCAATTTAATCAGTATAAACAATTAAAAGAAAAAGGTTGTTGGTTGCAAGTAAATTTATTATCGTTGGCTGGTTATTATGGTAAGCCAATAAAAAAAGTTGCAGAAAAATTAATTGCAGAAGGAATGATAGATTTAATTGGTACAGATTTGCATCATCAAAACCACTTAAATGCTACTAAACAATTAGCTACAGATGCAGCTTTCTATAAAATTATAAAAGATATTCCTTTAAAAAACAGAATGTTTCTTGATTAATAAATAATTTTTACAAACGTTGTTTAATGATAGGTAAAATTTCATTCTTCCAACTAGTAAAATTATTTTGTAAAATTTGTTTTCTTGCTTCGCCAACCAACCATAAATAAAAAGATAAGTTTTGCAAACTTGCTAATTGCAAACCCAAAATTTCATTAGCTGCAAATAAATGTCTTAAATAAGCTTTAGAGTAATAGTTACTTGCTTCATTATTTAGTCCTTCATCAATTACAGAAAAATCATTTGCCCACTTTTTATTTTTAATATTTATTACTCCTTGTGTAGTAAATAACATACCATTTCTTCCATTTCTTGTAGGCATTACACAATCAAACATATCTATACCTTGAGATATACCTTCTAAAATGTCCCAAGGAGTACCTACACCCATTAAATATCTTGGTTTTTGCTTAGGTAAATATTCACAACAATAAGCAGTAAACTCATACATCATTTCTATAGGTTCGCCTACACTTAGCCCACCAATTGCAT
Organism: Bacteroidota bacterium; assembly: GCA_963169635.1. Taxonomy (GTDB): domain Bacteria; phylum Bacteroidota; class Bacteroidia; order Chitinophagales; family Chitinophagaceae; genus UBA1930. The sequence goes on from CAUJDL010000048.1 coordinate 9,420, forward strand.
TACCTGCAGCATTTACATTACTAATAAATTCGCAAGAAGCTTTTCTTAAATCTTTATAAGTACCACCTTGTACAATAGGAAATAAATTTTGTGAGTAGCCATATTTATCAGGTGTTTCAGCCAATCTGTTGATACAGCGTTGTAACCAACGATGTGTTAAGTGCATACTTTTTTGTGCATAATCATAATGGCTGGGATAAGGTGGACATTCATCAAAAGCCATGATAATATCTGCTCCAATACTTCTTTGAATATCCATTACTTTTTCTGGTGTAAATAAATGTTTACTCCCATCTATATGACTTTGAAATAATACACCCTCTTCTGTAATTTTTCTGTTAGCTGCTAAAGAAAAAACCTGATAGCCTCCACTATCTGTAAGTATAGGTTTTTGCCATCCATTAAATTTATGTAAGCCACCTGCACTTTCTAACACATCTAAACCTGGTCTTAAATATAAATGATAGGTATTACCTAAAATTATTTGTGCTTTAATGTCATTATTTAATTGTTGTTGTGTTATAGCTTTTACACTACCAACAGTACCAACAGGCATAAAAATAGGCGTTAAAATTTCGCCATGATCAGTAGTAATTTTTCCTGCTCTTGCATTATTTTCTGTATGGGCTATATTAAAACTTAGTTGTGGCATAAGCTGGCAAAAATATAGCTTTATATAAATTAGTATCAACTAAATAAATTCAAAGCCTATATCTTTTCTAAAATACATTCCTTCAAAAGAAATTGTTTGTAAAGTTTGGATAGATTTTTCTACAGCTAATGCAATACTTGGTGCATGAGATGTTACAGTAAGTACACGACCACCATTAGTAACAATTTGTTCATGTAGTTTTTTTGTTCCTGCATGAAAAATGATACTATCATTTTGTGGATTTAATGTACTAAAACTTATAGGTATATTTTTTTTATAATCACCAGGATAGCCACCACTAACTGCCATTACAGTTGCAAAAAAATCTGGCTGATAATTAATTGCTGTTTTACCTAATTGGTTATGATGAATATCTAAAAAAAGTTGCACCAAATCTGTAGTTAATCTTGGCATTACAACTTCAGTTTCTGGGTCGCCCATTCTACAATTATATTCTATTACATAAGGCTCGCCATTTACATTCATTAAACCAAAAAATAAAAATCCATGATAGGTTAATTGCTCTTGATATAAACCTTGTATAGTTGGTTCAATAATTTTTTCTGTAACTTTTTGCATAAATAAATTATCCATAAAAGGTACAGGAGTTACACAACCCATGCCACCTGTATTTAAACCTGTTTCTCCTTCGCCAATTTTTTTATAATCTTTTGCATGACCAATAATTTGATAATCTTTACCATTAGTAATTACAAATACACTTACTTCTATACCTGTTAAAAATTCTTCTATCACTACTTTGTTAGATGCACTACCAAATTGCTGATGCAACAACATATCTTCAAAACTTTGTAAAGCAGCTGCTGTTGTTTGGCAAATGATAACACCTTTACCTGCAGCTAAACCATCTGCTTTTAATACAATTGGTAAACTATGTTGTTGTATATAAGCTTTACCTTCTTCAAAATTTTCTTTTGTAAATTCTTTATAAGCAGCAGTAGGTATTTGATGTCTTTGCATAAAATATTTACTAAAGCTTTTACTGCCTTCTAATTGTGCTGCTTTTGCAGATGGTGCTATTACAATAATATTTTTTAGTGCTACATCATTTGTATAAAAATCATAAATACCATTTACTAAAGGTTCTTCTGGTCCTACAACAACCATATTAATTTGGTTGGCTATACAAAATTCTTTTTGAGCATTAAAGTCGTTATAGTTTATATCAATATTTTTTCCTATTAAATTAGTACCAGCATTTCCAGGAGTAATAAATAAATTTTTGCATAAACTACTTTGTTTAATTTTCCATGCAAGAGCATGTTCTCTGCCACCACTACCTAATAAAAGAATATTCATACATATCAATTATATAAAGCGAAAGTAATAGCCATTTGCTAAAACGATAAAGCAAGTTGTACACCTTTAATACTACATCAATAATTTTTTAGGTAGAATATTAATTTTTCTACTTATTTTCAACCCTTTAAATTTAACACCTAACGAAAATTAACTGTATATGAGTCAAACTACTGCACAATCTACATCGCATCCTAAAGGTTTATGGGTATTATTTGGTACAGAAATGTGGGAGCGTTTTAACTTTTATGGAATGCGTGCCTTACTTACATTGTTTATGATTAATTCATTAGGCATTGTAGAGTCTGAAACTTCTATTATTTATGGAGGCTTCTTAGCACTTTGTTACTTAACACCTATGTTAGGTGGTTTTGTAGCAGATAAATATTTAGGTAATAGAAATTGTATTCTTATTGGTGGTACATTAATGGCAATTGGGCAATTAGTAATGTTTACCAGTGCTTCTATTTTTGGTTCTAATATAGAATTTGCAAAAACATTATTGTGGATAGCTTTAGGTATAATCATTTTTGGCAATGGTTTTTTTAAGCCTAATATTTCTTCAATGGTTGGTAGCTTATATCCTAAGCAAGAAAAAAATAAATTAGATTCTGCATTTACCATTTTTTATATGGGTATTAATTTAGGTGCTTTCTTAGGACAATTAATTTGCCCTTTATTAGGCGATGTAAAAGATGTAGATGGTGTTAGAGATATACATGCTTTTAGATGGGGCTTTTTAGCTGCTTCTATTGCTATGCTTTTAGGAACAATTACTTTCTTTTATTTAAAAAATAAATATGTAGTAACACCAGAAGGAAGAGCAATTGGTGGCTTACCAAAAAATAATACTGCAGAAGATTTTGAAGAAGGCGAAGCACAAACTGCCAACTTCTCTTCAAAAGCAATTTCTCTTTCTGTAGTTGCCTTTATTGCTTTAGGTTTATTATTTCATTTTGTAGCAGGGCAAAATGTTGTTTACTCTTTAGTATATGCAGCAGGTTTAACGCTTGCAGGTTTAATTATTTCTGATACTTCATTAACCAAAGTAGAGAGAGATAGAATTTTAGTTATTTATGTAGTATCGTTCTTTGTAATTTTCTTTTGGGCTGCATTTGAGCAAGCTGGCTCATCATTAACTTTTATAGCAGATAACCAAACAGACAGAAATTTCTTTGGTTGGAATATGCCTCCTTCTATGGTACAAATATTTAATGGTTTATTTATTGTAATATTAGCTGTACCATTTAGTTATTTATGGGATAAGTTAAGAGGCGTTGGTAAAGAACCTATTTCTCCATTAAAACAATCTTTTGGTTTAATAATTATTGCATTTAGTTATTTTATAATTGCTCATAATGTAAAAGATTTAGGTAATACTGGTTTATTAGCTATTAAATGGTTAATCTTATTATACTTATTACAAACTTGTGCAGAGCTTTGTTTATCGCCAATTGGTCTTTCATTAGTAGGTAAATTAGCACCTAAAAGATTTGCATCTTTATTATATGGTGTATTCTTTATTTCTAATGCTGCAGGTTATGCTTTAGCAGGAACATTAGGTTCTATTATGCCAGCAACTGGAGATAAATTTGTAAAAGCAAATGAATTAGGTATTAATCTGCAAGATGTGTTAGATAAAAAAATAGCTTTAACTACTGAACAAACAAAACTTTTAATAGATAATAAAATACCAATTGCCAACCATGTATTTGCTGGTTTTGAAATTCATAATTTATATCAATTTTTTATGGTGTTTGTAGTATTATGTGGTATAGCAGGTATTATTTTAGCATTCATTTCTCCTTTCTTAAAGAAAATGATGCATGGTATAAAGTAATTTATTTTTAGCTTATTTTTAAAGCGGTGTAATGCACCGCTTTTTTATTATAAATATTAAAAACTATGTGGAAAAAACATCCTAAGGCCTTACCATTTTTATTTTTTTCTGAAATGTGGGAACGTTTCGGTTATTATTTAATGATTGGAATTTTTACACTTTACTTAAAAGATGTAAAAGCAGGTTTTGCCATGACAGAAGCTGAAAGTGCTGATTTGTATGGTACTTTTATTGCCCTTGTTTTTCTTACACCATTTTTAGGTGGCTTAATTGCTGATAGATATTGGGGTTACAGAAAATCTATTATTATAGGAGGGTTATTAATGGGTGCAGGTTATTGTTTAATGAGTGTTCATAGTCTTCCTGTATTATATATAAGTATGACATTGGTAATTGTAGGTAATGGATTTTTTAAACCTAATATTTCTACCTTATTAGGCAATGTATATACTACACCACAATACAATCATCAAAAAGATGAAGGCTACAATATATTTTATATGGGTATTAATATTGGAGCTTTTATTTGCAATTTCTTTGGAGCAATTTTATATAATTTACTTGGTTGGGGTTATGCTTTTGCTGCAGCAGGTGTAGGTATGTTTATTGGGGTAATTATTTTTATGTTAGGTACTAAACATTATGCAGCTTTTGATATTAAAAAAGGTGTAAAAGAAGGCGATATGAGTATGGGTAAAATTACTGCATTAATTTTATTACCATCTATCTTAGCAGGTGTTGTAGGTTGGTTATTGCCAGGCAATATTTTTGGAAGCGATAGTACTGATGCATTTATTTTTGCTTGTATTCCTGTTATATTTTTTTATTTTTCTTTATACCTTAAAGCAGATGCAGATGAAAAAGCACCTATTGGTGTATTGCTAACAATTTTTGCTGTGGTTGTAATGTTTTGGGCTGTATTTAAACAAAATGGCACAGCATTAAATACTTGGGCAGATAGATATACAGATCGTTCTGTAGCTGGTACAACAGAACAATTATTTAATACTTTTAAGTTTACACAAACAATCAAATATCAAAAAGATTCTGTACCTAAATACGACCACTTTTTTAGATTACAAAAAGAAGAAGGTAAAGTAGTAAAAGAATATAATTATCCTGTTTATTTTAGAAATGATGTACAAAGTAAAATGCAAACAGAGGGAGGAGAAATTAGTATTTGGGCTACTAATCTTAGCCAAAGTATTAACCCTGCTTGGGTAATTATTCTTACACCATTGATAGTAGCATTTTTTACTTGGTTAAGAGCAAGAAATAAAGAACCTGGTACACCTACAAAAATTGCTTTTGGTTTATTTATTTCTGCATTATCAGTTTTAGTAATGGTTGGTGCTGTAAAAGCAGGAAATAATGGAGCTGAAAAAGTAAGTGTATGGTGGCTTATGGGTAGTTATGGTGTTATTACAATTGGTGAGTTATTATTAAGCCCTATGGGGTTATCATTAGTATCAAAACTTAGCCCTGTACGTATTACATCTTTAATGATGGGAGGTTGGTTTCTATCTACATCAATAGGTAATAAACTTTCTGGTGTATTAGCAAGTATGTGGGATACTTATGAAGATAAAGCCAACTTTTTTTGGCTGAATTTCATTTTATTATTGGCTGCAGCAATTGTAATGTTCTTAATGCTGAAAAGATTAAATAAAGTAATGAAACTTAGAGGGATCAATTAAGTTTTATTGCCAAAGGGGTTGTAAAAATTTATTGTATAAAAATGATGCTAACTGTGTAGTATAATTATTTTTACCACATTGTTTTATCCATTTAATACCAACAATTGCATTGGTTAAAAATATTTCTTGTGCAGATTGAATATCATTGATGGTAAGTATTGTTTCTTTAAAAGGAATACCTTCTTGCTGTAAACAGTTTAATAAATATTTTCTCATTACACCATTAATACAACCTTCTGAAATAGCTGGTGTAAGTATTATTCCATTGCTTACAATCCATATATTAGCAATACTTGTTTCTACAATATGGTGTTGATGATTTAATAATAATACGTCATCTAATTTTTTTTCTTTTATATAAAATGCAGCCATTACATAAGGCAAATAATTATTACTTTTTATTGAAGAAAAATTATCTTGATTTTTTTTAGCATCGTTAAAAATATCTATACGTAATCCATCTTTATTAAATTGTTGATGTGTATTATCTAATGGCATAGTTTGAATAATATAATTAGGATACTCATTTTTTATCTGAAACAAATTGCCATTATCTCTAAAAATATTTAACCTAACTCTGGCAGCTTTTAAATGATTATTTTTTGTTGCAAGGTTTAAAATTGTTTCTTCTAAAAAAATTGCATTAAAATTTTTCGGCTGCTTAAATTTTAAACAATCTAATGATTTAAATAATCGTTCAAAATGCAATTCTTTTAAAATAATTTTTCCGTTAATAATTTTCATTGTTTCAAAAAAACCATCACCATAGCAAAAGCCTCTGTTATTAGCAGTAATAATAGGTGTTTGCTCAGAAATTATTTGCTGATTATAAACAATAAAATTTGTTTTTTCCATGTGTTAAATGTTAAACATAACAGCGTAAATATATAAAGCTTCTAATATATTTTTGTGTTTCATAAAGGTATTTATTACATTAGATGCAACAACAAATTTCAATTTTTAATTAGTAGTATGGAAACTAATCAGCAGTTTAAAATAAATCGTTACATTTTTCTTGCATGTATCATAGTTTTTGCATTGTTATTAATGTATAGCATGTTGGCGTTTTTAACTGCATTTTTAGGTTCGGTAATTTTATATGTTTTATGCAAACCAGTAATGAATTGGTTAGTAGAAAAAAAACAATGGAAAAAAGGATTAGCAGCTACCATCATTATTATTGTTTCATTTTTTATTTTTCTTTTACCAGTATTATTTGCTGGTGGATTGTTGTACAAAGAAGTAAGTATTATTGTTAGTAATCCATCAATCATTATAGAGCCTTTAAAAGAATTAGATAATTTATTACAACAACAATTTCATATAACAGTTTTATCTGTTCAAAACCTTGATAAAATTCAGCAATTTGCTGCACAATCTTTATCTATTGTAGTAAATACTAGTCTTAATTTTTTTACCAATATTACTATGATGTATTTCTTCTTATACTTTTTATTAGTGAATATTCATAAGATAGAAGAAGGTATAAGAACATACATACCATTTGATGATGATACAGTAAAACTTTTTGTCAACGAATTAGTTTCTCAAACTATTAGTAATGCTATTGGTATTCCTTTAATTGCTATTATACATGGGTTATTAGGTTTTATTGCTTATATGATTACTGGTATTGAGCAAGCTGCATTTTTAGGCGTTATTACTGCATTTGCATCTGTAATTCCTGTAGTTGGTACTGCATTAGTTTGGTTGCCTGCAAGTTTATTTTTATTTATGAAAGGAGATACTTCTTTTGGAATATTTTTATTACTGTGGGGTTTTATAGTAATTGGCTTAAGTGATAATTTATTAAGATTTTTATTAGCTAAAAAAATGGCAGATGTACATCCTGTCATTACAGTATTAGGCATTATTATAGGTTTAAAATATTTTGGTATTACAGGGTTAATTTTTGGTCCATTAATTATTTCTTATTTTTTAATTCTGTTGAAAATTTATTTTACAGAATATAAATCTCCTGCACAAATACCTAAGCCAGAAAAAAATATAATACCTGCCTATTTAAAATTCCCTTTTCAACACAAGAAAAAACAATAGAATAGATAGTAATCCTGAATGATTTTTATGTGTAAAGTTTCATCATTTTTATATGTATATAACTTTATCTTTGTTTTTACTTAAATCTGTTTTATTGCAATATTTTTACACTTATTAGGAGTCAGTTATTAAAATAATGGTAGCTGATTTAGATTATTCATCAGAAGAAAAAAAGTTACATGAGATTTTTATTAAAGTTTGTTTTCATTATCATATTAATAAACATATTTAGTAATAAAACAATAGCACAGTTTAGAAAATACTCTAACGAGTTTTTAAATATTGGTGCAGGTGCAAGAAGCTTAGGAATGGGCAGTGTGCAAGTAGCTTCTGTAAAAGATGCAACTGCAGGATATTGGAATCCTGCTGGATTAATTCATGTAAAAAATCATCCTTCTATTGCTGTAATGCATGCAGAATATTTTGCTGGTATTGGCAAATACGATTATGCAACAATTGCATTGCCTGCAAAAACAGGACAAAGAACTTTAGCCATTAGTTTTTTAAGATTTGCTATAGATGATATACCCAACACTTTATTTTTAGTAGAACCTGATGGCTCATTAAACTATAATAATATTTCTAGTTTTTCATCTGCAGATTATGCTGTATTATTAAGCTATGCAAAAGTGGCAAAGCAAACAGATAAACTTTTTATTAGTTATGGTGGTAATGCAAAAATTATTCATAGAAGCGTAGGCAAGTTTGCAAAAGCCTGGGGTTTTGGTTTAGATGCTGGCATACAAATTAAAAAAGATAAATGGTTATTTGGTGCTACAATAAGAGATGTAACTACAACATTTAATGCTTGGTCATTTACATTTACAGACAAAGAGAAAGAAATTTTATACTTAACCAATAACGATATACCAACTAAAAGCACAGAGATGACAGCACCAAGATTAATTGCTGCTGCAGCTCGTAATTTTAAAATAAATGAAAAAATAAATTTATTGGCAGAAGCTAATTTGCATTTCACTTTTGATGGTAAAAGAAATACTTTAATAAGTACTAACCCAATTAGTATAGACCCAAATATTGGTGTAGAGTTAGGCATTAACAATAATATTTTTTTAAGAGCTGGTGCATCTAATTTTCAGAGAGCATTAAAAGATGGCGATACAACTAATCAAAAAAAAGTATGGATTTTTCAACCAAGTTTTGGTGCAGGTTTTAAGTTAGGCGATGTAAATATAGATTATGCTTTTACCAATCTTGCTAATCAATCAAACCCATTATATACACATATTTTTAGCTTAAAGTTAGATTTAATTAAAAGAGAAAAATAGTAGTATGTATCAACAAATTATTTTTATCAATAACACAATGAAGGTTAAAAATTTTTATAAAATATTATATAGTTTATTATTAATTGTTCCTTGTTTATTACAAGCACAAGTGTATAATAACGAATGGATAGACTATAACAAAACCTATTATAAATTTACAGTAGGTAATACAGGTTTATACAGAATTAATCAAGCAAATTTACCTGCTGCAATAAGCAATACACCAGCAGAGCATTTTCAGCTATGGCGAAATGGTGTACAAGTGCCATTATATACAAGTGTTGCTACAGGTGTATTGCCTGTAAATGGATATATAGAATTTTGGGGAGAAAAAAATGATGGCAAACCAGATAAAGTACTTTACAGAGATGCAACTTATCAACTATCAGATAAAATAAGTTTACAAACAGATACTGCTGCATTTTTTCTAACAGTAAATACAATTGTTGCACAAAACTTACGCTATACAAATGGTGTAAATAATGTTGCAGGAAATTCTTTACCTGCTGAAACTTATTTTACTTATACAAAAAGATTCGATTTTAAAGAAACCATACATAGAGGTTATGGACAAAATGCAGGTGAAAGAGTTACATCATCATCTTACGATATTGGTGAAGGCTGGGGTACAAGAGAAATTGTAAATGGCGACCCTTATACTTTTTCTGCAACAGATTTATTTCCTTATACAAGTGGTCCTGCTGCAAGTTTAAGTGTAGCTGTAGATGGTGTAGCATATCAATCAAGAAATGTTACTTTGAAATTAAATAATACAGCTTACATCAGTAATCAACCATTAGTAAATCAGCAAACAGCAGTTTTTAATGCAAGTTTACCAGCATCAGCAATAAATAATGCAACCAATAATTTTAGTTTAGAAGGCGATAATGGTAATAGATTTTATGCAGCTTATGTAACATTAAGTTATCCTCGTATTTTTAATTTTGCCAATAGTACAGCATTTAATTTTACATTAGCAGCAAGTAGTAGTCCTTTAGGTACATATATTGAAATTGCCAATTTTAATAGTAGTGCATTACCTGTTTTATACGATTTATCTAATAATAAAAGATATGTAGCAGTATTAGAAAGTGGGGTTTTTAAATTTGCTTTACCTTATGCTTCTGCACAAAGAAATTTTGTTTTAGTAAGTCAGGATAATGCAGCTATACAAACTATTCAAAATTTTCAAACAAGAAATTTTATAAATTTTTCTCAATCATCTTTTCAAGGAAATTATTTAATTATCTCTAATAAATTAGTAGGTATAAATGTTGGCGAAGCTGTAGATTTATACAAACAATATAGAGCAAGTGCAGCAGGTGGTAGCTTTAATGCAAAAATTTATGATATAGATGAGTTGGTAGATCAGTTTGCATTTGGAATTAAAAAACATCCATTAAGTGTTAAAAATTTTGTACGCTTTGCTAAGCATCAATTTACCACAAACCCTACACATGTTTTTTTAATTGGTAAAGCAGTAGCTTACGATGAGTATGCACAAAATGAAAGCAATAGTTTAATAGAAAAATTAAATCTTGTACCAACATTTGGTTGGCCTGCATCAGATGCTTTATTAGTTTCTGAAAGTATTAATCCTGCACCATTATTACAAGTAGGAAGGTTGGCAGCTATTACACCTAACGAAGTAAATATTTATTTACAAAAAGTACAGCAGTATGAGCAACAAGCTGCTAGTAATGTACAAACTATTGCTAATAAATTATGGCAAAAACAAATTGTACATATTGCAGGAACTAATGACCCTAACCTTGAGCCATTATTAATTACTTACTTAAATGGTTATAAAAATATTATTAAAGATTCTTTGTATGGTGGTGTTGTAGCAGATTTTAATACTGTATCAACTGGTGGAGGTGCAACACCTGAAGTAGTAAGTTTATTAAAAAATTATTTTAGCAATGGTATTGCATTGCTTACTTATTTTGGTCATAGTGCAGCTACACAATTAGATTATAATTTAAATAATCCAATGGATTATGATAATCAAGGAAAGTATCCTGTGTTTTTATTGAATGGTTGCAATGCAGGTAATTTTTTCGATTTTGATGCTTCTCGTTTATCTAATATAACATCGCTTGCAGAAAAATTTGTTTTTGCTAATCAGCGTGGTTCTATTGGTGTAATTGCAGGTACACATTTTGGTTTAATAGGTCATTTAAATTCTTACTCTACAGCATTTTATCAATCTTTAAAAAACACCAATGGTTATAATAATTATTTAGGTAAAAATTTACTTGATGCAATGGCACCATTTTCGCCAAATGATTTTTATGCAAGAATGCATGCAGAACAATTTGTATTACATGGCGACCCAGCAATTAAAATTTATGCTGCTAATAAACCAGATTTTGCTGTAGAAGAAACTGCTGTAACAATACAACCTTCTGTAATTTCTGTGGCAGATAATAAATTTAGTTTTCAAACAAAACTGTATAATCTTGGTAAAGCACAAGCATCAAGAGCAGTAAATGGTGGCGACTCATTGCATGTAATGATTAAATGGCAACATGGCGATGGTTCTATTTCTTATTTATGGAATGGTTTTATAAAGCCTTCTATTCGTAGTATAGATTCTATTAAAATGGATGTTACTATTTCGCCAGTAAGAGATAAAGGAAATAATTGTATTACCATTATTATAGATAGCTTAAACCAATACGATGAGTTAAGCAAAACAAATAATACTACACAGAAATGCTTTTATATTTTTGATGATGATATTAAGCCTGTATATCCTTACAACTATTCAATTATTAATAATAATAGTAGTAAGTTATATGCTTCTACTGCAAATCCTGTTGCAGCAGAAAGAACCTATCAAATGGAAATTGATACTACAGAATTATTTAATTCATCTTTCAAAAAAACACAAACAATTAATAGTAAAGGTGGAGCATTAGAATTTAATCCTGCTATTACTTATACAGATTCTACAGTTTATTATTGGCGTGTTGCTGCAGTACCAACATCAGGAGATTTTAGATGGAATACTGCTAGTTTTATTTATATTAATGGTACAAATACAGGTTATAATCAATCGCATTTATACCAACATTTTAAAAGTGTTTTACAAAGAATTAAATTAGATAGTTTTTCAAGAAATTGGCAATATGATTTAACAGCTACTAATTTAAATATTAGACAAGGTGTATTTCCTTACTCCAATTACGATGCAGATTTTTCTATTACTAAAAATGGAAAATATGTTTTATCAAGTGGATGTTTAGGTTACTCAATTCGTTGGACTTTATTTGATGCAGCTACCATGCGTCCTTACTATAATCAAGCAATACCATCATTAGATTCTGTTGGTGCATCAGGAGGTTTTATGGGTAGCAGTACTGTAAATTGTGCAAAGCCTGGTCGTCAATTTAATTTTGAATTTGGTTACAACACACTTGCAGAAAGAAATAAAGTAAGAGATTTTATAGATTGGATACCAAGTAATGTAATTGCAATTGCACGTGTAAATTTAGATTTACCACACGATGCAAATCCTGTAGCTGTTTGGAAAAATGATATGATATCAAATGGTAGTATTAATAATACTATGTATGGCAAATTAGTAAGTAATGGATTTACAGATTTAGATTCTTTCTATTATCCTAGAGCATGGATTTTTGCTTTTCAAAAAAATAATACTTCATTAGCACCAACAGCTGCATTTAGTTTTGATATACATGATGTTGCTAATCTTGATTTAATAATTGCTTCTACTGATTCTTTAGGTTATATTACTTCGCCTGTTTTTGGACCTGCCAAACAATGGCAACAATTAATTTGGAGAGGCAATGCTACAGATATTGCAACAGCAGATGAAGCTTTAATAGATGTTATAGGTATTGATAATGCTGGTACAGAAACAGTTTTATTTACCAATATCAATAAAACACAACAAAATGTAGATTTAACTTCTGTAAATGCTAATACATATCCTTACTTACAATTAAGAATGACTAATAAAGATGCTATTCATTATACACCTTATCAATTACGTTATTGGCGTTTATTAGCAGACTTATTACCTGAAGGTGCATTAGCAAGTAATATTTTATATTCAATAAAAGATACAGTAGAAGCAGGAGAAATTTTACCTATAAAAATTGCTTTTAAAAATATTAGTGAGTTAAATTTTACAGATAGTATTCCTGTTACTGCATCAATTACTAATAGCAGTGGTATTACTTTACCATTTGTTGTAAATAAAATTAAAAAACCTTTAAATGCAGGTGATACAGCCACTATTTATTTACCTATAGATACCAAAGATTTTATAGGAAAAAATACTTTGTACATTCATGTAAATCCTAATAATAATCCTCAAGAACAATATTTATTTAATAACTTTTTGTATAAAGATTTTTATGTACTTGCAGATAAAATAGACCCTATTGTAGATGTAACTTTTGATGGAGTACATATTTTAAATGGCGATATTGTTTCTGCAAAACCTGCAATAAGAATAGAGTTAAACGACGAATCTAAATTTTTAACACTCAACGATACTGCTGGTATTACAGTACATCTTCGTTATCCTGATTATACTGTAAAGCGTTTTCAATATGGTACAGATACTTTACGTTTTACTGCTGCAACTATTGGTAACGAGAATAAAGCAATAGCCGATTTTACACCTCATCTTTCTCAAGATGGAGAATATGAATTAATGGTTTCAGGAAAAGATAAAAGTGGTAATTCTGCTGGTAAACAACAATACAAAGTAAGCTTTACAGTAAATAATAAACCCATGATTTCAGATGTGTTTAATTATCCTAATCCATTTACTACTTCTACTGCATTTGTATTTACATTAACGGGTAGTCAATTACCTAACAATATTCGTATTCAAATATTAACTGTTACAGGTAAAATTGTTAGAGAAATAAATAAAGATGAATTAGGCCCAATACGCATAGGAAAAAATATTACAACATTTAAATGGGATGGTACAGATATGTATGGCCAACAATTAGCTAATGGTGTATATCTATACAGAGTAATTACCAATTTAGATGGCAATAGTTTAGACCGTTATGAATTTAAAGATTCTTTTGGCGATAAAATTGCTACAGATAAATACTTTAAAGCAGGCTATGGTAAAATGTATTTAATGCGATAAAAGTATATTAACTTAATTTACTTAAAGCATTTGCTAACATAGTAAACATTGCTGGTATTTCTTCTTTTTTACAAGTGCCAATACTAAGCCTATACCAAGGATTTTCTTTAGATGCACCAAAACAATAAAATGGTACAATAGCTAATTTAGCTTCGCTTAATAAATAAGCAGTAACATCTTCTTGTGTTTGTAAAATATTTCCATCAGCAGTTTTTTTACCAACTAAATCTATTTTAATAGTTAAATAAATAGCTGCTTGTGGTGCTATAGCATCTACAGCAAAACCTTTTTCTTTTAAGGAAATAAAACCTTTGTGAATATGTTGTAATCTATATTCAAGCTCTGTAATAAAAGTAGCTGTAAAAGATTTTAATGCTGCAGTATCTACTAAAAATTTTGCAGTAGCTTTTTGCTCAGCTGTTGGTGCCCATGCACCAATATGGCTAAGGATAGCTTTCATTTTTGTAATAACATTTGTTGGACCAACACCCCAACCAACACGAACACCTGTTGCAGAAAGCGATTTTGAAATACCACCAACAAAAATGGTATAATCTTTCATTGCTGGTCTTAAACAAACAGGATTGTAATGATGTATATCTCCATAAGTTAATGTCCAATACATTTGATCGTATAAGAGATATAATTTTTTTTCATTCTCTGCTCTGCTATTATTTTCTTCAATTATTAAGTCGCAAATTTTTGCTAAACTTTCTTTAGAGAGGGTAGTACCTGTAGGGTTTTGTGGTGTACATAAACAAATAAGTGTAGCACCTTTTATATGTTGTTGTACATCTTCTACCAAAGGCATAAAATTATTTTCTGGCTTACAATCAATTAAGCAATGTTCGCCACCTGTAAGATGTACATAATGATTATTATTCCAGCTAGGTACACCATAAATTACTTTATCTCTAACATCTACAATAGCTCTAAAAGCAGCATAAATAATAGGTCTTCCTCCAGAAGCTACTTGTATTTCATTAGTAGAGCACTCAAATCCTTGCCATTCTTTTAAATAAAAAGCAATAGCTTTTCTTAATTCTACTACACCATCTGCAGCAGGATAGTTAGTACTTCCCTTTTTATATTCTTCTATAATATAATCTTCTAACAATTGTGGTATAGGAAAAATAGAAGGGTCAAAATCGCCAATTGTATAATTATAAATTTTTTCGCCTTTTTGTATTCTTTCACTTATAGCATTACCCAATTTTACAATTTCGCTACCTATTAATGTTTCTGCAAGTTTACTTAGCTTACTCATAATGCAATCGTTTGGCTGTGAAGATAAGTGTTTGAAAAAATAATGAATAAAAATATCACCGACAATTTTTCAGTTAATGAAAAACTCATTGAGTTTCATCTTAACAAATAAAGCATTTTATTTTTATACAAAGTAGTATTTATCAGCATTTAAAAGTTGTTATCATTTAATTGTTGTAGTAAGGTTAAAAATATTAGAGTAAAAATTTTTTAGTTTATTTCATTTTATAAAATAGATAAAAGCCTTGTAAAATGGCTTTGTTATTTTAAAACTTCTATAAAAGCCTAACACAC
>CAUJDL010000049.1 GCA_963169635.1 Bacteroidota bacterium
CTCTCCTGCTCCTACTAATATTGCTGAAGAAGTAATAGCTAAGAATAAAGGAAAAGTAAAAGTAGAAGAAGATTAGATTTTACAAACTTTCAAATATTAAAAATCCCCGCTTTAAAAAAGTGGGGATTTTTTTATGTCATAATTTTTTTTAAAAAAATAAATGAAAATTTATTAGAAGATAATTAAACGATTACCGCTTTTGAAAAGTTGATAAATAGCAATACAAGTTTAAGATATTTTATCTTGTTGTTTTTTTCTATTATCTCTTAATTTTTTTGCACCATAGCCAACACCTGCAGCTAATAATAAAGTTAAACCACCATCTACAGGAATATCATCTTCTGGTGGGTCAAAATCGTCTTGAGCTTTTACTGGTAATGATAATACTAGTATTAAGGATAATACACTTAAAAATTTAAACATTGTTGTTTTCATAAACATTAAAATTAAATAGGTTTAAAAAGGTTGTATTTTTTAAGGAAGAAAAGCAACTGCATAATTTATACAATTACTTTTCTTCAATTAATTATTTATTGTTTAACTAATTTTTCTATTGTTCTTTTTCCATTGCTATCAATAATTTCTAATAGATAAGTACCAGTCATTAATTGTTCTATATTTAATTGTTGTGTACCACCATTAGCTTTTACTTGCATTACTACTTTACCTGCAATATCTGTAACATTAATATGATAATTACCTACACCATTATTTTGAGGTAATTCAATAGTTACATTTTTACTTGCAGGATTAGGATACATTTTAATATTATTATTCACATACTCTGCTTGAATATTTCTGTTAAATACAATACTAAATCTTGTTGCACCTTTAGTAGCTGCAATATCTTTATCTATTAAGAAAGAGTAAGTAGCATTTTGTTTTACATCTTGCATTGCATTAGTATAATGGTCTTTCAAGAAAATATCTGTACCAACAAATTTATCAAACTCAGTAAAGTTTAATTGATAAAAACCACTTTCATTTGCACTAACATTTAGCCAAACTTCATCATTATTTAATGTAGCTAAATCTCTTGTTTGTACAACCATTGGTTTATTTTCTTTTAAGCTACTAATAGCAATACCACTATTGATAGATGGAATATCTAGATTTGCATTTATTTCAGAATTACTAATACCTGCATCGTTAGCAAAACGAATAATTACTTCATCTACTTTTTTATTATTTGCTAATAGATTTACTTTTATTTTTTCATTAAAACTACGAGGTCTGAAATAACCATTGAAACTACCATCTAATTTATCAGACTCAGTAAAGTTTAAAGTAATAAGATTATCATTAGCTAAAGTAGATTGAACAAAGAAGGCTTGTCCACTAGCTATATTATTACCATTACTATTATCATAACCAGTACCACCAGTAAATAATTGTGTAGCACCATCCCAATAAGAATAAATGCTTGGTGCATTTGCTGGTATATAAATAGCATAGTTATTAGCTATTTTAGCACTATTACCAGTATAGAATGTATTAAACTTAACAGTACTTGGATAAGGGTTACCAATCATTACATATTTATCTGGGCCACTGATATCTCTTGCATTATTTAAGGTAATACTAATATCTCCAGCATTTAAATTAGCATTATTAATAAAGCCAGTAGATTTTAATGTAACAGCAGTTGGTATTAAGCCACTTGGTGAGCCATCTAATAAGCTACAACCTAAACTTCTATCTCCTCTTACATTTACTCTAAATGCTTTACCAGCAGTTAAATTATCTGCATTAGTTGTAGCAGGTTTAGTCCATCTAGTACCTACATTATTAGCAGAGTTATAAGTATAAATGTTTGGTGCATTACTTACAGTAGCATCGTATCCATTGGTATGTTGTGTAAATGTAGGACAAACAGTACCACCTGTACCAGCACCTGTAATATGTATTTGTTGCTGCCAAGTATTAGCAATAGTTTCTGTAATAGGGCTTGCAAGTAAAATCCATTTTCTAGATGCTTTAGCAGGTACATAACGTTCTATAGTAACATTATCTGCTATATAATTTCCTGAAGCATCACCATTTAAAATTGCAGCAGTAGTAGTTGCTGTAGATTTTAATACTAAGTTATTATTTGTTTTTAATACACCAGTATAACATCTTAATGTTTCATAAACATTTACAGTATCTTCTACTCCACCAGCAATTAAAATACTATCAAAATTAGTGATTTGTAATTCTCTAATGTTAAGACCACCATTAACAGTATATTTTGTTAAGCCTGATAATTGTAGTTTTCCAGATGTTGCATCAATAGGATTACCACTATTATTTAAAATAGCTCCATCTGAAATTACACCATTTAGGCCAGTAGTACTAATAGCTAATGATGCATCGCTACCTTCAACAGAAATTGAAGCTGTATTAGCACTAATTGAAACATCGTCACCAATAGTTAAAGCAACAGTGGCATTATTAGTATTCAAAGCATCATCTACTACAACAATTCCAGAATCTGCACTTGAAATTAATACATTAGATACATTGTACGAACTAGAACTTCCATTTGAATTATATCCTGCAAAATTATCTGCTAAAATAGCTCTAGTTACGTTAGAAACACTACCACCTGTAATACTTATAGTACTTATAGTAGGATTGCTCCAAAGATGATAACCATATTTTACATTACTAACATTATTATTATTAATTGTTGCCCCAACTATATTTTGGATAGATGTTACTTTAATACCTGTAGTATTTGTAGCACCTGCATAATTTGCTACAGTATTATTATTAATTATAAAACTTGTAGCATTACTATAGTGAGAATTATACCAAATACCCAATCTAACAGCATTAACAGTATTATTGGTAATTGAGTGATTAAACATTGTATCAGCCTGACTAAAATTACCAGTTTGAATACCAACTCTAACACCATTCATTACATTATTAGCTATAGTTGTATAACAGTTATTATAAATTAATGCTGCTATACCATAATCATACGGTCTAATACCTTCAAATAAATTATTAGCAATTAAGCTACCAGTTGTTATATTACCACTATTATAATAATTATAAAGATCTATACCACTATAAGAATAGTTTTTAATGATATTATTAGTAATGCTTATTTTACTAACACCATCATAACTAGCAATAGCTTCAATAGCATCTACATCTGTGCTACCTTCATTAATTAAAATACCACTAGTTAAAGAAGGATTATTACCATCAAAAGTAAATCCATTAATATATGAACCACTTGCAGCAGAATCTATATATAATGAAACAATTGCACTTGGGTCATTAGGGTCTCCACCAGAAGTTGATGGATAAATAATTGTTTCTGGATTTCTTGGAAGTAAATTAGGATTAATACCAGTATTAGCACCTTTCAATGTTAATCGTTTATGTAAAAATATTTCTTCAGCAAAAACACCTGCACTTGCTTGAAGATGATGACCATCTAAAGTATTGTCATCATCAATTGCATCTTGAATAGTACAAAATGTTACTTCTGATGTTTCGTTTAATACAGTATTTGGTAATGTTAATGAAGATGTTGCTACACCTGTTACTAATCTTGGTGCTCCAGAACTAATAATATTATTATCTGCTAAATAGGCACAAACTTCAGATGAATTATCTCTGCTAAAATAATAATCTACATTAGCCTGATTAGAATTATTGTTAGTGCTATAATTATCATTTTCTTTTTGTAACTGTATAGATATTTCTGTGTTATTAAGTGTATTATTTTTTATTGTATGATTAATACCACCTACTACAATACCATAAGCATCATCTGTATTAGCATGTATATTTTGTAAATTAAATATGCTGTTATATTTGATAACTACACCTTTAGGTTGGTCATTAATAGTAGCATCGCCATCTTTTCTTCTTATAACTACAATACCTCCCATATCTCTGCTTACTCCTGTATGACCTGAAGTAGCAATAATATTGTTAGATACTACAATACTACCTGTACCTGTAGGTAAACCTGAGCCTAATGGATTTTTAATTTCTATACCAAATCTTACTGCATTACTTAAGGTAATCATGTTATTGTGTATTAATACAGGGTTGCTTGCAGAATCTGCATTTTTACCTAACCAAACACCAATTTCTGCATCACCATTTCTTGCTAATATGTTATTACTTAATTCTATACCATCTGTATAATTATTTAAGTTAATATCTATACCTACTAAGCTATTATCTGTTACAGTATTATTATTAATATAGATATTTGCATAATTACTTGCACTTGATTGGAATAATATACCTCTTCTATAGCTACCACCTGAACTTACATTGCCTTTATAGCCATTATGTTTAAATATTGAATTTGTGATAGATAGAGTATCTATTGATTTATTAGTATAAAAACCTGCATTAAAATTTTCTAAAGCAGATACTTCTTGAATAGTTAAATCTTCTATATTGTCAGTTACATTTATACCTATATTATAATTCCTAAGTTTTAGTTTTTTAATTACCACATTATTAGCAGATACACTAAAACCATTACCTCCTAAAGCTGTATAGTTACCATCACCTTTATCTAAAATAGTACTAGAACTATCTGCACCCATTAGAGTTACAGATTTATTTACATTTACATTTTCTGCAAAAGTACCTGTAGATGCTTGAAGAGTATGACCTGCTAAAGTATTAGCATCATCAATTGCAGATTGAATAGTACAAAATGCCATACCTGTATTTGTATTTAATACTGAATTAGGTAAAGTAAATGATGCTGTTGCTACACCTGTTACTAATCTTGGTAAGCCTGAAAAACTAATAATATTATTATCTAAATAGGCACAAACTTCTGCAGAATTATCTCTACTAAAATAATAATCTACATTAGCCTGGTTAGAATTATTGTTAGTGCTATAATTGTCATTTTCTTTTTGTAACTGGATAGAAACTTCTGTATTGTCAATAGAATTATCTTTTATTGTATGATTTGTACCACCTACAACAATACCATAAGCATCATCTGCATTAGCATGTATATTTTGTAAATTATTTATGATATTATTATTAATTACAACACCTTTAGGTTGGTCATTAATAGTAGCATCGCCATCTTTTCTTCTTATAACTACAATACCTCCCATATCTCTACTTACTCCTGTATGACCTGAAACGCCTATCATATTGTTAGATACTACAATACTACCTAAACCTGATGACATACCTGAACCTGATGGATTTTTAACTTCTATACCAAATCTTACTGCATTACTTAAAATGATTGCATTATTGTGTATTAATACAGGTTTACTTGCAGTTGCAGAGTTTTTACCTAACCAAACACCAATTTCTGCATCCCCATTTCTTGTTAAAGTGTTATCACTAATTTCAATCCCATTAGTATAATTATTTAAGTTAATATCTATACCAACCAAGCTATTATCTGTTACTACATTATTATGTATATAGAAATTTGCAAAAGTACTTGCACTTGATTGGAATAATAAACCTCTTCTATAGCTACCACCTGAATTTACATTGCCTTTATAGCCATTATGTTTAAATATTGAATTTGTGATAGATAGAGTATCTATTGATTTATTAGTATAAAAACCTGCATTATAATTTTCTAAAGCAGATACTTCTTGAATATTTAAATCTTCTACGTTGGCAGTTACATTTATACCTATATTATAATTTCTAAGTTTTAGTTTTTTAATTACCACATTATTAGCAGATACACTAAAACCATTACCTCCTAAAGCTGTATAGTTACCATCACCTTTATCTAAAATGGTACTAGAGCTATCAGCACCAATTATAGATACAGGAATAGTTAAATTTACATTTTCTAAGAAAGTACCAGCATCTACCAAGATTATGTCACCAGAAACTGCTACAGTCATTGCTTTTGTAATGGTAGCAAATGGTGCAGCTGCTGTACCACTATTTAAATCATCACCTATAGCTGTTGTATAAATATCATCTACTAATGAACCATCATTAACATAATAAGTTGTTTGAGCTGATGATTTGTAAGCTGTAAATGCAAAACAAAAAAACAATAATACAACTAAAGTTTTAGGTGTACGAGGTAGTAAATTAACTTTCATAATGTTAGTTTTAATGTTATAAAAAATAAATTAACCTAAATAGAATATTTAGATTTTAATTTTTAATTATTGTGCTTTTAAATCTTACTTGTAATCTGTAAAATAATTACTTTCTTTTAGAGGGGGTAACCAAAAGTAAAGAAAAAAAATATTATAAAACCTTTTTTAAAAATATTTTTTATAATTAAACTGTAAAATAAAAAAAAATGCTACTTGAATAAATACAAGCAGCATTTTTTAAAACAAGCTAATTAATAAGCTTTTTAGTTTTATTTAATTTGTTGTTTTACATAATTTGCTAATTCAGTTTCTCCAGATTGTTCTTTACTTTCTGCAATACCTTTTAAAATCATATTATTAATATAAACAGCTACTTGCTTTTTATAAGCTTCTGGCATTCCATCTCTAAATGCAACAATTAAATCAATTCCTTTTTTAAACTTAGTAGCATCTTTTACTTTCATTAATATTTCTGCTAATGATTGTAATGCTTCAAATTTTTCTTGCGAAAAAGGCATTCTTTCAAAGTTATTGGCAATAAAATCAAATGCTTCTTCTCCACCATATTTTACTAATACAGCAGAAATAGCTGTTGCTAATCTGCCTTTTGCTGGTTCTTGAGATAGTTTATTGGCAATAGTTAAAGCACTTGCAGAATCTATTGCAGCTAATGCTTCTAAACTTGCACCTGCAACACTATAT
>CAUJDL010000050.1 GCA_963169635.1 Bacteroidota bacterium
TTTGCCAGCCAAATTTTTTACCATTCTCAATTAAAGCATTTCTTAAACCACTATTAGCACTAACACCACCTGCTAAGCAAACTTGTTGAATATTAGTTTGTTGAACCGCTTTTTTTATTTTTTTTATTAAAATATTTACAATGCTGTTTTGTATAGATGCACATAAATCTGGCAGATTATTTTTAATAAAATCCTCATCTTGTTTTTGCAAAAAATATAATACAGAAGTTTTTAAACCACTAAAAGAAAAATTTAAGTTGGGTATATTAGGCTCAGCAAATTTAAAAGCAAGTGCATTGCCTTGTTGTGCATATTTATCTATTAATGGTCCACCAGGATAAGGCAACCCTAAAAGTTTAGCAGTTTTATCAAATGCTTCTCCAGCTGCATCATCAATTGTTTCTCCAATAATTTCTAAATGTAATGGAGAGTGTGCAATAACAATTTGTGTATGACCACCACTTACTGTTAAACATAAAAAAGGAAAGCTTGGTTTTTCATCGCCAATTAAATTTGCTAATACATGAGCTTGCATGTGATGTACTGCAATTAATGGTTTGTTTAATGTTAAAGCTAAAGATTTTGCAAATTGTGCACCAACTAATAAACTACCAATTAACCCTGGCGATTGTGTAAATGCAATAGCACTAATATTTTGCAAAGTAATAGGAGATGTACTTTTTTCATTTGCTTCTTTAATAGCAATATCTACAACAGGTACAATATTTTGTATATGAGAACGACTAGCTAATTCTGGTACTACACCTCCATATTTTTGATGAATAGATTGGTTAGCGATAAAGTTTGAAAGTATTTTTCCATCTACACAAATTGAGGCAGATGTATCGTCGCAAGAAGATTCTATGGCTAATATAATAGTTGACAATTAAAGCTATTTTTTAAACTACAAAAATACAAAATCAAGTAAACAATTACTTTGTTCTTATTGCAACAACAGGATTCATTTTTGCAGCAATTGAAGCAGGTATTATACCAGATAACACACCTAATACAACACAAATATTAAATGCTAATAAAATTATATTAGGAGCAATAAAAATAGGAAAAGGTAATACACTACTAATAAATAAGGTAAGTAGCCAAACAAAAAATAATCCTATTAAGCCACCAACTACACATAAGAATGCACTTTCTAATAAAAACTCTGTAAGTATTGTACGGCTTTTTGCACCTATAGCTTTTTTTAATCCTATTTGGCTGGTTCTTTCTCTTACTGTTACAAACATAATATTAGCAACACCAAAAGCACCAACAATTAAACTAAGACCAGCAATAGCCCAACCACCAATAGTTACTTGTCCAAAAAAAGATTTTAATGTATCTGCAGTAGCAGAAATATCATTAAGTGCAAAATTATCTTCTTCTGTTGGTGCTACTTTTCTGATAGTTCTTAAAATACTAGTAAGCTCATCTTTTACATCTTCTATCTTATATTTATCATTAGCTTTAGCTATAATAAAACCACCAGAATTTTTTTCGTCTGCTACTTGTTTGCAAAATAAATAAGGTACAATAATTCTATCATCAAATTGCCAACCATCCATAGAAGAGCCTTGCTCTTTTAATGTACCAACAATTACACCTTTCTTTTTACCAATAGTTACTGTTTTGCCTATAGCATATTCAGCATTACCAAATAAGTCTGTAGCTACTCTATAACCAACAACTACTGCATTAGTTCCTCTTTCAAATTCTGCATTACTTAAGTATCTTCCATTGGCAATATCAATAGATAATATTTTATTAAACTCTTCAGTAACACCTGCCCATTGAATATTTAATAATTCTGTATTATCATAACTAATTGATGAATTATAAAACATAGAATAAGCAACATTAGAAATTAATTTACTTCTCTTCTTTAATTCTTTTTCTTCAAACGATGTTAGCTCTGGTCTTTTTTGATATTTCCACCAAGGTGTATTTTCATTGTGCGGTCCCCACGGAATTTTTTGTATGTAAATAGTACTTCTGCCTAATTGGTCAATATTAGATTTAATATAATGCTCTAAACTAGAAATAGTAGATAACACACCAATAATACAAAATATACCAATGGCTATACCAAATAAAGAAAGTAATGAACGTAGTTTATGTACTTTTAGTTCTAGCATGGCCATTCTAAAACTATTCCATAATATATTTAATAATTTAAGCATTGGCATCAAAAATAGTAGATATTTGGTTTTTATTATTTAAAGAATCCTTATTTGTGATAAGTGGGTAATATTATCTATTTATTTTGCTTTATTAGTTATGATTAAATCTAGAAAAAATATTGTTAAACATAAAAAACCTCAACTATCTATTACATTTTGGTTAAAGTATCATACACAATATAAAGAACAGATTTATCTTTTTTCGGATCATCCTATTTTTAAAAATAAACCTTTAGCCTTAACATATTTTAATGATGTATTTTGGAAAGTTACTATCCACTTACAACAACATGAAATAATTAATGAAGCAATTCCTTACTATTATTTTGTTACAAAAAACAATGAAAAAATTGCTATAGATAAAGTAAATGACAAACATTTTAATCCATCTAAATTAAAAAAGCATACTCAAATTATTGATACATGGAATAATACTTACGATGCAAAAAATATATTTTACTTAAAGCCATTTAAAGAAGTATTATTAAAAAATAATGTTCAGCCAACTTTAGTAAAAACTAAAAAAGATTATACACATACATTTAAAGTAAAAGCACCATTATTACCCCAACATCAAACCATTTGTTTATTAGGCAATATTGCATCTTTACAAAATTGGGATACACAAAAACCATTGCTTTTACAAAAAGATGCAGATGAAATTTATTTTTCTATTCAGCTAATTCTTAATACTACAAACACTATTGTTGAATATAAGTATGGTGTATATGATATTTTGCTTAAAAAATTTATTCATTACGAAGAAGGAGAAAACAGGGTTTTGTACCATACTGCTGTAATAGCAAAAAATGTATTGATAAATGATGGATTTGCTGTATTGCCTTTTCATCAATGGAAAGGTGCAGGAATTGCCATACCTGTTTTTAGCATAAGAACAGAAAATAGTTTTGGCGTTGGCGAATTTTTAGATATAAAATTATTAACAAATTGGGCAAAGCAAACAGGCATTAAACTTATACAATTATTACCCATACACGATACTACTATTAATAAAACATGGCAAGATGCTTATCCTTATGCTGCTAATAGTGCATTTGCATTGCATCCTATTTATATAAATATTGAAAGTTTATTGTTAGATGAAAATAAAGAACTACACGAAAAATATTTAAAAGAAAAAAAACAATTCAATAAACATACATCTTTACAATATACTACAGTTATAAAAGCTAAATGGAATTATTTACAAAAAATATTTCATCAACAGAAAGAAAAAACATTTGCATCATCAGCATATAAAAAGTTTTTTCAGCAAAATAAATTTTGGTTACAACCTTATGCAGCATTTTGTTATTTAAGAGATGAGTATAATACTGCCAATTTTCATGAATGGACTTTGTACAAACACTTTAAGCAAGAAGATATTAATAGCTTAACAGCAGAAAATAGTACAGCTTTTAATGAAATTGCTATTCATTATTTTGTACAATTTTATTTAGATAAACAATTAAAACAAGCTGTACAATATGCACATGAAAATGGTATTGTATTAAAAGGAGATTTACCTATTGGCTTACATAAATTTAGTGCAGATGTTTGGCAATTTCCTCAATTGTTTAATGAGCAATTACAAGCTGGTGCACCACCAGATGCTTTTGCAACAAAAGGTCAGAATTGGGGTTTCCCTACTTATCGTTGGCAAAATATGAAAGCTAATAACTTTCAATGGTGGCAAAAAAGGCTTTGGAAAATGAATGAATATTTTGATGCTTTTAGAATAGATCATATTTTAGGTTTCTTTCGTATTTGGAGCATACCATCTCATGCTGTAGAAGGTATCATGGGTTATTTTGAACCTGCTATTCCAATACATAAAAAAGAATTTGTAGCAAATAATATTTCATTTAACCATCAAAGATTTACACAACCTTTTATTACAGATGAGTTGTTACAAAAACTTTTTGATGATGATAAAACTTTAGTAACAGAAAAATATTTAATTAAGAATGATGATAATACTTATCAGCTAAAAGAATTATTTGCTACGCAAAAGCAAGTACAACAAGCATTTGATGAGTTGCCAGATAATGCACAAAACCAAAAAATAAAATTGGGTTTGTATGATTTAATTAGTAACGTATTATTTTTTGAAGTGCCAAACTCAAAAGGAGAGGAGTTTCACTGTAGATTTGATATGGATAAAACTTACTCATTTCAACTGTTAGATAATGCAACACAACAAGCACTAAAAAAATTATACAACAATTATTTTTTTGAAAGGCAAGAGCAGCTTTGGGCAAATGAAGCATTACAAAAACTACCTATATTGCAGCAGCTAACTAATATGCTTATTTGTGCTGAGGATTTAGGCTTTGTACCAAATATTTTACCTTCTATATTAAATGCTTTAGCTATTTTAAGTTTAGAAGTGCAAAGAATGCCTAAGCAAATGGGTAAATTATTTTTGCATCTTAACGATGCACCTTATTTAAGTGTTGTAACACCATCAACACACGATATGAGTACAATTAGAGCTTGGTGGGAGGAAGATAAAAATATCACTCAATCATTTTACCAACAAATTTTACAACAAAAAGGAAATGCACCAAACACTTGCCAATCTTGGATAAATCAGGCAATCATTATTCAGCATTTATATTCTCCTGCAATTTTTAGTATTTTTCAATTACAAGATTTATTAGGTAGCAACGATGATTTAAGCAATCAGCATTTAGCAGAAGAAAGAATTAATAATCCTGCAACTAACCAACATAATTGGCAATACAGAATGCACATTACTGTTGAGCATTTATTACAACAAAAAGAATTTAATGCTACACTAAAAAAACAAATACAATTAAGTGGCAGATAAATATAGAATGATAAGTTGCTTAAAATGTTTATAAAAGAAATTATTTTTTATTAGAAGAAATATAGCTTTGCAATCTTAATTTTTAAAAAATATATGACACCCAATTGGCAAAGTGTAGCTGTTTTTTGTGGCAGCAAAACAGGCAACAATCCTTTATTTATACAACATGCAAATGAATTAGGAGTTTTATTAGCACAGCATAATATTACTATGGTTTATGGAGGTGGTAAAGTTGGTATAATGGGAGCAATTGCTGATACAATGATGCAACATAATGGAACTGTAATAGGTGTAATACCAGAATTATTGGTAGAGTGGGAACAACAACATGTAGGCATTACAAAATCGCATGTAGTAAAAGACATGCACATTCGTAAAAAAATGATGTATGAATTAAGCGATGCAGCTATTGTACTTGCTGGTGGTTATGGCACTTTAGACGAATTGTTTGAAATTATTACTTGGAATAATTTAAAAATTCATGAAAAGAAAATAATTATTTTAAATACTGCTGGTTATTATAATCATTTAGTAGCACATATAGATACCATGTTTGAGCAAGGTTTTTTATACGAAAATTGGCGAGATAGAATTATTGTAGTAGATACACCACAAGCTATCTTCTTTTCTTAGAAGGACGTAAATACCAATTAAAACCACTTCTGATAATTGGTATAGCTTCGTTATAACTATTACGATAAGGAGAGTAATATTCTTTACCTAAATCCATCATAATAACTGTAAAGAAATTAAATTTTCCTACTACTCTTTGTCCATAACCTACACCCACTAAAAAGCTATTGGCTTTTACTTTTTGAGAATTAACAGGAATATTAGTTTGGTCTAAATTTTTGTCAGTATATTTTATTGTATTAAATTCTGGTTGTGCCTGAAGAAAGAAATTAGATACAGGATAAATTCTAACAAAAGCACCAACACCTAAATTTAAAGCTGTTTGTCTGTATCTAATATAATTTTCACTATACTTCATTGATGAATAAATAGTATTAAATACAATACCTGCATCTACCCAATTTACAATTGTATAACCAATTTCAGGATTAGCACCAATAACAAATTTTGTACCTCCACCATAACCACTACTACTACCAAAACCTAAAGTAATACTACCACCAATAAATACATTTTCTTGTCTAAAGCCTAAACCTTTTTCTTCTTCATCTTCTCTTTGTGCTTTAGCATTAAACATTAAAATGGTAGCAATACTTACTAACAAAATTTTCTTCATAAAAATTTATCTATTTTAATCACAAATATAAATTACTCTGTATCAAAAATTTTACCAGCATTTAAAATATTGTTAGGGTCAAATACTTTTTTAACAGATTGCATTAATCTAA
This sequence comes from Bacteroidota bacterium, assembly GCA_963169635.1. GTDB lineage: Bacteria > Bacteroidota > Bacteroidia > Chitinophagales > Chitinophagaceae > UBA1930. Next base: position 6,375 of record CAUJDL010000050.1, read on the forward strand.
GATTTACTTTATCAAATACAATATCCATATATGGCTTTTGAATTAGTCCAATACCATGTTCTGCACTTATGGTGCCTCCTAAATCTTTCACTAAAGTAAATAATGCTCTAAGTATTTGTGTCATTTCTTTATTACCATGACTATTTTTGATGGTAGGATGGTTTATTCTTACATGTATATTTCCATCACCTGCATGTCCATAACATACTGCTTTAAAATTATATTGTTGCCCCAATAATTTTACACCTTTAATTAGTTGAGGTAATGCAGCTCTTGGTACTACAGTATCTTCTTCAATTGTATAGCCTTCAATTTTTACAGCTTCAGCAGCACGTCTTCTTAATTTCCAAAGTGTTTCTTTTTGGTTATTATCATCGGCAAAAAATATTTCGCCAATATCGTATTGAGTTAATAATTCACTAATGGTTTCCATTTCATTCATCATTACTTCTAAATTATTACCATCAGTTTCTATAATTAAATGTGCAGCAATATCATCTGTTACAGGTATTAATTGGTTATCTACCATTTTGCTCACAATTTTTAAAGCATCTATTTCTATCAACTCTAAGGCACTTGGTGTAAAACCTGCTTTAAATATGGCACTTACAGCTTCGCTGGCATGTGTTAAGTTTTTAAAAGGCACTAACATTAGCAAGTCGTACTTTGGTAGTGGTATAAGTTTTAAAACTATTTTAGTTACAATACCTAAAGTGCCTTCGCTACCAACAATAAGTTGTGTTAAGTTGTAGCCAGTAGCATTTTTTAAAACATTAGCACCAGTCCAAATAACTTCACCTGTAGGCAATACAACTTCTAAGTTTAATACATAATCTTTTACAACACCATATTTTACAGCTCTTGGTCCACCACTATTTTCTGCAATATTTCCTCCAATAAAACAACTGCCTTTACTACTTGGGTCTGGTGGATAATACAAACCTTTTTCTTTTACAGCATTCATTAAAACTTCAGTAATTACACCAGGCTCTGTAATTACTTGTAAATTATTTTCATCAATTTCAATAATATTATTCATGTGTTCTGTACTTAACAAAACGCCACCTAAATGAGGTAATGCACCACCACTTACACCTGTACCTGCACCTCTTGGTGTTACAGGTATTAAATGCTGATTACAATATTGCATAATTGCAGCAATTTCTTTTGTAGTACTAGGTTTTAATACAACTTCTGGTTTAAAATTTAATTTTTCTGTTTGGTCGGTGGCATAATTATTTAAAGACTCTTCATCTATAAAAATAAAATTACTACCAACAATATTTTTAAGATATGCTATATGTTCATTATTAAGTATTGCCATGTAAATAATTAATTATAGCAAATGTAAGTGTTTGATTTTTTGTAATTCTGTAATAAGAAAAATGTTTAAAAACTTGTTATTTTAAATCTTTCAAATGATGCTTTTTCTAACATTTCTCTATCATCAGGATGAGCAATTTCTATTAATGCTTTAGCTCTTTGTCTTAAACTTTTTCCATATAAATAAGCAGTACCATACTCTGTACATACATAATGTATATGGCCTCTTGTTGTTACAACACCTGCACCTTGTTTTAAATAAGGTACAATTCTTGGTACACCTTTTTTTGTTCTAGAAGATAATGCCATAATAGGTTTGCCACCTTCACTTAGTGCTGCACCACGCATAAAATCCATTTGTCCACCAATACCACTGTATTGATAAGTACCAATAGAGTCAGCACAAACTTGTCCTGTTAAATCAATTTCTATAGCAGAGTTAATAGCATGCATTTTTTTGTTTTGCATAATATTAATAGGAAAATTTACATGCTGCACATCCATAAAAGCAATTGATGGATTATCATGTACAAAATCGTATAAACGTTTTGTACCAAAACAAAAACTAGTAATTGTTCTATTATTATTAAAGCCTTTATATTTATTATTAACTACATCTTCTAAAATTAAATCTATCACACCATCACTAAGCATTTCTGTATGAATACCTAAATCTTTATGTTGATGTAAACTTTTTAAAACAGCATCTGGTATAGTACCAATGCCCATTTGTAAAGTTGATCTATCATCAATTAATGCAGCAACATTTCTACCAATTTGCAATTCTTCTTCACCCATTTTAGCAGAATAATCAACTGTTAAAAGTTCATCATCATTATAAACAAAAACATCAATTCTTTTTACATGTAACATACCATCGCCATGGGTTTTAGGCATTTTAGGATTTACAATAGCTATAATTTTTTTTGCATTATCTACAGCACTTCTTGCTATATCTACAGATGTTCCTAAAGTACAATAACCATGTATATCAGGTGGCGAAACTGTAACAATTGCAACATCGATGGGTAAATGTCCATTTTTAAAAAGAATAGGAATTTCACTTAAAAAAATAGGAACAAAATCGCCATTATCTGCATTTACTGCAGCACGTACAGGTGCAGATGTAAATAATGAGTTGATGAAAAAACTTTCTTTATACTGAGGTTTGGCAATTTCTACATTTCCTTGCTGAGTAATAGAAACCATTTCTACATTTTTTAATCTGTGCGATTGTTTGGCTAATTCGTCTAAAATAATTGTTGGAGTACATGCTGAGCCATGAGAAAAAATTCTATCGCCACTTTTTATTATAGATACTGCTTCTTCTACACTAACATATTTTATCATAAGTATATTTTTATAACACAAAAATAAATTCAAAATATTTATTATAATATGATTGTAAACAAACTAATTGTAACATTGTTCATTTACCTTTGTTGTTACACTTTCTTTGTTTATTTTTTTAAATTTTATGTCAATAATTTTAGCCTCTCAATCGCCAAGAAGAAAACAATTATTAAGTTGGGCTGCATTAGATTTTGAAGTAGTTGTAGCACCAACAGACGAAACTTATCCTGATAATTTACCTATTGATGAAATACCAATTTATATAGCCAGACAAAAAGCTTTTGCTGTAGAAAATATAGTAGGAAAAGAAAATATAATTATTGCAGCAGATACTGTAGTGGTTTTAAATGATACTATAATTGGCAAACCAAAAAACAGAGAGGAGGCTATTAACATTCTATCTCAATTATCTGGCAACGAACATAAAGTAATTACAGGAGTAGTTATTTTAAACGGATTTTTACAAATTGATTTTGCAGATACAACTCTTGTTAAATTTCATGAGCTAACACAAGAGCAAATTATTTTTTATGTAGATAATTATCAGCCTTATGATAAAGCTGGTGCTTATGCAATACAAGAATGGATTGGTGTAGTAGGTATTCAATCTATTCAAGGCGACTTTTATAATGTAATGGGATTGCCTGTTAGCAGAGTTTTACAAGTATTAGAAAGTTTTTAGTAAAAATATTTTTTCTTAATTATTTTATTTAACTTTCATAATCATTTATTGGTTATGATAATTACAGAAAAGTTATTGCATTTTATTTGGCAGTTTCAATACTTTAATAAAACTGCTTTAACTACTACTCAAGGAGAGAATCTAACCATTGTAAAATGTGGTACATTAAATACAAATCAAGGACCAGATTTTTTACATGCTACTATAAAAATAAATGCAATAAAACTTGTAGGTAATATTGAAATACATGTTAATGCATCTGATTGGCAAAAACATCATCATAGTACAGATAGTAATTATGACAATGTAATTTTACATGTAGTTTGGCATAATGATGTAACTATTCAACAACATCAACAATTATTACCAACATTAGTTTTACAAAATTTAGTTGCCAAAGTTTTATTAGAAAGGTATGAAACATTAATGCAGCAGCAAGATACTATTCCTTGTAAAAAATTTTTACCTGCATTAAGTAGCATTGCATGGACTGCTTGGAAAGAAAGATTAATTGCAGAAAGATTAACAACAAAGTCTGCCAAAATTTTAGATTTATTAGCAACATCTCAACAACATTGGGAAGAAGTTTTTTGGTGGTTATTAGCAGCCAATTTTGGTATAAAAGTAAATGCAAGTTGCTTTGAAGAAATAGCTAAAACAATATCCATAAATATTTTAGCCAAACATAAAAATAATATAGAGCAGCTAGAGGCATTACTCTTAGGACAAGCTAAATTATTAAACACAACATTTAACGATGCTTATGCACAAAAGCTGCAAAAAGAATATCAATTTTTACAACATAAATATCAATTAAAACCCATTACAGAAAAGTTGCAGTTTTTAAGAATGAGGCCTGCAAATTTTCCTACAATAAGATTAGCACAATTAGCTATGCTTATCAATAAAAGCAGTCATTTATTTTCTAAAGTAAAAGAGATAAACTCAGTAGAAGAATTAAAAAAATTATTAGCAGTTACAGCAAATGATTATTGGAGCAATCATTATTTATTTGATGAGGCAACAATAACAAGCCATAAAAAATTAGGCAAGCAAATGATAGATAATATTATTATGAATACTATAGTGCCTGTTTTATTTGCTTATGGTTTATACAATCAAGAAGAAAATATGAAAGATAAAGCCATACAATTTTTACAACAATTAAGTGCAGAAAATAATCAAATAATTAAAAAATGGCAAGATGCAGGTATGCAGCCTAAAACTGCTTTTGATACACAAGCATTGTTGCAATTAGATAAGTTTTATTGCAAACCATTACACTGCTTAAACTGTGCTGTTGGTAATAAAGTTTTAAGATTGTGATAAATAACAAGCAACTTATCAAATACCTATAAGCATTAAAGCTAAAATGCTTTATCTTGCAATCCTTAAAAATTTTATTATGAAATACTTACCATTAGATAACAATATTTTTATCAATAATCGTAAAAGATTTGTAAAAGAAATAGCTAAAAACAGTATTGCTGTTTTTATTAGCAACGATGAGTTTCCAAGTAATGGTGATGCTTTACATAGCTTTAAACAAAACAGCGATTTATTTTGGCTTACAGGTATAGAGCAAGAAGATAGTATGCTTATTCTTTTTCCTGATAATCCTGATGCTAAGTATAGAGAAGTTTTGGTGTTAGTTCGTCCTAATGAATTAAAAGAAAAATGGGATGGTAAAAGATTAAGAGCACATGAAGCTACAAGTATATCTGGCTTACAAACTATTGTTTGGTTAGATAGTATAGATGCTTTATTACAAACATGGATACATTTAGCTGATAATATTTATTTAGATAGTAACGAAAATGATAGAAAAGCTTCTTTAATACGTAGTAGAGAATATAGATTTATAGATGAAATGAAGAGTCGTTATCCATTACATCAATATAGTAGAGCAGCAAAAATTTTAGGAAAATTAAGAAGCATTAAAACAAAAGAAGAAGTAGCAGTAATACAACATGCCATAGATATTACAGAAAATACTTTTAGAAGATTATTAGGGTTTATAAAACCCGGTGTAATGGAATATGAAATTGAGGCAGAATTAATTCACAGCTTTTTAAGCCAAAGAGCAACAGGCGAAGCTTATGGTAGCATTTTAGCTAGTGGCGATAGAGCAAGAACTTTACATTATGTTAGTAATAATCAAGAATGTAAAGATGGCGAATTAATTTTAATGGATTTTGGTGCTGCTTATGGTGGTTACTGTGCAGATCTTACAAGAACTGTTCCTGTAAATGGTAAATTTACCAAAAGACAAAAAACAGTTTATAATGCATGCCTGCATTTACATAATTATGCAAAAAGCCTTTTAAAACCTGGTATTTCAATTGTAGATTATACAGAATTAGTAGGAGAGGAAGCAACACAACAATTTTTAAAAATTGGTTTATTGCGTAAGAGTGATGTAAAAAATGAAGACAAAGAAAATAGAGCTTATCGCAAATATTTATATCATGGTATAAGCCATCATTTAGGAATTGATGTACATGATTTAGGTACAAGAACAGCACCAATACTACAAGGTATGGTATTTACTGTAGAGCCTGGAATTTATATAGAAGAAGAACAAATGGGTATTAGAATAGAAAATAATTTATGGATTACTAAAAATGGCCATATAGATTTAATGAAAAATATACCAATTACTGTAGAAGAAATAGAAACTTTGATGAAGAAAAAGTAATGATAAAAACTTAACTATTCATCAAAAAATTATGCATACAATTTATGAAGCAAATACCCAACATTTTTACCTTACTTAATTTAGTTTTTGGATGTATGGCTATTGTTGTTGCTACACAAAATGGTTTAGCAATTGTAATAGATGCAAATGGAGAACAATTAGTAGAAATTCCTGAAAGTATTTATTGGGCAAGTATTTTTATTGCATTAGCAGCAGTAATAGATTTTTTTGATGGCTTTATAGCTCGTTTGTTTAATGCAACTTCTGAAATGGGCAAACAATTAGATAGCCTTGCAGATGTTGTAAGTTTTGGTGTAGCACCTTCTATCATTGTATATCAGTTTTTACGTTTGTCTTTTGCACAACAAACAGATGGATTAAATACTTCAATAATATGGTTATTACCTGCATTTTTCATTGCTTGTGCTGGTGCTTATAGGTTAGCAAGATTTAATATAGATACTACAACATCTGTAGGTTTTAAAGGAGTACCAATACCTGCAGTGGGTTTATTCATTGCATCATTTCCTTTAACTTATTGGTATAGTAATAAAGTTTGGATAATAGAGTTAATGCGTAATCAATGGTTTTGGTATGCCATAATTTTTATTGTTAGTTATTTAATGATATCTACCTTACCTATGTTAGCATTAAAATTTAAGGGAGTAACAGTACAAAAATTATTACCCTTTATTATAGTACTATTATTAAGTATTGTAAGTGCCTTATTAGTAGGTTGGTTAGCTGTAACTATTGGTTTTGCTACTTATGTAATTGTATCTTTACTTTTTAAACAAAATAATAATTGATAAAAATATTTTTATGTTATACAATGTTCAGGTAAAAGTAATGCCATTAAAAAATTTATTAGACCCACAAGGTAAAGCAGTACAAAATGGATTATTTAGTTTAGGATTAAATAATGTAAAAGATGTACGTATTGGTAAGCATATAACTTTACAAATAGAAGCAGCAAATGAACAAGCTGCTATTGCTATTGCAGATGAAGCAGGAAAAAAATTATTAGCCAATCCTGTAATGGAATATTTTGAAATTGAATTAGTGAATTAATTTAATTAACTGCTACTACACCCAATGCTTTATATTGTACCAACACCCATAGGCAATTTAAAAGATTTTACTTATCGTGCAGTAGAAGTATTGCAAGGTGTAGATGTAATTTTATGTGAAGATACCCGAACCTCTGCAAGACTTTTATCTTTCTATGAAATTAATAAACCACTTTCTCCTTATCACAGATTTAATGAACATAAAATAGTAACACATTTAGTTGCTCAAATGCAAGCTGGTAAAACATTTGCATTAATTACAGATGCAGGTACACCAGGTATTAGCGATCCTGCTTTTTTATTAGTAAGAGCTTGTGTTAAAGAAAATATTATTGTAGAATGTTTGCCTGGAGCAACAGCTTTTGTTCCAGCACTTGTTAATAGTGCATTACCTGCAAGCAGCTTTGTGTTTGAAGGATTTTTGCCACCTAAAAAAGGCAGACAAACTAAATTAAAACAATTAGCAACAGAAGAAAGAACAATTATTTTATATGAAAGCCCTTTAAGATTAGTAAAAACTTTAGAAGAGCTAATTATTTATTTTGGTAATGATAGACAATGCTGTGTTAGCAGAGAACTAACTAAAGTGTTTGAAGAAAATAAAAGAGGTACTTTAAGAGAAGTAACAGATTATTTTGCACAAAAAAGTGTAAAAGGAGAAATTGTTATTGTAATAGCAGGTAAAGAATAATTTTTTTTGAAAATTAATTTATATGAAAAAATTCCTTTTATTAATAAGTCTTAGTGTTATTAGTGTAGCTTCATTTACACAATACGATGCAAGTGCTACAGATAAAATTTTATTAGACAATAAAAAACAATTAGGCAACGATGTAGTAATGTTAGTGTTTAATAAAGACAATCTTATTTATAAAAAGAAAACTAATGATTTTTTTGATGAAAGAGCAAGAGCACCCATTGGTAATATTAGCTCTTGGCTTACTGCAACTTTATTATTGCAGTATATAGAAAGTGGCGTTATTTCTTTAGATACAAAAATTGCAGATTATATTCCTATTTATGTTCCTTATAGTAAAAAGTATATTACTATAGGTCATTGCCTTGCACACCTTACTGGTATTGAGTATAAGAAAAATGAAAACTCAAATAAAGATGCTTTAAAGTTTAGTACATTAGAAGAAATGGTCAATAGCTATGCTAAAAAAGAAATACGTGCTAATACTGGTACAGAATTTTGGTATGCAAGTATGGATATAAATATTGCTGCAAGAGTAATAGAAGCTGTAACTAAAAAAAGATTTGAACAATTAATAACACAAAAAGTACTTCGTCCATTAGCTATGAAAAGCACTAGCTTTTCTCCTATGAATGGTGGTTGTGTAAATCCTGCAGCAGGTGCAGAAAGTTCTGCTAATGATTTAATGAATTTTTTAAACATGATTTTAAATAAAGGAATGTTTAAAGGGAAAAGAATTTTATCTGAAGAATCTATTAAAACTATGTTTACCATTAATTACACTCAAAATATGGTAAAATATACACCTAATGCTGCTAATACTTTTGAGTATGGTTTTGGTACTTGGGTAATGGAAAAAAACATCAATGGAAATCCTGCTGTAATTGGTGCTACCAACTTTTTTGGTGTATGGTGTGTTGTAGATTTATGTAGAGGATATGGAATGGTTGTATTACCTAATAAAGAATTATCTGATGCTAAGAAAGATATTTTTTATCTGCTAAAAAATAGTATTGATGAGCAATTAACAAATACAAGTTTTTGTAATTAATCTATTAATCTTCGCAATAACTTTCTATTAAAGATAAATGTTCTTTGTTAAAAGGTTTTGGTATAAAATCTTTTACAAAATTGTATAAAGTAGTTTTAGAAAAATCGTTAGGGTCGGCAGTAGAAGATAAAATAAAAATCATTGGGGGATTGGCTATTTTATCTAATAAAGTTTCATATTCATTTAAAAAATCCCAGCCATTCATTATAGGCATATTAATATCTAATAAAATTACTTCTGGTAAAGGTTTATTTTCTTCTAATAATGATTGAATATATTTTAATGCCTCTTTACCATTTTCTTTTGTTATAAGATTATCTGTAAAATTATTTAGCTTAATAATTCTATCGCAAACTATTATTGCTATTGGGTCGTCTTCTACTAATAATATAGAATTAAATTTTTTCATTGTATTTTAAATAAACTTTAAAAGTTGTACCAGTACCCAATTCACTCTCAACTTCTATTTTACCACCTAATGTAGTTATTTGTGCTTTAATCATATATAATCCTAAGCCTTTACCTTCTGATTTATTATGAAAACGTTGGTATAAACCGAAGATTCTATCTCTATACTTTTTTAAATCAATACCAATTCCATTATCTGTAAACAAAATTATTACCCATTCTTCTTCAATTTTTGTAGAAATATGAATAACGGGCTTACGATGTTTTGAACGGTATTTTAAAGCATTTGAAATTAAATTTTGAAAAATACTTTTTAAATAAATTTTATTTGTATAAATAGTTTCTAAGGCAGAAAAGTTTGTTTCAATTGCAGCATCACATTCTTTAATTTGCTTTTCTATACTTTGTACAATTTTTTGGGTAAACTCTTCAAGAGCAATTTTTTCTATTGGTGTTTCGTCATTAGATTTTAATACTAAAACTTCTATTAAATCATTGAGTGTATTACTTAATTGATTAGTGGCTTCTTCAAACTTTTCTAAAAGTGTTTCATTAAATGGGTCGCTATAATCTTGTTTATTAAATAAATTTAGTAAGCCAATTAAATTAGCTACAGGAGCTCTAAGGTTATGCGATGTAATAAAAGAAAATTGTTGTAGGTCTTCATTTTTCTTTATTAACTCTCCTGTCAAAGCTTTTTGTTTATCATTTAATTTTTTTCGTTCAGTAATATCTCTAGAGTTTGTTACAATTCCATGAATGGCAGAGTCGTCTAATAAATTTGTAGCAACAGTTTCTATCCATCTATATTGTTTAGCAGCATTTAAAAATCTAAAAGGACCAAAATAGGTTTGTTTTAAATTTTTATCAATCATATCCTTAAATTGGCTTAGAATTAGTTCTCTATCTTTTGGATGAACATAATTAAAAATATTTTTTCCAATATCTTTTTCAGGGTCGTTACCTAAAATAGTTTTTACAGTAGGGCTAGAGTATTGTACAATACCTTCTTTAGTAAGTATTGAAATCATATCTGCACCACTTTGTACTAACTGTTTAAATCTTTGCTCAGAAAGTAGTACTTGGTTTTCTGCACTTTTACGATTAGTAATATCTCTAATCATAAATATTAAACCATTAATTAGTGGGTTGTGAAATAAGTTTTTAACTTTAGCTGCCACCCAAACATAATGACCATTTTTATGTAAAATAGTTGTATCTACACTAAACTCACTATCTGGTGCTGCAACTACTTGGCTAATGAGTGTTTTATGATTTTCTTTGTTATGTTCTTCTAAGAAATCTAAACATTGTCTGCCAACTAATTCTTCTGGTTGATAGCCTAAAACTTTTAATACAATAGGAGATGCTTCTGTAATAATAAATTTATCGTTACAAATAATCATCGCATCAAAAGACTCACGTATAATGGTTTTATGTCTTTCTTCACTAATTTTTACTTGTAATTCTGCTTGTTTTCTTTCTGTAATATCTGTAGAAGTTATAAATACACCTACAATTTCTTCATCGCTAAATAATGGTCTAAATGAATGACGATAAATATGAACTACATTTTTTTCATCGGTAAATGTAGTTTCATTTTCTCCTTCTAAACCATCAAATACTTTTTCAAAAAGATTGATAGTATTTTCAATCTCTTCTTCTTTAATTAAATTTAATAAAGAAACACCCGATTGTAATTCATCTATAAAAAAGTAAGGTGAGTGTTCTTGTGCTGCTCTGTTATAAGTTACAATTCTTAAACGACTATTAACAACTATAAACGATTCTTTTGTGTTGTTTAATAATAAACCCATTCTTTGCTCTGCCAATTCAAGAGCTTTTTCTGCAATTTTTTTGTTCTGAATATTTCTATAATTCATTACAATAGCACCCACTTCTGGAATATGAAATAAATTTCTTCCTGCAATTTCTATAAAAACCCAATCGTTGTTTTTATGTTTTACCCTAAGCTCTGTAGAGTAAAATGTGTTAGAAGTAGTAAGTATTTGATGCAACCATTTAGAAATAATTATTTTATCGTCGGGATGTACAAGATTGAAAAAATATTGATTTAATAATTCTTCTGGCTCATAGTCTAAAGCATTTTTTACAGAGTCTGATATGTATAATATTTTTAGCTCTTCATTGGTAAGCTGAAAAGCATCAACCAAGTTTGTAACAAGTGCTTTAAATAATTTTTCACTTTTTTGAATTTCGTTACTTATCTGGTATCTTTTAGTAACATCAAAAAAACCAAAACCAATAGCAGTAATTTTTCCTGTATTATCAAAAAAAGGATTTACCTCTATGTCATAATACTTTTCTGTATCTGTTTGTATTTTATGGCAAAACTTTTTAAGCTTACCTGTAGCAAAACATTCTTCAATTGTTTCTATTAAAAAATGTAAAAATGTACCTTGAATAGATGGTATGTACATAGTGCCTTCATCTGCTTGTGCATTGGTGTATTGATAATGAAATGCAGCATAATTCTTATTCAGCATAATTATCCTACATTGATTGTTTAATACAACATAGGCATCATTAGTTCCAGCTAAAAATGCTGCTACTACTTGCTCATAAGAAAACTGAAGGTTATTGTTCATAGTACAGAAAAAGTAAATTATCGTTTCAATAATTTACTTGTTTAGATTTATAAGCTATAAAAATATGTAAAACAAATTTCAATAAAAAGAAAAATTTAAACTATAGTAGTTTTACGTATTTTTTTCCAGTTTTTTTACGGAAATTAAATCTGCTAACTCTACGTTTATGGGTACTTGCCCAATTTGTACAATTGCTCTCTTACCTCTAATTTCTTTTAACTCACCCACCTGATAATTTTTTTTAATTTTTACAAGGCTACCTATTGTTAATGCTGTATTTATTTCTTGATATGTAGCAGCAGTTTTTTTTGCTAATTTATTGACTACTGTTTTTTCATTCTTTTTAAAAAGCAATGAGTGTAAGTGTTTCATCACTTCATCTTTATTGGTAGATTTTTTATAGTCTAATGTTATTTGCTTTAGCTTACGTTCCATTTCTTTTAGATAAGCAATTTTTTCTTCAGCAATTTTATTTTGATGTTTTAATAATTCAATTTGTTGTTTATGTTTTTCTTTTTGCAATACCCATTCCATTTCTTTTTTAAGTTGCTCATTTTCTTTTACTAATTGCTGAAGTTCTTTTTTCTCTTTATTTAATTGTAATAAATTTTTTTCTGTGTTGTTTAATAAATTATCTAAAGTAAAATGGTTGTCATCTACCAATTTTCTTGCTCTATTAATTAAATGTTGTGGCAAACCAATTCTTTGTGCAATAGCAAAAGTGTAGCTACTACCAGGTTTGCCTGTTGTTAATTGATATAATGGTTGTAAACTTTTTTCGTCAAAAGCCATTGCACCATTTAATATGCCAGGTGTATGATTAGCCATTACTTTTAAATTTAGATAATGAGTAGTAACAATACCCATTGCATGTTTTTTGCAAAGTTCTTCCATAATAACTTCTGCAAATGCACCTCCTAAATTTGGATCACTGCCACTACCTAATTCATCTATAAAAAATAGTGTTTTACCATTTGCATTTTCTATAAAATGTTTCATGTGTTGTAAGTGGCTAGAGTAAGTACTTAATTCAAACTCTAAATTTTGTGTATCACCAATATGAATAAACAATTGTTTAAAAATACCCATAGTAGATGTTGGATGAACAGCAACTAACAAACCACTTTGCATCATTAATTGGTTTAAACCAATTGTTTTCATTGTTACAGTTTTGCCACCTGCATTAGGACCACTAATTACTAAAATTCTATTTTTATCATCTAACTTTAATGTAGTAGGTATGGTAATTTTTTCTTTAGATTGGTTGTATAAATAAAGTAATGGATGATAAGCTTGTTTAATATCTAAACAGGCATTATTGACAATATTGGGCAATTCTCCTTTTATGCTGATAGCAAATTTTGCTTTGGCTTTTATAAAATCAAAATCGCCAGTTGCTTGTAAATACATTTGTAGCAAAGGAGCATATACTTTTAATTGTGTAGTTAATTCTTTTAATACTCTTAAAATTTCTCTTCTTTCTTCGCCTTCTAAAGAATAAACTTCATTGTTTAATTCAATTGTTTCTTCTGGCTCAATAAAAGCAGTTTTTTTAGTATCGCTTTCGCCATGTAATATTCCTTTTACATAACGTTTATGTTCTGCAAAAACAGCTACTACCCTTCTGCCATTACTAAAACTTTCTTCAATATCAGCAGAGTAGCCTGCTTTAGAAAGTTTGTATAAAACTCTTTCAAATACACGTCTTAATTCATTTCTTTTTTTATACAAACTCATTCTTATTTTTTGCAAGTTTTCACTTGCACTATCTTTTACAACACCATATTCGTCTAACACATCATCTATCAGTTGTACAATATTTTTTTCGTCATAAATATTGGCTAATACATGATATAAATAAGGATAAGCAATTTGTTTTTCTGCATCAAACCATCTAAAAATATTATGTAGGTTTATTGATAGTTGTTTAATTTTTAAAAATGCTTCTTCGTTTAGTGTAGCACCATCTATACTTAATAATTTTATTTCATTTTCAATATTTAATGTAAAATCATTAGGCAGTGTTTGACCATGTAATAATAAATTTTTAAACTCTGCAGTTTGCTGCAAATCATTATCTATATATTCTTTTTTAGTATGTACTCTTAAATTAGCAGCTTTATTTTTTGCCAATACTGTACTGCAATATTCTTGTACAATATTTTTTACTTTATCAAACTCTAATTGTATAGCAGCATTTTCTGGATACAGTTTAATCATAAATTTTTGCTTCTTAGCTAAATTTTTACTAGCGAAAATATAAACTAATGAGAACTTATTTTTTAATACACTCAATATTTTATTTTAAAAAAAGTTTTTGAACATTTATTAGTAATAAAGTGAATAAATAAGTAGTATAAACTTTCATTTTTTTTGAAGATGAATTTTAAAAGATTAATTTGCCACAAAATAATAAAAATATGTCTGGTGTAATTATTTGTCCTAATTGTAAAAATGAATTTGAGCCAACAGATGCTTTTAGAGAAGAGATACAAAGAGAAATGAGAGATAAAGTAAAAGATTGGCAAGAGAAAAAAGAAAAAGAATACTTACAGAAAGAACAAGCATGGCAACAACAAATGTTAGCTAAAGAAAAAGCTACCTTAGATAAACATTTAGAAGAAAAACAAAAATTACAACAAGAGCTACAAGAAAGTTTAAAAAAATCTATTACTGCCGATTTTGAAAATCAGCTAAAGTTTATGCAGCAAACTATTGCAGATAATGAAGAAAAATTAAAAGCTGCAAGACAAAAAGATTTAGAAATATTACAGCTTCAAGCAAAGATGAAAGAACAAGCTGAAGCAATGGAAATTAATTTGCAAAAACAAATATTAACAGAGAGAGAAAATTTAAAACAACAAATACAAAAAGAAGAACAAGAAAAAGCTGCTTTAAAAGACGAAGCAAGTGCATTAAGAATAAAAGAATTAGAAATACAATTAGAAAATCAGGTAAAGCTTGCCAATGAAATGAAGCGTAAAGCAGAGCAAGGAAGTATGCAATTGCAAGGAGAGGTGCAAGAAATTTTATTAGAAGAAATGCTAACTAAAAATTTTCCTTTTGATAGTATTGCTGAAGTGCCAAAAGGTGTAAGAGGTGCAGATTGCATACAAACAGTAAAAAACCAATTTGGTATAGAAGCAGGAAAAATAATTTTTGAAAGTAAACGTACAAAAGACTTTCAGCTTGAATGGATAGAAAAACTAAAATCTGATATGAGACAATTAGGAGCAGATATTGCAGTAATTGTAACACAAGCTTTTCCAAAAGATATGGATAAGTTTGGCGAAAAAGATGGTGTATATATTTGTTCTTTTAATGAAGTAAGTAGTGTAGTATTATTATTAAGAAATGCACTGATAAAAATAAATGATGCTAAGAAAAGCCAAGAAAATAAAGGCGATAAAATGGTAATGCTTTATGATTATTTAACGAGTAATGAATTTAGTGAACAATGGAAAGCTATACGTGAAGGATTTATGAGCATGAAAGCTTCTATTAATAAAGAAAGAGATGCTATGGAAAAATTATGGAAGGCTCGTGAAAAACAATTAGAGAAAGTATTATTAAATGCAGCACATATACATGGCTCTATAGAAGGCATTGCAGGTACAGATTCTATCAACCTAAGTTTAGGATACGATGAAGATAAGGCTTTAACAGAAGAGTAGGAGTGTGGTGTGTTAAGCTTCTTCTTTTAGTTCATAAATATCTTTTGTATTTCTGCCAAAGCCATCAAAGTCTAAGCCATAGCCTAACACAAACTTATTAGGTATTGTAAAACAAATATAATCTACAGGTACATCAAATTTTCTTGGCTCTGGTTTATCTAACAATACAGCTACTTTTAATGATGCAGGATGTTGATTATGCAATTGTGGTAAAAATGAGTGTAAGGTTTTGCCTGTATCTATAATGTCTTCTAAAATAATGATATGCCTATTAGTAATATCAGTATCTAAGCCAATAGCAGTAATTACATGACCTGTACTTTTAGTGCCTTTATAAGAAGCTAATTTTATAAAACTTATTTCTGCCTCAATAGTTAATTCTTTAAACAAAGAAGCAGCAAACATAAACGAGCCATTTAAAATAGCTATAAACAAAGGCTTTTTACCATCATAATCTTTATCTAGTTGTGCAGCTAATGCTTTTACTTTTTCATCAATTTCTTTTGCAGAAATATAAGGTACAAATTCTTTTCCTAATAAAGTAAGTGTAGATGGCATATTAATTATTTAAAGATGATAATAAATTATTTTTTACTTGCCGAACGAAGATAAACTTTATCTCCTTTAGCTAATACAGTTTCTTTCTTTAAATTTTTATTGTAGGATAATAAACTTTCAAGTTGTACACCTTGTGTTTGGCTAATTTGGTATAAGGTTTCATTACCTTGAGCAGTATATAATTCTACTGCACCTTTTTTAAGTTTTCTTTCTATAAAAATTAATCTGTCTGTATCTACAATATCTATTGGTTGCATATCATTATAAATAAATAATGTACTTAAAGAAATTTTATAATTATTAGCAATAGATAAAAAAGAAGTACCTGCTAAAACATAGATTACTTTAGCATGATTAATAATAAAAACACTATCTGGTGTATATAAAGGTTTGGTAGTATTAGTAGTATCTGATTGAGTAGTTATTACAGTATCTTTTTTTGGTATAGTTGTATCGTAAGTATGATTTTCTTCTGTAGTATTTTCAACTACATCTTCATCATCTTCATCTGTATTATTAACTTTAGTAGTATCTTGTTGAGTAGGTGTTTCTTCAGCTACTGTAGTATCTGATGTAGTTGTTTCATCTGCTAAACCTGCTAAAGTATATTGTTGCAAATCATTATCTACAATTACTTTAATTAATTTGTTAGCATATTCTTTTTCTGTAGCATAACCTGCTTTTTTTAAACCCTTAGCCCAACCTTCATAATCTGTTGGAGAAAGTTTAAACAAAAATGCATACCATGTTCTGCTTTTTAAAAAATTGGTATGGTCTTTATAGCTTTCTGCTGCAGAAGCATAAACTCTAAAACATTCGCCATTTTCATCGTCATTATGATAAGTTGTTTCACCATCCCAATCATTCTTACATTTTATACCAAAATGGTTATTACTTTTTTTGCAAAGTTCACTTTCGCCATAAGAGCTTTCTAACATTCCTTGAGCTAAAATAATTGAAGCAGGTACACCACCTCTTCTCATTTCTGTAATTGCTGCATCTTTATATTGCTGTATATATTTATTAGCTTTTTCTTTTTGGGCAAAACCCACTAATGAAAAAAAACTAGTTAATATTAATAAAAATAATTTCATGCTGTTTTCTTTTTTATCATCATTAAACCATCTCTTATTGTAAGTAATACTTGCTCTGTACGAGTATCATTATTTACATGATTATTAAAGTTATGTATTGCTATTGCATTTTTACCTTTCAATGGTTCTGTTAATACTTGCCCATGAAACAAAACATTATCAGCAATAATAATTCCATTTTTGTTTAATAGGGGCAATACTAATTCATAATAATTTATATAGCTGGTTTTATCTGCATCTATAAAAACTAAATCCCATTTTTTTTGTAAAGTTGGAATGATGTTTTGTGCTTTACCAATATGCAAAAATAATTGATTGCTATATGCCGATTGGCTAAAATTTTCTTGAGCAGTTTGTGCATCTTCTTCTCTTAATTCAATAGTATGTAGTTCGCCATTAGGCTGTAAACCTTTTGCTAAACACAATGCACTATAACCTGTAAATGTGCCAATTTCTAAAATATATGTTGGTTTAAGTAAAGAACTAATTAATGCTAAAAATTGTCCTTGTACATGACCACTTATCATGTGTGCATGAGGATGATTATTAATGGTAGATTGATATACTTGTTGTAATAAAGCATCATCATTAGTGGTTAGTTTAGCAGCATAATTTTCTGCCATTGGGTTTATTAATTCTATCATATCCATCTAAAAAAATGCTCATAAAACTATCAAGCATATTAGCTTTTATAAATAGCTTAAATTAGTTTTAGGCGTTAAGCTAAGTAAGGTTTCGTACATTAATTGTATAGTTAATTCAATATCTTTTTTATGCAACATTTCTACTGTTGTGTGCATATAACGTAAAGGAATTGAAATTAATACACTAGGACAGCCATCATTTGCATAAGCAAAACTATCAGTATCTGTTCCTGTACTTCTGCTTACAGTACGCATTTGTAAAGGAATTTTTTTCTTAGCAGCAACACTTTCTACAAAATGTAATAATTTATTATGTACTGCAGGTCCATAACAAGGCGATGGTCCTTTGCCACAAGTTACATCTCCTTCAATTATTTTATTAATCATAGGCGTTTGTGTATCGTGTGTTACATCTGTAATAATAGCAATATCTGGTTTTATTCTTCTTGCAATCATTTCTGCACCACGCAAACCAATTTCTTCTTGCACAGCATTTACAACATATAATGCAAAAGGTAATTTCTTTTTATTTTCTTTTAAAAGTCTGGCAACTTCTGCAATCATAAAGCCACCAATTCTATTATCAAAAGCTCTGCCTATATAATAATCATTAGCAAGTTCATCAAACCCATCTTGATAAGTTACTACAGCACCAATATGTACACCTAAGGCTTCTATATCTTTTTTACTTCTGGCACCACAATCTAAAAATAAATTATCTACTTTAGGTTGTTGTTCTTTTTCTGCATTACCCAAACGTGTATGTATTGCAGGCCAACCAAATACTGCTTTTACTGGTCCTTTTTTTCCATGAATAATTACTCTTTGAGAAGGTGCAATTTGATGATCTACCCCACCATTTCTTTTTAAATAAATTAATCCATCATTAGTAATATAATTTACAAACCAACTTATTTCATCTGCATGAGCTTCTATCACTACTTTAAATTTTTCTGTAGGGTTTATTACACCTACAGCAGTACCATAAGCATCATGAAAAGTTGTATCTACAAAGGGTTTTATATAATCTAACCAAATTTTTTGTCCACTACTTTCAAAGCCTACAGGCGATGCATTATTTATATATTGTTGTAAAAACTGAAATGAGTTGTTGGTAATAATAGATTTTTCTTTAGATTTTTTTACAGTTGCCATGTGTTACTTTTAATTTTAATTTTTATTTTATCAATATCATACCTGCAATGCCACAAATTGCTTTTACAATCATTAAACCATCTATGACAAAAAGGTAATAAATAATTTTTCTTTTTTTATACAGTAATGAGTATGCAGTAATAATTAATAGTATATAAGGAATAGCATTAGCAAGAATTCTTTGATAGGGGAAATTATTTTTTTCTACAAATAAAATAAATGCTAGAATGCCAATAATTACTAAAGGAATAATAATAAATAAGATAGTTTTTTTTATGCCTAATTGTACAGAAAATGTTTTAATACCAGCTTCTTTATCTTCATCATAATCTTTAATATCAAACATAATACAAAGGGTAGAAATAAACATAAAGTTTTTAAGCCATAGTAAGCCAGAAGGCATTGCAAAAACTTCTGCATGTACATGATTGGTTTGTAACTGATAAAAAATTACTGGATAAACAGACACTAAACCACTCCAAACAAAACCAATAACAAAAGGCTTTAACCAACCTATACGTCTTAGCTTTCTTATTTCAGGAAAAGGTAAAAGATTAAAAGTATAAGTAAGTGCAATTACAGGAAATAATAAAATTTGTCCGTACTGCATACTATTCATTGCAGCAAAAGCCTCTTTATATTCCCAAACAAAAAAGGCAATATCTGCTATTAAAAAAAATAAAATAATATTTTGAAAAGGTAGTAGAGTAGCTTCATGTTTTTTATACCATAAAGTTCTTTCGTTATCAAATTTATTAGGTATATGTTTTAAATAAGAATAGTTGTAATACCAAATAGTGCCTAAGAAAATAATTGTATAAAAATGTAATCCATTTAAAGCAAGTTGATGCTGCATATTAGTTTCTATACTCAGCATTACAGCACATAAGCCATAAAAAAAATTGCCAAAGAAAAAAGTATGAATTAATTTTTTAAGCATAAACATTACTTATCGCAAAATTACAATAGGACTATAATAAACTGTATCACTTACATTTTTTTCTTTATCAATAGCAATGAATTTGTAAGACATAGTATCTGCCTCACTTTTTGGAGGATTGCCAGAAATAGGAGGAAATACAGCAGAGATAAGATATTTTTGATAATCATTTCTACCCAAACCATCAGTAATAAAATCTAAATAAATATCGCCTGTTTGGTTTTTTTCGTGATAAGGAACTGCTAGTTTAGTACTATCATTTAATCTGGAAGAAACAGTTTTTATATTTAGCCTTGTTCGGTAAATAAATATTGAATCAATATCAGCTTGTTTATCGCCATAAGAAAATATAAATTGTAAAGAGCCATTAACAGGCACTACATCTGCACTTACTTTTTTTAATGAAATAGAAGGCTTGGTGTTTACACTTTCTTTTTTACAAGCTATTATTAAAAAGCTAAAAGCAAAAAGTATCAAAAATATTTGTTTCATTTGTAGTTTAATTGTATGCCTTACAAAACTAATGTTTAATTGTTGAATATAAAATATGTGTGACGAAACAATTGCTAAAATTTTTACAATAAATAATGCTACTGATTTTGAGCTTATGGCTTTAGCTGTTTTTCAATATCAATATCAGCATAATAAAGTTTATCGTCAATGGTGTCAATTAATTGGTGTAGATGTACAGCAAATACAGCATAGCACACAAATACCTTTTTTGCCAATTAGTTTTTTTAAAACACATATAGTAACAACTACAACATTTACACCTGCTACTATTTTTGAAAGTAGTAAAACCACAGGTGCACAAAGCAGTAAGCATTTTATAAAAGATGTACAACTGTATGAACAAAGTTTTTTACAAGCTTTTGAAATGTTTTATGGCAATACAAAAGATTGGTGTTTTATTGGTTTGTTGCCCTCTTATTTAGAAAGAAATAATGCATCATTAGTATATATGGTACAAACACTTATTGCACAAAGTAATATTGCAGCAAGTGGATTTTATTTACATGATTTAGATAAACTATATACTACACTACAACAGTTAGAAGTAAACAAACAACCAACTATACTTTTTGGTGTAACATTTGCTCTGCTTGATTTTGCAGAAAAATATTCATTGCCTTTACAGCATACAATAGTTATGGAAACAGGAGGAATGAAAGGAAGAAGAGCAGAACAAACCAGATTAGAAGTGCATCAATTATTGCAAGAAAGTTTTGCTACCCAACAAATACATAGTGAGTATGGAATGACAGAATTATTATCTCAGGCTTATGCCAAAGAAAATGGACAATATTTTTGTGCACCATGGATGAAAGTATTTGTAAGAAATGAAGATGATCCTTTGCAAGTAAAAACAACAGGAAAAGGTGTTTTAAATATTATAGACTTAGCCAATATACATAGTTGTAGTTTTATAGCAACAGACGATGTAGGTACAATACAAAAAGATGGCAGCTTTGAAGTACATGGCAGAATAGATAATAGTGATATTAGAGGTTGCAGTTTAATGGTTGTATAACAAACCTCTGAAACTTCTTGAACCTTTTGAACTTCTTAAACCTTTGAAACTTGTAACCTCTGAAACCTTTTGAACTTCTTGAACTTCTGAAACTTTTAAACTTCTTGAACTTCTTGAACCTTTTGAACTTCTTGAACCTTTTGAACTTCTTGAACCTTCTTAAACCTCTCAAACAAAAAACACCCTCTCCTCCTTGTTTTTAAATAATACATTATTTATATTTATGCCCTATTGATTGCTATATAAAAATGGGTGAGTTAAAGAAAAAGAAATTGAATAATGTAAAGAAAAAAATAACCCCGTTAAAAACGAGGCTACTTTAAATGTTTTCACAACGGAATAATCCTTATTGTGAATTGATAAAACTTTGGATTACGAAAATAAAAAAATAAATATTATGAGCAAAAAAATTTTAGGATTAGATATTGGTACAAACTCAATTGGTTGGGCTTTAATAAACCCAGAAGAAAATAAAATTTTAGGTATGGGTAGTAGAATAATACCTATGGGCCAAGATATTTTAGGAGAATTTGGAAAAGGTAATTCTGTTTCTCAAACTGCAGAACGTACAAATTTTAGAAGTGTTAGGCGATTACGAGAACGTAATTTATTACGTAGAGAAAGGTTACATAGAGTATTAAATATATTAGGTTTTTTACCTGAACATTATACTAGTGAAATTGACTTTGAAAAGCATTTGGGAAAATTTAAAAAAGAAGCTGAGCCAAAATTAGCATGGAAGAAAAATGGAAAAAAGAAAAATGGGAAAGATGCATTTGAGTTTTTATTTCCAGAGTTATTCAATGAAATGCTTGATGAATTTAAACAAGCACAACCTGAGTTATTGAATAGAAAAAATATAAAAGGTGAAGAAGTAAAAATTCCTTATGATTGGACATTATATTTTTTACGTAAAAAAGCACTAGAAAAAGCAATAACAAAAGAACAATTAGCTTGGTTAATATTAAATTTCAACCAAAAGAGAGGGTATTATCAATTGCGAGGAGAAGAAGAAACGACTTCTGATAATAATAAAAAAGAATTTGTGATGAATCTTAAAATTGTAGATGTTGAGAAAGGTGAAGTTGATACAAAGAATAATAAAAAAACATGGTATTCAATCACTTTTGAAAATGGATGGAAACATTCATACCCTTTTTCCTCTGCTCCAAATTGGCTAAATACAGAAAGAGAATTTATAGTAACTGAGGAATATGATGAAAAAACTGGAGAAATTAAAATTGTAAAAGATAATAAGAAAGATTCTACAGGAAGAGAAAAGCGAAGCTTATCTGTTTTACCTTCTTTTGAAGAAATTGATTTGATGAGCAAAAAAGATCAAGATAAAATTTATAAAAAGATTAAAGCCAGAACAGAGCTTACTATTTCTAATAGTAAAAAGACAGTTGGCAGCTACATCTATGAAACACTTTTAAAAAATCCTACTCAAAAAATTAGAGGAAAATTAGTGCGTACAATAGAACGTAATTTTTATAAAAACGAATTAAAAGCTATTTTAGAAAAGCAAATTGAATTACAACCACAATTATTTACTGATGATTTGT
>CAUJDL010000051.1 GCA_963169635.1 Bacteroidota bacterium
CTGGGCCTGGTTCACCATATACTTATACTCAAACTGTTACAGCTTCTACTACTGTAAACAGACGTATTAACTTTGGTAAATTTGGAGATTATGTTAACAATACAGGTATCTACATGAATGTAACTAATACTGGTTTAACAAGTCCAACTGATTTACCTAGTCAAACTGCTATACAAGTTGGTAACCCAGCGGCTGATAGAACCTTTGCTGGAACAGGTGCAAGAAGTTCAGCTACTACTTTTTCATTATCTTATACCGAAACTACTTCTTTAGGAAGTTCTAACTTCACAGATGTTTACACAAAACAATAATTCTTTTGTTAAATTTTATATTTAAAATCCTGAAGCATATTGCTTCGGGATTTTTTTTAAATCAATTCATTTAGAATCTTAAGTGGCTAAATTTCATTCAAAAACCATTTTGTCGTCATTTTTTATACCTTTGCGGTTAAAATGAAAGGTTTTATCCACATAATTATTTACTTTTTTGTTTTTTCTAGTGTGTATGCTCAAGTGCCACTATCTAAAGAACTTCAATTATTAATTAAAGATAAACCGTTAGAAGAGCAAGCATTTTTAATAGACTCGGTGGCTGTTGCCATTAGAAATGAAAATTTAAAAGAATCTATCAAATTATCTAATTACAATTTAAGTTTTGAAAAAAGCAATGGACTACATAAACAATACATTAAAACCCTCCAATCGCTTAGCAGAACTTATCGCAATATAGGCTCATATGATACCGCGCAATTATATATTGACAGCGCTTTAATTTATGCTAATCTGCATCAATTAAATAAACTATATGGTAGAATATATGATTACGAATCAATTATATATATTAGAAAAGGTGATTACGAACGCGCTGTTTCTAGTTTATATAAAAGTATATCATATGCTTTACAGTATAAAGATTCTGTACTCCTTTTTGATGCGTATAATCATCTTGGTTCTGTACATTTTTATAGAATGAAGTATCAAGAAGCTTGTAATACCTATAAGAGAGCATTAAGTTATCAAAATTCATCTATAAAAAACAATGGAATTTTATCGTTATACGATAATATTGGTTTATGTTTTTCAAACATTAATCAATACGACTCTGCTTTATTCTATCAATTAAAAGTAATTAAAAACATTGACATTGCTGACGACTCATCGTTATATGCCGAATCATGTGTAAATATAGCCTCAACCTACATGTTGTTGAAAGATTTCACAAATGCAAAACCATATCTAGAACAGGCTGTATCCATAAGTACAAATTTAAAAAATGAATACGGTCAATTAGTTTCCAATCTTACTATTTCTCGATTGTATTTTCAAACAAAGCAAGTTGAAAAAGCCATTCAGCATTTAGAAATAGCCTACCAATTAGCTCAAAAGTTAAACTCTCTGAATCAACTCAAAGAAGTATATTCAAGCTTTTCTGAGATTTATGCATATACAGGAGATTTTAAATTAGCCTACTATTACCAAAAACAATTGGGAGAAGTAATTATAAAATTATACGAAGAGGAAAATACAGAAGCTTTAAATGAATTATCTACTAAATATGAAACACAGCAAAAACAACAACAAATACAATTACTTACAAAAGATAGCGAGTTACAACAAGAAACCATTAAGTTAAATCGGATTATCTATAGTGCCATTGCAAGTGTTTTAGGGATTATATGTTTATTCTTTATTTACTTGTTTAGAAAAAAGAGAAAGGACAATAAAATTTTACTTGATAAAAATGAAGCTATAGCTGCACAAAAACAACATATAGAAAAACAGCATCAAGAGTTAGAATTAAAAAACACAGAAATTACAGATAGTATCAACTATGCCAGACGGATACAAGCATCTGTAATTCCGTCAGATAGTTTATTAAAAAAGATATTACCTAACTCATTTGTATATTTTATGCCAAAAGATATAGTGAGTGGTGATTTTTATTGGTTAAGCGAAGTAAATCAAAAAATATATTTTGCAATAGCTGATTGCACAGGGCACGGTGTACCTGGCGCTATGATGTCGATGCTTGGGAGTAGTTTATTAGATAAAATTATTTCAAACGAACAACATCAATTTCCAACAGATATTCTAAAAGAATTACATAAAGAGATAGTTTATACACTAAACGAGAATGTAGAACAAAGAGATTCAAAAGATGGAATGGATATTGCCTTAATAATGATTGATAAACTAAAAAGTAAAGTTTATTTTTCAGGAGCAGGACGACCAGCATACCTCATCTATAATAATGAACTACAAATTTTAAAAGGCGATAAATATTCAATAGGCGGCATTATAGATACCGAAACTGCTACTTTTTTGCAACATGAGATAGAAATAAAAGCAGGTATGCAAATTTATTTATTTAGTGACGGTGTACCAGATCAATTTGGTGGTGAACAGAAAAAGAAACTCATGACAAAGAACTTACAAAAATTACTATTACAAATTAGCAAAAAACCTATCTCCGAGCAAAGTTCGGCATTTAAGTTAGAATTTGAAAGATGGAAAGAAAACACCGAACAAACGGATGATGTTTGTTTAGCGGGTATTCAATTCCATTAATACTCCACTAACGTTGAATACTAATCTTAATGGTCTCTGACTTATCTGATTGATTAACTACCAAATAGTAAATACCATTTGCTAAATGTGATAAATCAATACTTCCATTAAAGTTAGATAAAGTAGATTCATTTAAAACTACTGCACCAACTGAATTCATAATCTTGATAGTTGCGGTATTAAAATCTTCACTCGCTGTATAACTCAATTTATCTTTTGCTGGGTTTGGA
>CAUJDL010000052.1 GCA_963169635.1 Bacteroidota bacterium
TATTTATAAGCTTCTTTAATATTTCCCTTAACATCGTTGTATTGCCACATTAATTTTAACCAAAAAACATCGCCTCTTGGAAAATTTATTTTACTTAACCAAGTTTCTGCATTTTGTAAAACAAGCTTCATACTATCTAGCTTATTTTGCATTAAGTATAAGTTAGCTATTTTAAGATAACTTAATAAACCATCTTGTACTTCGTAATTATCTTTTAAATTAATAGCTACATTTTTTTGATAATAAAATTTTGCAGAGTCGTATTGTTTTCTGTCGTTAAATACATCGCCAATATTGCCATAAATAACTCCTTTAGCTTCTTGGTGTTTATTTTCTCTTTGTATAAATTTATTTTTATTTTCATCTATAAAATCAAGGGCAAATTTGTAATAATATAAAGCACTATCATTGTTGGCTAATTTATTGTAGCATAAACCAATATTGTTCATTATTTCCTGTATTCTATAGTATCTTCCAAAATCCATAGTACAGGCTTTCCATCTTGGTAGTGCTTCTAAAAAATTATTTTTAGAGCTTTTATATCTTTCTTGAGTATATAATACACGAGCAATTCTATAACTATATTCTCCCAATGCACAAGAGTCGAGATAAACACTACCTAATCTTTTTGCTTGATAATAATAAGGATATACTTCGCCAAATTTATTTTGACGAAATAAAATATCGCCTTTTGTATAATAGGCAGATATAAACTCTGGTAAATAATCTTGTTGATTTTTATCTATCAATAAAGTATGCATACTATCTGCATATATGATAGACATTTCAGTATTGTTTAAATACTTATCGTACAAAAAAGATTTAAAACTTAATATCCTAATTTTATCTTGTAGGGTAAGATTTTTATTAGTAGTTGCAGAATCGATATAACTTATTGCAAGCTCAGCATTTTGAGTAGTTAATAAATTGGCAGCTAATAAAATGTTATCTATAAACTGTTTGTTTTTACTAATAATATTTTTGTTATTAGTATTATTACATGAGGTAAATAATATAAATATTGCAAAAAAAGCAATTGCAATTTTTTCAATAATAGTACAATATGTTTTTTTAGGTAAAAACATTTATTTGGTTAGCTAATAATACTTGAGCAATATAAATAATTTAAGCTAAAAAATTTGAAATTATTTGAATAATAAAACTAACAGCTTATTTTTTTATTAAAATAGTAAATGATTATTAACCAAATATTCTGCAATTTGTATAGCATTGGTTGCTGCACCTTTTCTTAAGTTATCACTAACAATCCACATGTTTAAAGTTTTTGATTGAGATTCATCTCTTCTAATTCTACCAACAAAAACCTCATCTTTTTCATGTGCATTTA
Source organism: Bacteroidota bacterium (assembly GCA_963169635.1). GTDB lineage: Bacteria > Bacteroidota > Bacteroidia > Chitinophagales > Chitinophagaceae > UBA1930. The sequence continues at coordinate 1,349 of CAUJDL010000052.1, forward strand.
ATGGCATAGGATAAAGTTGTGTTGCATCGTTTTGTTGTACTACTATACCTTTAGTATTAGCTAAAATATCTATCACTTCTGCTAAATTATATTCATTTGCAAATTCAATATTTACACTTTCGCTATGACCACCAACTACAGGAATACGTACAGTTGTAGCTGTAACTTTTATGCTATTATCTTGTAAAATTTTACAAGTTTCATTAACCATTTTCATTTCTTCTTTGGTATAGCCATTCTCTAAAAAAACATCTATTTGTGGTATCACATTCAAATCTATTTTATATTTATAAGCCATTTCTCCATCAATACCTTTTCTTTCATTAAAAAGTTGGTCAACTGCATTTTTACCAGTACCTGTAACACTTTGATAAGTTGATACAACCACTCTTTTAATAGTATATTTTTTGTGTAAAGGATATAATGCCATTACCATTTGTATTGTTGAGCAATTTGGATTAGCAATAATTTTATCTTCTTTAGTTAATATTGAAGCATTAATTTCTGGAACAATTAATTTTTTTGTTGCATCCATTCTCCAAGCACTACTATTATCAATAACAACAGTACCATTAGCAGCAAATTTTGGTGCCCATGCTAAACTTATATTGCCACCTGCACTAAAAATGGCTATATGTGGCTTAGCAGCTACACCATCTTCAATACTTATCACTTGATATTTTTTTTGTTTAAAATAAATTTCTTTGCCCACACTTTTACTACTTGCAATAGGCAAAAATTCTGTTACAGGAAAATTTCTTGCTGCTAATAATTGTATCATTTTAGAGCCAACTAAACCTGTAGCTCCTACAACTGCTACTTTCATAATTATAAATTTATTTTAATTTAAAGAGATGATTATTTAATAAAGTGCTTTGCTGCTTTAGATGTGATGGAATTATAAGTACTTATTTTTATATTAGAGCTAATAATCAATTGAAACCAGAATACTTAATTAAGTAATGAGCCCATCATTTTGCTAAATTGCAATTATACCATAGTACTTTTCTCCCTAGTTTATTTAGTTAATGTTATATTTTGTTTGCTTTTTTCATTTCATTTGCTGTAGTTTTGCACCAGCTCAGTAACCAAGTAGCAATACTATAAGTGTTAAAGGAGTATCAGAAACCGTTTAGTTACGCTAAGCGGTTTTGGCTTTTTTATAGGTTTCATACTCTTTTAGCAAACTTCTTTTTCTATGTTCTGTTTCTACAAGATAAGCTGTTATAAATATATAATAGTTTTTACGACCTGTTAGTATTACTATATAACTTTCAACTTTGTTAAATAACACTATTCGTTCGTCTTTGCCTCTTTTATTTTTCCAAATTAGTATTTCAATGTGGGTATAATTGTCAATCACAAACTTTGGAAAACAGATACGTTCCATTCTTCTAATATCTGGTTGGCGATTATTTTCATCCTCCCCCTTGTGGGTTATGTGGTAAAAAGTGCGATGCAGTCCTTCTACTTCTGGATATTTGCGAACTGCCACTTTCAATCCATCATATCTTGGCTGAGTTTTTATAAAATCATTTTCAAAAATGGTGTAAACAGCTTTGAAGTAATTTTTAAAATCGCCATCATAATTACTCAGCTCTATTAAATCTGGAAAAACCAAGCCTTTTTCATCTATCATAAAAAGTATGGTTTTTGAGGGTTCCAAATGAAAATATTAAACTTACTTTCTCGCAAAAGTGTAGATTTAATTAATGAATATTTTGAACGATGTTTTATCAATTCTATCAATTCACTTTTAGAGCTACTATCGTTTTTTCCTCTATTTATATAAGCTAAAGCACCAACGAGCAAATCTGCTAATTGTATTAATTCTACTTCGTGAGAACGTACTTGTTGAACTTGTTTAATGATTTCTTTAGCATAATCGTATTTATCACTGCGAAGCACTTGCTCTAATTTATGCACTTTTTCTTTGCTTCTGGTATCTTTTATATCAATATAAATGTAGTGTGCTAAATCAGGATTAAGTATTGCTTTCAACATTCCAAAATACATTTTATAATAAAACGTATCGTGGGTGTGATTAAATTTTTCGTATTCAATTTTAGCTTTATTTGCTACTATTAATGTTCTAAAGTGCAAGTCATCGTCATCAAAAAAATAATTAATTACATCTTTATAATATTCCAGCTTAGATTTTGAAACTTTATTCCATTTCAATTCATAGTAAGCTCTATTGTCTTTTAAATTTTTTTTATACTTTGGAATCAAATTGTGTTTTTGTTTAAACTCAAATAATCGTTCAAAAATTTCTTTCTTTTTTGATGCAGGGCAATACACAGCACCAATAGCCATTACAGCTTCTCCATCATTTTGTAAATGACAACTTTCGTCACAATATATATTTACTGTTTCTCTTGTTACCATATTTCAATCACAATTTTAGAAATGGTTAGTTTTATGGCTTTTCCAACACTATGACATTTGGTATTGTTGGTTATTGTACTTTAAACTATTCTTTATTTATACCTTACAAAGTTATATCACTTTAATATTAGTAGTTAATTGATGAGATAAATATATAAGAATAGAAGTTCTTTTATTAGTTATATAATTTAATTGCAGTTATTTTCAATGTTAAGTAATTATTATCAATTTATTTATGGGGCAAATACTTTAAATAATTTTACATCTTTGCAGTTCAATAAAATTTTACCAAATGCTAAATAATATTGGAAAAATATTTATGCCTAAAAATAAAATTTTTTATGCATTGTTTGAAGATGTTGCAGACAGAGTAAGTGAAATGGCTATAAAATTAAAAGAGTTGGTAAAAGAGCCTGATATTGATAAAAGAGCCAGCATATTATCTGTAATAGAAGATTTAGAGCATAAAAATGATGATGGCACACACCAAATATTTACAGAATTAGGACGAAATTTTATTACCCCTTTTGATAGAGAAGATATACATTATTTAGCTACTTCTTTAGATGATATTGCAGACTATATTTATGCTTCTGCTAAAAAAATTAATTTTTATAAAGTAAATCCTAACGATACAGGTATTCAAAAACTGGTAGAATTAATTTATCAAGGCTCTATTGAAATTAGTAAAGCTGTAAAAGGCTTAAGAGATATGAAGAATTTGAGAGAGATGACAGAGGCTTTAATAAAAGTAAACAGTATAGAAAATCAGGCAGATGATATTTTTGATTTAAGTATTGAAATGTTGTTTGAGCATGAAAATAATTTTAAAGAAGTAATTAAGAAAAGAGAAATTTATCAATCATTAGAAACAGCAACAGATAAATGCGAAGATGCTGCTAATGTAATTGAAAGTATTATTATTAAATACTCTTAATGAGGTTGTAAAAGGCTCTTTAATTTTTTCTTTTTAAACTACTAAATATGATGAGTTTTCCTACACTGCTTATTATCATTATTGCATTAGCTTTAATTTTTGATTATATTAATGGTTTTCATGATGCAGCAAACTCAATAGCTACAGTAGTTTCTACAAAAGTACTTACGCCATTTCAAGCAGTATTATGGGCAGCCGTTTTTAATTTTGGTGCATTTTTTATTTCTAAATATATTATTGGAGAGTTTAAAATTGGTAATACAATAGCCAAAAGTGTTAATGAAAACTTTATTACATTAGAAGTAATTTTTGCAGGGTTAATGGCTGCTATTTCTTGGAATTTAATTACATGGTGGTTTGGTATTCCTTCATCATCATCTCATGCATTATTAGGTGGTTTTGTTGGTGCAGCTTTAGCTCATGCAGGTGCTTTTCATAAAGAAGGATTAGATGTAATTAATTATGTAAAAGTAGTTCCTATTATTTTATTCATTTTTGCAGCACCTTTAATAGGTATGTTTATTGCATTTGTAATTACTATTTTAATAGTCCATATTTTTAAACGAAGTAATCCACACAGAGCAGAAAAATGGTTTAAAAAATTACAACTTTTATCTTGTGCATTATTTAGTTTAGGACATGGTGGCAACGATGCACAAAAAGTAATGGGTATTATTGGTGCTGCCATTATTTATTATGAAGCATCTATTGGTAAAACACTCACTTTTAATGAGTTTGTAGCAGAGTATAGTTGGGTGCCATTTTGTAGTTTTTTAGCCATAGGTTTAGGTACATTAAGTGGTGGATGGAAGATTGTAAAAACAATGGGTACACGTATTACTAAAGTAACTCCTTTAGAAGGCGTAAGTGCCGAAACTGCTGGTGCTGTAACACTATATTTAACAGAGCATTTGGGTATTCCTGTTTCTACTACACATACTATTTCAGGTGCTATTATAGGTGTTGGTGCTACAAAAAGATTAAGTGCTGTACGTTGGGGTGTTACTGTAAATTTATTATGGGCTTGGATTTTAACTATTCCAATTTCTGCATTATTAGCAGCAGGGTTTTACTTTTTAGTAAAACTATTTATTTAATGCGTTGCTAATTTTTTAATTTTTATTGCCGCTAGTAAGAAAATGGTTTAAGCATTTTCACTATTTTTATTCATTACATTTGTAATAAATCAGTTAGTTATGGAAGAAGGAAAAAGACAAAAGCAAATAGCTGCTGTTTTGCAAGAAGAATTAAATACCGTATTTAGAAAATTAAACTTAAATATGATTGATGGTGGTTTGGTTTCTATATCATCGGTAAAAGTTACTCCAGATTTATTAGAGGCAAGAATTTATTTAAGTCTTTTTAAAGTTGCAGATACCAAAGAAGCCATGAATAAAATAGAAAAGAAAGCATGGGATATTAAACACGAATTGGTAAATAAAATAAAACATCAGGTACGTAGAATACCTGTGTTACATTTTTATTTAGATGATACTTTAGATTATGTTTTTAAAATGGAAGAGGTTTTTAAAAAAATTGATGAAGAAAAAAAACCATAAACTAAAAATTAATTTGATAAAATATAGATAAAAGCGTTGAAGTGTGCGACGCAACAGGTGTTTCATTATTTATCTGCAGCTTAGTACATACTTATATTTTTTGTAACAACTAATTTATATTTTTTGAACTTTTTATTTGCATGGCGATATTTTAAAAGTAAAAAAAGCACTAATGCTGTAAATATTATTGCTTATATAAGTGTAATTGCCATAATGGTTGGTACTGCTGCATTAATTTTAGTGTTAAGTGTTTTTAATGGCTTTGAAAGTTTAGTAAAAAATTTATACAGCGATTTTTATGCTGATGCAAAAATTATTCCTGCAAAAGGAAAAATATTACAACTAAATAATACTGCACTACAAACTTTACAAACAAATAAACAAGTAGCTTACTACTCTTTTGTGGTAGAAGAAAAAGCTTTATTAAAAAATGATACTTATCAATCTACAGTTGTTGTAAAAGGTGTAGATGATAACTATGCAAGTGTAACTAATATTGCCAAACATATTGTAAGAGGAAATTTTTTTACAGGTAATGTACACGAACCTTCTATAGTAGTTGGTGGTGGTATAGAAAATGCTGTAAATATTTATTTAGGCGAAGATGCTTATACATTACCAACACTTTATTTGCCTAATAAAAATGCTTTGAGCTTTACTAATTTAAACGATGCGTTTTTATCTTATAATGTATTGCCAACAGGTGTTTTTAATATTCAACAAGAGTTTGATAATAAATATGTATTTACCAACTTGCGTTTTATGCAGTTTATGTTAGATATGGATAGTACACAATACTCTTATGCTGAACTAAAACTACATGCTAATAACGATAAGGAAGCAAAAAAAATAACTACACAATTACAAAATGATTTAGGCAAAAACTTTATAGTACAAACAAGGTACGAACAAAATAAAAGTTTGTATAGTATTATGCAAATGGAAAAATGGATTATTTATGGCATACTTAGTTTAATATTAGTTGTAGCTGCATTTAATATTATTGGCTCTTTAACAATGTTGGTATTAGAAAAGCAAAAAGATATTGCAATATTAAAAGCAATGGGTGCTAATGATAATACAATAAAAAATATTTTTATTAATAATGGTTTTATACTTGCTATAATTGGTGGTGGTATAGGAATGATTTTAGCTAGCTTAATTTGTTGGTTACAAATTAAATTTAAGCTATTAAAATTAGGTGGCAGTTTTGTGGTAGATTATTATCCTGTAGAAATGCGTTGGCAAGATTTTGTATTAGTAATAGCTACTGTTTTTGTAGTAGCTTTAATAGCATCTTACATACCTGCAAGTAAAGCAGCTAAAGAAAAATTATCTTTAAAAAGCTGATAAATTTATTTGTTTACTTTCTATTTTATTATTCCAAAAAATGGCTGCTTGTGTATTAAATAATGCAGCATTATCTGTAGTATAAAATTGAATAGTTTGGTTTTTAATACACAATTCTTCTATTGCAGGATGACGTTGTAAATAATCTTTTAAACTTAGGGCTACAATATTTCCTTGCGTAATAATTTTAATATCGGCAGGTGTATGATTACTTATTTTATCTAATAATAAAGGATAGTGAGTACAAGCTAATAAAAGAGTGTCAATATTTGCAGATTGCTCCATGAGTTGGTCTATATATTTTTTTACAAAATAATCTGCACCCTTTGTAAGGTGTTCATTATTTTCTATTAAAGGAACCCATAAAGGACAAGCTTGTTGATAAACATTAACTGAAGGAAAAAACTTTTCAATTTCTAAAAGGTAAGAGTTAGATTGAATAGTACCTGTAGTACCTAAAATACCAATATGCTTACTGTTGGTATAATTGCCAATTACTTCTGCTGTAGGCCTAATAACGCCTAAAACTCTTTTATGTTTATCGTTTAATAAGGGTAAATTATTTTGCTGAATAGTTCTTAATGCTTTGGCAGATGCTGTATTACATGCAAGAATTACTAAGGTGCAGCCTTGCTCAAAAAACCATTGTACAGCCTCCCAAGTATAGCGATAAACTGTATCAAAACTTCTAGAGCCATAAGGTGCACGTGCATTATCGCCAAGATATATATAATTATACTCAGGCAAAATTTGTACTATTTCTTTTAAAATAGTTAGTCCGCCATAGCCACTATCAAATATACCAATAGCCCCTTTTTTTTGCATACAATAAAGTTAAGGGAAACCATAAAAAAAGCTGCTCTTTAAATTAAAGAACAGCTTAAAAATTTTATCGTATAAAAATTAATTTTTCTTGTTAGGTGTTGTTGCAGGTTTAGTTGCAGCAGGTTTTACACCAAGTCCATAAGCTTTATACTGATCTTCTATTTCTTTAGGAACAGGAACATTTAATCTGTGTAATACACGAAGCATTAGTTCTTCTCCTTTATCAATATGTAAGAAAACATCTTTCTTAAATACGTGAGTATATTTTTGCTCTACAATAATTGCTTGTAATGCACCATAAATTTTTTCTAAAAATGGTCTTAACAATTCTTGTTGTTTCATTTGCAATCTTTGTTGCTGATATTGTTGCCAGTTTTGAATTTTATATAAGTGTTGTGCAATTTCTGTTTTAATTGTTTGTCTTAATGAATTGCTCATTTTAGCAGAATCTGCTCTAAGCGTACTGTCTTTAGATTGAAGTAAATACATTTCATCATCATACTCATGTTTTAAAGAGTCGTCCATAAATTGTTTTAATAAAGAATCTACTTTATTAATACCTGGCATAAATTGAAGCATATCTTCTTCATCAAACATACCAATTTTAATTTGTTGAGCATTTGCTTTTGTAGTAGTAGCAATTGTAAAAATGATTGCTGCACAAGCCAATAAAATTTTCTTCATTCCTTTTATTTTTTTTGTGATAGTTTACCAGTTATACTAATTTTTTAAACTGGTTGTTATTTTAAAAATTTATTTTATACCCAAATCTTTTAAAATATCATCGCTTTTATCAATTTTTGGGTCGGCAAATATAATAGTAATTCCTTCACTCTTATCTAATATAAAATCGTAACCTCTATTAACAGCCATTTTTTGAACAGCTGTATAAACTCTGTCTTGTATTGGCTTTACTAATTTTTGGCGTTCTTTAAATAAATCGCCTTCGTAGCCAAAACGTTTTTTTTGTAGTTCTCTAATTTCTTTTTCTTTATTAAATAATTCGTCTTCTCTTTTTTTCTTTAGTTCATCGCTCAGCATAAATTGTTCTGCTTCGTAATCTTTATACATTTTATCTAACTGAGCTTGTTTATTATCAATTTCTTTTTGCCATTGTTCGGCAATAGTTTGTAGTTTTTGATCTGCAGTTTTATATTCTGGTATTTTATCTAAAATATATTTAGTATCAATAACAGCATAGCGTTGTGCAAAAGCTATTGTAGTAAAAGTGATTATACTAAGAAGTACTAAAAAAATTTTTTTCATACAATCAGGGTTTTATAATTAAGAATGTATTTGCTATTCTGGTTCAAAGCCTAACATAAATGTAAACCTTGCAGCATCTTTTAATTTTCCGTCTGGTGTTATTCTATCCAATCCTATGCCATAATCAAAACCTAATAAACCAAACATAGGTAAAAAGAACCTCATACCAATACCAACAGACCTACGTAATTGAAAAGGATTATAATCTTTCATACTAAACCAACCGTTAGCAGCTTCAAAAAAGCCTAATGCATAAATGGTACTGCTTGGGTTAAGGCTTAAAGGATAACGTAACTCTAAAGTATATTTATTAAATATTGTAAAGTATTCAGATGCTCCTTGTTGGTCAGGATTTATTTTAGGATTTGATGTTTGATAAACAGGATAACCTCTATGAGCAATAATGTCATAACCTAATAATGCAAATTGATTGGTTAAGCCTGCATCGCCTAATTGAAAACGCTCAAATGGCGATACTTTTAATTGGCTATTATATTTACCTATAAAACCAAATTTTGCAGCGGCTCTTAATACAAATTGTTTATTTTTTTCTGGACCAGCAGGTTTGCCAAGTGGTACAAACCATTCTGTATTTAAACGCCATTTATGATACTCTACCCATTGATAAGGATTAGCAACTTTAACAATAGATTTATCTATTAAAGAATATGGAGGAGTAATTTGTAAACTTGCTAAAAAGTTAGAACCTTGTCTAGGGAATAAAGGATTATCTATTGAAGATCTTTGTAAAGCAATTTTTACACTTAAGTTATTAGAATATCCATTATTAAAGCCTGGTAAATTTACCTGATCTATATAATAATTTTTAAGTGTATAACGTGAGTAGCTAAGACCAACACTTAAAGAAAAATAATCATCAGGCCATTTTAATTGCTTTGCTAAACTTACAGAAACACCAGATGTTTTAATATAAGATTTATCTGCAGCAGAGCTTGTATAAGTACCTGTTAATGGGTCGTAAGCATTGGCAAATTTTGTATCAAATAAAGATATTGTAAGAGCATTTCTTTTTTTACCACCAAGCCAAGGCTCAGTAAATGAAAAGTTATAAGATCTAAATGCTCTACCATTACTTTGTACACGAAGACTTAATTTTTGTCCATCTCCCATTGGTAAAGGTGCCCATGCTTCTTTCTTAAAAATATTTTTAATAGAAAAGTTATTAAAGCTTACACCAACAGTACCAGTTAAACCAATACCACCACCCCAGCCTGCACTAAGCTCTAATTGGTCGCTACTTTTTTCTTCTACAGAGTAATCAATATCTACAGTACCATCTTCTGGGTTTGGACGAGGATTAATGCCTATTTTTTCCTGATTAAAAAAGTTAAGCTGAGCAATTTCTCTTTGAGAACGAATAAGGTCGCTACGTCTAAATTTTTCGCCTGGCAAAGTTCTTAACTCTCTTCTTATTACATGCTCTTTAGTTCTTTCGTTGCCTGTAATATTAATATGTTTAATGGTAGCTTCTGGTCCTTCAATAATACGAATTTCAAAATCAATAGTATCGTTGTAAACAGCAGTTTCTACAGCTTCTGTTCTAAAGAATAAATAACCATCATCCATATATAAACCACTGATATCGCCACCTTCTGGAGAAAGTTGTTTGCCTAAACCTTTATTTAAAGTTTCTAAATTATAAACATCGCCTTTTTTAATTCCTAATATTGAAGTAAGTACAGAGTCAGAATATTTGGTATTTCCTTTCCAAACAATATTTCCAAAATGATATTTTTTACCTTCTGTTACTTTAATGCTAATATTTAAATTACCTTTTGTATTTGGTGTTATTTTAATATTTTCTTTATCAATTACAGCATCTCTGTAACCATTTGCATTGTAATATTCTAAAAGCTTTTCAATATCATCGTCAAATTTTTTGTTATTAAATTTTGCTGAGTTAAAAAATTTAATTCTGATATAGGGGTCTAATAGTTTTTTTGTTTTGCTAAAAGTTAAGTATCCATTTTCTTTTATATAATCTTTAAAAGTATAAGATAAAGCACCAGAATAGGCACTTTTATCATCAGATTTTTTGAGCGTAAAACGGCTCATTTCTTTGGTATCTTTAAACTGTTTCTTCAGTTTAATAGGGTCTAAAGATGTACCAACAAAATCTATATTATTTACTTTTACTTTATTGCCTTTATCTATATAAAATAATAAAACAATAGCATCGTCAAAAGCGGAATCTCTTTTTTCTTCTATACGTACAGTTACATTTTTATAAGATTTTTCTGCATAAAACTTTTTAATTGCTTCTTCGGCACTTCTTTTCATATTTTCTGTAACAATACGATTAGGAACTAATCCAGATTTGCCAATTAAATCTTCTTTCTCACTTTTTTTAACACCCAAAAAATCGAAACGTGCAAGTCTTGGTCTTTCTGTTACATTTATTTCTATCCAAATTTTCTTACCTTCTAATTTGGTAATGTAAATAGCTACATCGCTAAAATAGTTTTGACCCCAAAGTTTTTGAATAGCTTTTGTAAAATTATCACCACCCGGAATAATAATTTCATCGCCAACATTTATATTGGCAATAGAAATTAAAAGAGTTTCATCAAAAAATTTATTGCCAGTAACTACTATACCTGCAACAGTATATTTTTGAGGTTTTTTTTGTTTAAATAAATTAATTAAATCTGCATCTACAGAAGTTATGGTAGTATCATTTTCTGTTTCTTGAGCAGATGTGTTGGTATAAACTGTACTAAGGGCAGTAATAATAAATAATAGTAAAAGTTTATTCAAAGTGCGTTTATGCATATAAAACATATAATATTAACCCCATTTAGTTATTGCAAAATAACAATGCTAATAGGTTTTGGGTGGGCAAATTAAAGGGATTTCTTAAAAGTGTTTGTTAAATAAGATAAGTTTTTTAATTATATAGGTGTTTTTGGCTAAATAAATATTGTTTTAATGGAAAAAAGGGAGATTTGGGATAGATTAATAATTATTGGCTGTAATACTTTTATCAATTATTTGTTTACCGGTTTTACCAAATCTTCTTTCTCTGTTTTGATAGTCAACTATGGCTTCTAAAAGATTATTTTTTCTAAAATCTGGCCAACAAGTATTGGTAAAATATAATTCGGCATAAGCTAATTGATATAATAAAAAATTGCTGATTCTATATTCACCACTTGTTCTAATCATTAATTCTGGGTCAGGAAAGTTTTTGGTAGAAAGATATTGTTGAAAGTTAGCAGAATTAATATCTTCTGGATTTAGGTTGCCTTCTTTAATAGCTACACCTATATTTTTTACAGCATTTAGCAGCTCCCATCTAGAGCTATAACTTAATGCCATAATTAAATTAAGGCCTGTATTATTTTGAGTAGATGCTATGGCTTCTTGTAATTCTTTTTGAGCAAATGCAGGCATCATATCTATATCGCCAATTATATGCAGTTTAATATTATTTTTATTTAAGTCTGCAATTTCTTTATGAATAGTATCCACCAATAAAGTCATTAAGCCATCAACTTCTTGTTGTGGTCTATCCCAATTTTCTGTACTAAAAGCATAGAGAGTAAGATATTGAATACCTAATTCTGCACTGGCTTCTACAATATTACGAACACTTTCAACACCATGAAAGTGCCCAAAAAGTCTATCTTCTCCTTTTTCTTCTGCCCATCTGCCATTGCCATCCATTATTATAGCAATATGTTTTGGTAGTTTTTGTTTATTTATTTTACTCAACAAATCTTCCATGCAATAGTTGTTTGAAAAAACAAAATTAATAAAATGCAGCTTATATTATACATTGCCCAAGTATTTAAGCAGCCTTTTAGATTTTTATTTACTCTTAAATTAGATTTTTAAGGTTTTAAAACTAAATTTTACAGATTTAATCCTTAGTAATTTGAAATCATTTATATTAGCAACCTTATATTTTATCGCCCAATTTAACTTTTTAAAAGTGAGAACTATTTTCACCTTATTAATTGTGTTATTATGTTTTAATGTACATGCACAATTTACAGTGCAAACTACTACCAATCCAACACAATTAGCTCAAAAAATTGTTGGTAATGGAGTTACCATTTCAAATGTTCAGTTTAGTGGTGGTGCAGTATCTGCAGGTTTTTTTAAAGATAATACAGGAACATTAGGTATAGATTCTGGGATTGTTTTAACTTCAGGTACAGCAAGTACTGTAGCTGGTCCTGCAAGTAGTTTTATGGGTGTTAATAATGGTACGCCAGGAGATAATGATTTAAACTTTCTTGCTGGTGGTACTGGATTTAATGCTTGTATTTTAGAGTTTGATTTTGTGCCTCAAGGCGACTCTATTAATATTAAATATGTATTTGCATCTGAAGAATATCCAAATTATACATGTACTGAATTTAATGACGTGTTTGGTTTTTTAGTTACAGGGCCCGGCATTTTTCCTCCTAAAAAAAATATAGCTTTAGTACCAGGAACCAATATTCCTGTAAAAATAAATAGTGTAAATGATGGTATTCCAGGGCCTGGAGGAAATATTACTAATTGTACTTTTATGGTTGGTGCTGGTTCGCCATTTACACAATATTATGTAAATAATGCATCAAGTGCACATGTTGCATTTAATGGAATGACAAAAGTATTAGTTGCCAGATTAAAAGTAGTACCCTGCCAAACTTATCACATAAAACTAGGAGTACAAGATATTTCTGATGGTACTTTTGATTCTGGTGTATTTATAGAAGCTTCAAGCTTTAAATCAAATCCTGTAACAATTATTAACCAAGGGGGTTTTATAGATAATCAAAATAAACCATTTGTAGTAGAAGGATGTAAAAATACACAGGTAAAAATTTCTTTATCAGAACCAGCAACAGCAGCAAGAACAATTCCTTTATCTTATGCAGGTACAGCCACAAAAGGAGTAGATTATCAGCCAATGCCAGCATCTATCAACTTTGCTATTGGCGACCAACATAAATATTTAGATGTAATACCTATTGTAGATAATATTACAGAACCTCTTGAAACTATTATTATTACAGCTGGTAGTACTACTTGTGCTTCTAATGAAAGTAAAGTAACAATTTATATTAAAGATTCTGTATCATTCCACAATCCTACAAAAGATACAATTGTTTGCTCTGCAATACCAACTGTATTAACAGCACCTCAAAACGATACAAGCAATATCAATAAATATGTTTGGAGCACATCGCCTACAGACACTTCAAGAAATCTTACAGTTACACAACCAGGTACATATTATGTAGCACATAATTTTTCTTACTCTTGTTTTAATATAGATACTTTTATTGTAGTAAGTGGAGACCCACAAGTTTCTTTAGTAGGTAATAATATAAATATTTGTGCTAATGATAGTGCTACTATTACAGCAATTACTTCTCCATCTGGTGGTACATTAGTTTGGAGTAATAATATTACAGATACTTTTCAAGTAGTAAAAACGGCAGGAGATTATTGGATAAAATATACTTTACCAAATGGATGTTATTTATCAGATACTATCAATGTAGCTACTAAGCCAATGCCTTATCCTAATTTTGGTGCAGATACTGCAATTTGTTCAGATGCAAATATTACCTTACATGCAAATACTTATGCTGGTGCTACCTATTTATGGAATACAGGAGATGCAACAAGCAATATTACCATTACCAATGCTGGTACATATTCTATTGTAAGTACATTAAATGGTTGCGAAGCAAAAGATACCATTGTAGTTACAAAATCTGCTTTACCAACTCCTAAATTAGGTGCAGATACTGCCTATTGTGGTAATAATGGAGGAATTGTTTTAAATGCTACTTACCCAGGAGCTACAACCTATTTATGGAATACAGGAGCTATTACACCTACAATTACAATTACTAATAGTGGTATTTACACTGTATTAAATACATTAAATGGATGTAAAGCAAAAGACACAATAATTATATTAATTAAACCATTGCCTTTACCACAATTAGGTGCAGATACTGCAATTTGCTCTTACGAATCTGTTACATTAACATCTGCAAATTATCCATTTACAACTTATTTATGGAACACAGGGGCAGTTACAAAATCTATCAATGTTACAACACCAGGCACTTATATTGTTACAAATACTTTAAATGGCTGTTCTGTAAAAGATACAACCATTGTACTAGCAAAAAAAGCAGCAGTTGCTTATGCTGGTACAGATTTATTAATGTACACAGGAGGTTCTGTAATAATTACTGCATCGCAAGATGCTAATAATAAAACTTATCAGTGGACACCAACCACTGGCTTGTCATCGCCTAATAGTTATACAACACAAGCTGCACCTACAGGCACTTCAAATGTTTACTATTATTTAAAAGTTACATCAATAGATGGTTGTGTAGCTTATGATACTATGATGATAAAAATACAAAATGTAAACTTTGATATACCTAATGCCTTTTCGCCAAATGGAGATGGTATAAATGATAAATGGGAAGTACCACTTTTAAATGCATTTCCTTTAGCAAGAATACAAGTATTTAACAGATATGGACAAATTGTGTTTAGCGGAAATGGAGGCTCTAATTTTATTGCTTGGGATGGTACACATAAAGGAAAACCTGTACCTGTAGGTGTTTATTATTATGTAATAGATATTGGTCAGGGCTTTTCTCGCAAACAAGGCTGGGTAACTATTCTTAGATAATTTATGAATAGCCAATTATCTGTATCGGTTGTTATCATTACTTTAAATGCTGCTAGTACCATTCATTTATGTATTAATGCAGCTTTAAAAATAACTGATGATATTATTGTTGTAGATAGTGGAAGTACAGATAATACACAACAAATAGCAACCCAACTTGGAGCTAAATTAATACAAGAAAAGTGGTATGGTTATGGAAAAAATAAAACCATAGGCAATAATGCTGCTAAATATGATTGGATTTTAAGTTTAGATGCAGATGAAGTTTTATCTGATAACTTAATACAATCAATAAAAAATATACACTTTATAACTATAGCTGCTTATACATTTAAACGATTAAATTTTATTGGCAATAAACCAATTCGTTTTGGTGCATTTAAAAACGATTTTGTAGTAAGACTTTTTAATAAAAATTATTCTACCTGGAATAATGCTGAAGTACACGAAAAAGTAGAACACAATATAACACTACCAACAATAAAATTTAAAGGATATTTAAACCACTTTACTTGCAACAGTTTTGAAAATTTTGAAAAGAAAAATGAACAATATGCACAACTAATGGCAGATAAATATTTTGCAAAAGGTAAGAAAGCAAACTTTATCAAACTTTATTTATCGCCCATTTTTAACTTCATGAAAAATTATTTTTTTCAGTTAGGTTTTTTAGATGGACAAGCAGGATTTAGATTAGCAATTATTTATGCAAAATATACTTTTAATAAGTATCGATTATTAAAAATAAAATGGCAACAAAAAAGAAGTTAACTATTATTAGCTTTGGTTGCTAATAAATTACAAGGTGTATAACGACTATCTTGCTTACTCAGTTTTTGTAAAAGCAAATAAATATTTTTTAAGCCAATTTTTTCACTCCATTCAAAAGGACCATAAGGATAATTAGTACCTAACTTCATAGCTGTATCAATTTCTGTTGGTGTACTTACCTTATCTTCTAAAGCAAAATATGCTTCATTAACAATCATTGCAATAATTCTTGGTGCAATCATACCAACTTCATCAGCAACAAATTGAAATTTCCAGCCCAAAGCATCCATTGTTTTTTGTACAAAAGATTGATGTTTATTAGTAGCAATTTCTACAATTTCTCTTTGTAAAAAACCATTCCAACTATTTATTCTTATACAATTTTCTGGTATTTCATTACAAGTATTTATTACAGCATTTATAAAAACCAGCGAATCTTTTTTTATGTTATCTAAATTATGTTCATCAGCAATTAAATCAAAAAATACATCACCATCTGTTGTATTAAACATATTAATATCATTACCTGTAAATATTAATGATACTTGCGGCAAAGTTTCTTTAGATAAAATTTCTGCTTGTTGATTGTTAGTGCAGCGAATAATTATTTTCATAGTCTTTATATACAACAAATGTAAAATAAGAATATTTAGTTTTTAATTTTTATTAAACACTCCATTTTTTATTTACAAATAAAGAGAAATATTTTTTCAATAATTAAATGTATTTTAGAATACTAAAGCATCTTGATACTTGAATGATTAAAAAATTCTTCATATCAATTTTATTATTGTGTTGTATAAATATTCATGCACAAGAAGAGTTTATTGCACCACAAGCAAAGTTTATTTCAAAACTTCCTTTTACACAATTAATTGGAGGGTTAATTGTAGTACAAGCTTCTGTAGATACTTTTAGTACACCTTTTAATTTTTTATTAGATACAGGTAGTGGTGGTATATCATTAGACTCTGCTACAGTACAACGTTTAGGCTTTAAAACACATAATACAGAAAGACAAATAAGAGGAATTGCAGGTATAAGAAAAGTACCTTTTACCTATGGACATTATTTAAGGTTCGAAGATTTTACAACAGATACTTTTAGTTTTCATATTAATAACTATGAGCTATTATCTAGTGTTTATGGAATGGAAATAAGTGGAATTATTGGGTTTAGTTTTTTAAAAAAATATATTGTAAAGATTGATTATGATAATCAGTTTTTAGAAATATATACACCAGGAACTATTAAATATCCTCGTGGTGGTTTTTTAATGAAACCAACTTTTAGTACGTTACCATTAGCTTATTTTTCATTAAACAATAACAAGAAAAAAAATATTAGTCGTTTTATTTTTGATACAGGTGCAGGACTTTGTTTTTTATTAAATAAAGAATATACAGAAGATAAAGTATTGTTTGATTCTTCTACAAAAATATTTAAAACACAAGCAGAGGGTTTGGGTGGTAAAAAAGCAATGGAACTTTCTGTAGTAAAACAAGTATTTGTAGGTCCGTATAAATTTAAAGATGTACCAGTTTATATTTTTGATGATGAGTTTAATGCTACATCTTATCCTCACAATGCAGGTATTATTGGCAACGATTTATTAAGAAGATTTAATGTAATATTAAATTATGCAGATCAAGAAATACATTTAAAACCCAATAGTAAATTTTCTGATGCTTTTGATTATTCTTATACAGGTTTAAATATTTATTTTATAGATAATAAAGTTGTAGTTGGCGATGTAATTAAAAACTCACCTGCAGATAAAGCAGGCTTTAAAGAAGATGATATTATTTTAGCAGTTGATAATAATTTTTCTAATAATATTCTTTTTGTAAAAGCAGCATTACAAAATGTAAATACAAAAGTAAATGTGGTAATTTCTAGAGATAATAAATTACAAATACTAATGCTTGATGTAGTTAATATATTACATTAAATATTATCAATAACCCAAATAGACAGATTTTAAAGTTTTTAATTTTTAATGTTTATAATATATGAGTGAGGTTGAAATAAAACACCCTGTAGTGTTATTTGATGGTGTTTGTAATTATTGTAATAGCATGATAAACTTTACTATTAAATGGAATAAGAAAAAAAATTTACGCTATGCTACTTTACAAAGTAATATTGGAAAATCTCTTATAAGTCGCTACAACATTGACTCTTCAATAGATTCTGTTATATTAATAGAGCAAGATAAAGTATATATTTATTCGTCTGCTGCATTAAAGATTGCCATGCATTTACAGTTTCCTATGAACCTTTTTGTTGTATTTTATATTATTCCATCATTTATAAGAAACCCAATTTATAAATGGTTTGCGGCTAATAGATATCGTTGGTTTGGTAAAAAAGAAAGCTGCATGATACCCTCAAAAGAGATAAAACAGCTATTTTTAGAGTAATGCCTAATGTAGAAGCAACCATTTTAAATTATATTTGCTCTTAGGAAAGATATCTGTACCACTATTCTTATAGAAATTCCATTCTAATTTATCCGTGAAAAACGAATTGTTTAATTTAAAAATAAACTTTCGTTTATGAAACAACTTATACATGTAAAAGCATTATGCTTTTTCATTTTATTTAGTGTATTTGCATTAAATAGTAATGCTCAAGGCCTTCAAGGAGGCTCAATTCAAGCAACATCTGTTTGCTTAGAATATAATGTTGCAGCACAAGATATAAATAATGTAACAGCTGCAACTGGTGGTGTACAACCTTATACTTATCAATGGGAGGCTAAAATAGATTTATCTGGTTGGGCACCTGTTGTTAGTGGAGGAAATGGTTTAAACTACAGCCCAGGTATTTTATCTTTTAATACAAATTTTAGAAGAAAAGTTACTGATGCTAATGGTGATATTTCTTACTCTAATGAAGTAAGATTATATATCATGAGCGATTTTTTTCCTGGTAAATTAACCATTGATACATCATTACAATACTCTTTCTATTTACCTGGTAGTATAATTCCAATGTTAAAATCTACCACTGCAATTAATGGTACAGATTCTTACGAATATGCTTGGGAAACTGCAACTTCACTATTAGGTCCTTGGAGTATAATTGGTGGAGAAACTGGTTTAACTTATCGTCCTGCACCAATTAATACAGTTGGTACTTATTATTTTAGAAGAAAAGCAGCTGATTTAATTTGTACAAGTACTAGTGGTTATACAGATATTGTTGCAATACATATTGTACCAACACTACCTTTTAATCAAGGATATTGGACTTATAATTATCCTTGTGTTTTCCCTAATAATTTACCAAGCAGATTAGATGGTGTAGTACCAATGGGTGGTACAGCTCCTTATACATATCAGTGGGAGAAAAAAGGAGAATCAGAATCTAATTGGTCTCCAATTTTAGGTGCTACAGGTGTTACTTATCAACCACCAATTATTAACGAATCAACTCAATACAGACGTTTAACTACAGATGCAAATGGCCAATCTGCTTATACAAATGAAGATGTTGTACATTATGTAAATACTATTCCAAACCCTGGTATTATTGCATCTAACGAAACAGCTATTGCACCAAATGCACCTTACTATGCTGCAGTAGATATTCAATCTGCTTCTAATTTCTATAATGGTCAGTATGTATGGCAATATAGCCTAGATAATGGAAATACTTGGACCGAAGATCAAAATTATAATTATAGTACTTATTTTCCTGAGTCATATACATCTCCTAGTACAATTTGTTATCGTCGTTCTATCAGAGAATTTTGTGCTGCTGATGTAAGAGATACTTGGACTAATACAGTTTGTATTCAACCAAGTGTTCCTTTAACAGATGGTACTATTAGTGTAAATGGAGGTAATAGTGCTTGTAATACACCAGGTAATACTCCTGTAGATATTATTGGTACACCTGCTACTGGTGGTTCTACACCTTACACTTATAAATGGCAAATATTTGATGGTACAAATTGGATAGATATTCCAAATACAAACAGTGAAAGCTATACACCACAAATTTTAAATTATAGTGCTAAATATAGAAGAATAGTTACTGATGCAAATAATACATCTTTAACAAGTAATGAAGTATTAATTTCTATTCAAAGCAGTAGCCCATTAAGAGGTGGTTTAATTGATGGTCCAATTGTAACATGTAGCAATACAGCTCCTGGTATTATAAATAATATTATAGATGCTTGTGGTGGTGGTGGAGTATTTACTTACTCTTGGGAAGCAAGTACAAATGGTGGTCCATGGACAGTAATTGCTGGTGCAGACCAACCAACATATAATGCTACTACCATAAATGATAATACTACTTATAGAAGAAAAATTGGTGATGGCTGTGGTAATGCAGTTTATAGTAACGAAGTAGAAGTATTTGTATATCCTGCAATTGAAGGTGGTACAATAGCTCCTGCTGCACAAAATGTATGTGTTGGCGAAGTACCAGAGTTATTAGGATTAACACAAAACTGTCATTATACTAATGGTAATGTTACTTATCAATGGCAAAGATCTGCAACACCAAATGGTCCTTGGGTAAATTTAAATGGTGCTACACAACCAGTATTATTACCTAAAGCATCTAATACATCTGCTTATTACAGATTAAAGGTTAAATCTTCTGTATGTAATGCAGAAGCAGTAAGTACTGTATCTGCTGTATTAGTAAGTAATTGTAATAATAAAAATCAAGGGTTAGAAGAAGCTACATTACCATCATCTACATTATCTGTTAGAGCAGGAATGAAAGTTTATCCTAATCCTGTAGCTAAAGGACAAACAGTAGTTATTTCTTTAGATGGTAAATCTTCTAATACAAATTATAGAGCTACACTTCGTAGTATAGATGGCAGAACATACTCAGTAAATGTAGAAGCTGCATCTGGTAAAGGACTGCAAGTGAAACTACCTGCTAATATTGTACAAGGAACTTACTTAATTCAAGTTACCAATGGTACTAACCAATGGGTAGAAAGATTAGTTGTTCTTTAGTAAAATTGTTTTAATTAGTATAAAACCTATGTTATTAATTTAGCATAGGTTTTTTTTATACAATTGTGGATAAAACAAAACAACATACCCTGTTTAGTTTGGTTATTTTTGATGCAATCTAAAAGCGATAAATTTTAAATGAAGTATAATCAAACCACATTAAGTAAGTTAGAAAGTATATTAAACGAAAGTGAATATCGTGTAAGATATGAAAGAGGTACTTTTCAAAGTGGTTGGTGTATTCTTGAATTAAAAAAAGTAGTGGTACTTAATAAATTTCTTGATACAGAAGGAAGAATTAATACTTTATTAGAACTAATTCCACAACTTAATATTCAATTTGATAAGCTTACTTTAGAAAGCCAAAAATTATACGAGCAGGTAGTGTCTAATGCTTTAGTTACTGTTTAATTTTTACAGCATTAATTCAATAAAATACTTTTAAAGAAAAGCATCAGCCTTACATTTTATTATAATGCTTATTAGAGATATTAATCTTTAAGTAAAATAAGTTTATTATTAGAATAATAAAGTAATAGTATAGCTTAATTACACATCAATTTTTGCATATTTAGCATTAGCTTCAATAAACTCACGTCTTGGAGCAACTTCATCTCCCATTAACATACTAAATACTCTATCAGCCTCAGCAGCACTATCAATTGTAACTTGTTTTAAAACTCTTCTTTCAGGATCCATAGTAGTTTCCCATAATTGTTCTGCATTCATTTCACCCAAACCTTTATAGCGTTGTAAAGTTACGCTATCTTCTTTTCCTGCACCTAATTTTGCTATTAAAGCTTTTCTTTGTTCTTCGTTGTAAGCATATTCTGCCTCTTTACCTTTTTTAATTAAATAAAGTGGTGGCTGAGCTAAATACACATAACCTTGCTCAACCATTTCTTTCATATATCTAAATATAAAGGTTAATATTAATGTAGCAATATGGCTTCCATCAACATCAGCATCTGTCATAATAATTAATTTATGATAACGCAGTTTAGATAAGTTTAATGCTTTAGGATCTTCAGGTGTACCAACAGTTACGCCTAAAGCAGTGTACATATTTCTTATCTCTTCATTTTCATAAATCTTATTTTCCATTGCTTTTTCTACGTTCAAAATTTTACCTCTTAATGGTAAAATAGCTTGATAGCTTCTATCTCTTCCTTGTTTAGCTGTACCACCTGCACTATCTCCCTCAACTAAATATAATTCGCATTTAGCAGCATCTCTTTCACTACAATCTGCTAATTTACCAGGTAAGCCACTACCACTTAATACAGTTTTTCTTTGTACTAATTCTCTTGCTTTTCTGGCAGCTACTCTTGCTTGTGCAGCTAATATTACTTTACTAATTACATTTTTAGCTTCTTTAGGATTTTCTTCTAAATAAGCTTGTAATGCTTTAGATACAGTAGTTTGAACTGTACCACTTACATCGCTATTGCCTAATTTAGTTTTTGTTTGTCCCTCAAATTGTGGCTCAGGAACTTTTACAGAAATTATAGCACTTAATCCTTCTCTAAAATCATCGCCTTCTACCTCTACTTTTGCTTTTTCAAATAAGCCTTCTTTATCGCCATAGCTTTTAAATACACGAGTTATAGCAGTTCTAAAACCACTAACATGTGTACCACCTTCTATGGTATTAATATTATTTACATAGCTAAAAATATGCTCTTTAAAATCATCGTTATAAGTCATAGCTACTTCTACAGCTACATTACTTGCTGCATCATGACCTTCAAAATATAATGTATTTGCTATAAGAGCACTTCTATTACTTGCTTTATCAAGCATTTCAATAAACTCTACTATACCCCCTTCGCTATAAAATGTTTGAGAAAAAGTAGTACCATCTTCATTTACCTCTCTTAAATCGTTTAATGTGATAGATACTCTTCTGTTTAAATAAGCAAGCTCTCTTAATCTTCCTGCTAAAATATCTTTATTATAAATTGTAGTTTGAAAAATAGAACTATCTGGCCAAAAGTGTACTTTAGTACCTGTAATATCACTAACACCTATTTCTCTAACTGCATATTGAGGAATACCAATTTTATATTCTTGTTCAAATATTTTTCCATCTCTATGTACAGTTACCTGCATTAAAGTACTTAAAGCATTAACACAACTTACACCAACACCATGCAAACCACCAGATACTTTATAAGTATTTTTATCGAACTTACCACCTGCATGTAATACAGTCATTACAACTTCTAATGCACTACGTTTTTCTTTAGTATGCATTGCAGTAGGAATACCTCTACCATCATCTTGTACACTAATACTATTATCTTCATGTATGGTAACAGTAATATTTTTACAATAACCTGCTAAAGCTTCGTCTATACTATTATCTACTACTTCATAAACTAAGTGATGTAAACCTCTAACACCAACATCGCCAATATACATGGCTGGTCTTTTACGAACTGCTTCTAAACCTTCTAAAACCTGAATACTATCTGCACTATAATTGGGCTTTTGTTCTTGGCTCATAATTCTTATTATACTTGAATTTTATTGATTTTTGCGTATCGGCGAAAGTAATGATTAATCATGGTTT
The DNA here is from genome assembly GCA_963169635.1 of Bacteroidota bacterium. Taxonomy (GTDB): domain Bacteria; phylum Bacteroidota; class Bacteroidia; order Chitinophagales; family Chitinophagaceae; genus UBA1930. The sequence goes on from CAUJDL010000052.1 coordinate 24,693, forward strand.
TTTTAGTTTATTTTACATTTATTTTTAAGCACATTTTTTAAATAGTTTTATAGAAGATTAATCATTTAATTAGTTAATAATAATATTGCAGTTTATAATATGCACCAATATACTCTTATAGGAAAAATTGTAGCCACTTTTGGTACACAAGGCGAAGTAATTTTAAAACATTCTCTTGGTAAAAAAGCTGTTTTTAAAGATGTTGAAGCCATTTTTATTGAATTAACCAAAGCCAACTATATACCTTTTTTTATTACAAAAGCTAAAGCTAAAAATGAAGAAGAATCTTGGCTAACATTTGATGGAATTACCAGCAAAGAAGCTGCTCATAAATTAATTGGCAAACAAGTGTGGCTTACTGAAGAAGTTTTTAGAAAACAGGTAGCCAAACAAGCTCCTATAAAATTATTAGGTTATACCATTATTAATGATAAAACGATTATTGGTCAAGTACAAAAAGTAATTGAACAACCGCATCAAATTTTATTAAGCACTATTTATCATCAGCAAGAAGCCTTAATTCCTTTGCACGAAGCCACTTTAATCAGTATTAATCATACTAAAAAAGAAATTCATGTACAATTGCCAGATGGATTATTAGAAATTTACAGCTAAGCATAATTTCATTAGTTGAAGTATCTATAAAACTAAATAGATATCTATTAGAATTGAGTTTGCTAAAATTCTAAATATTATCTTCGCTGCTTGAATAAGCATTGATATGACTATAAGTTACCATTGGCTAAATGAGTATTTGCCAGAAATTATTGAACCAGAAAAACTTTCTAAAATACTTACATCTGTAGGATTAGAAGTAGAAAGTATGGAACAATATGAAAGTATTAAAGGAGGATTAAAAGGGTTAGTAATTGGCGAAGTTTTAAGTTGCGAAAAACATCCTAATGCCGATAAATTAAAAATTACACAAGTTAATATTGGTAAAGATGCTCCATTACAAATTGTTTGTGGTGCAAGTAATGTAGCTGTAGGACAAAAAGTAGTTGTTGCTACTGTTGGTACAACCATTTATCCTTTACATGGCGAATCTTTAACAATGAAGGTTGCTAAAATAAGAAGTGTAGAAAGCTTTGGAATGATATGTGCTGAAGATGAATTAGGCATTGCAGATAATCATGAAGGAATTATTATATTACCTAATGATGTAGTTGTAGGCACACCAGCAGCAGATTATTTTAAACCTTATAACGATATTATTTTTGAAATAGGACTTACACCTAATCGTATGGATGCAATGAGCCATTATGGTGTAGCCAAAGATATTTGTGCATACTTAACACATCATTACAACAAATCCTATAAACCTAAAAATATTTTTACTAATGGGTTTAAATCAGCAAATCAACAATTACCTATACAAGTAGTTGTAGAAAATACAGATGCTTGTACAAGATATGCAGGTGTTAGTATTAGTGGTATTCAAGTAAAAGAAAGCCCTGATTGGTTAAAGCAAAAACTTACAGCAATTGGTGTTAAAACCATTAATAATATTGTAGATATTACCAATTTTATTTTACACGAAACTGGACAACCTTTGCATGCTTTTGATGCAGATATTATTACACATCAAAAAGTAATTGTAAAAAAATTACCACAAAATACATTGTTTACAACATTAGATGAAAAAGAAAGAAAACTTTCTGCTGATGATTTAATGATTTGTGATGGCAATGAAAAACCTATGTGTATTGCTGGTGTTTTTGGTGGTTTAAATAGTGGCATAAAACCACAAACTGTTAATCTATTTTTAGAGAGTGCATGTTTTAATGCTACCACAATTCGTAAAACTTCTTTATTGCACGATTTAAGAACAGATGCTGCAACAAGATTTGAAAAAGGTGTAGATATAGGTAATACTGTACAAGTATTACAACGAGCAGCATTATTAATTTTAGAAATTGCAGGAGGTACAATATCAAGTGATGTAGTAGATATTTATCCTGTAAAAAAAGAAAAAAATGAAGTATCGCTAAAACTACAATACTTAAAAAAACTGAGTGGTAAAAATTATCATCCAGATACAGTAAAAAGAATTTTAACAGCATTATGTTTTGAAGTTTTAAAAGAAAGTATTGATGAAATTTGGCTTGCAGTACCATATAGCAAACCAGATATTACTTTACCAGCTGATATTGTAGAAGAAATTATACGTATAGATGGGTTAGATAATATTGCAATTCCATCATCTATTACTATAACACCTCAAACTAATCAATTAGGTATTAAAGAAAATTTAAAAGAAAAAATTGCCAATTATCTTACTGGCTTAGGCTTTCATGAAATATTAACCAACTCTATTACAAATAGTAAATATTATTCAGAAGATGTATTACAACACACAGTAAAAATGCTGAATAATTTAAGTGCCGATTTAAATGTTTTAAAACCATCTATGTTAGCAACAGGGTTAGAAGTTTTAGCCTATAACCTTAACAGAAAAAATAACCATTTACAATTATTTGAATTTGGTAAAACCTATACTACCACTGCTATTGGTAATTATACAGAAGAAGAACACTTAACACTTTACTTAACAGGTTTAGAGCATGAAGACTCTTGGAATATTAAAGGAAGAAAAATAGATTTTTATTCAGCAAAAGGTATTGCCAAAGCTATTATTGAACTTGCTGGTTTAAATAATATTTATTTTAAAACCAATGAGCAAAATGCTACTGCATTAGATATATATCATCAACAATTAAAATTAGCTACCATAGAAGAAGTAGCTAAAAATACAACTCAACAATTTGATATTAAACAAACTGTTTTTTATATAGATATTTATTACAACAATTTGGTAAATGCTGTTTCTGATACAAAAATTGTTTATAAAGAAATAAGTAAATTTCCTGCTGTACAAAGAGATTTAGCATTGGTAGTACAATCTAATATTCAATATGCACAAATAGAATCAGCAACACATCAGCTAAAACTTAACAAATTGCAACAAGTAAGATTATTTGATGTTTTTGAAAGTGATAAATTAGGAAAAGATAAAAAATCTATGGCTGTAAATTTTACTTTTATAGACGAAGAAAAAACACTTACAGATAATGAAATAGATGCCATGATGCAAAAACTAATTAAACAATTTGAAAAAGAGTTAGCAGCAGAAATAAGAAAATAATTAGCTTTAATTACATTTGTATAGCATGAATACAACAATAGATACTCAATTAACAACTTTGCAAAATAAATTACAACAGTTATTAAAGCAGTATCGTGCCTTACAAGCAGAGAATGAACAATTAAAAAAAGAGATAGAAAAAAATAAACAAATTAGTACAGCTTCTATCAACTCATTACAAAAAATTAAAGCAACCAATACATCTGAGTTAGAAATAAAAATTGATAAATACATAGCAGAAATTGATAGGTGTTTACTCTTACTCAATGCTGCTGTTTAATGCTATAAATATGTCTGACCTTATTATTGCCAATATTGTTATTGCAGATAGAACTTATCGTTTAAAAATAGAAGCTCATGAAGAAGAGCTTATAAGAAAAACAGTAAAAATTATTAACGATAAAATTTTAGAGTTTAAAGAAAACTTTGCAGGAAAAGATATGCAAGATTATGTAAGTATGGCATTACTGTGGTTTGCAACAGAGCAAAATAAAACTGGCGAAGCAATGATTTCTATACAAGAAACAGAACAAAAATTAGCATCGTTTGAAAAGCATTTAGATAAAATGCTAAAAGATATTACTACTACTTAAAAAATTATTGTAATAAATCTGGCCTTCTTTCTTGGGTTCTTTTTAATGATTGTTCGTGTCGCCAATCTTCTACAATTTTAGGGTCGCCTTGTAGCAAAACATCTGGCACTTGCCAATCTCTAAAATTTGCAGGTCTTGTATATACTGGTGGTGCTAATAAATTATCTTGAAAAGAATCGGTTAATGCCGATGTTTCATCATTTAAAACACCAGGTATTAAACGTCCAATTGCATCTACCACTACAGCAGCAGCTAATTCTCCACCACTTAATACAAAATCTCCTATAGAAATTTCCATAGTTACATAATGCTCTCTAATTCTTTCATCAATACCTTTATAATGCCCACAAATAATTAAAATATTTTCTTTTAAAGAAATACGATTAGCCATTTGTTGATGAAAAGTTTTACCATCGGGAGTCATAAAAATAATTTCATCAAACTTTTTATTGGCTTGTAATTCATCAATTGCATTTGCCAAAGGCTCACACATTAAAACCATACCTGCACCACCACCATATTGATAGTCATCTACCTGTCCATGTTTATTAATAGCCCATTTTCTAAGATTATGTACATGTATTTGTAACAATCCTTTTTCTTTAGCACGTTTTATAATGCTGTGAGCAAAAGGACTATCCATTAACTCTGGAGATACTGATAAAATATGTATTTGCATAACGATTAATGTAAAATTAAGCAAGATTTATTCTTCATCATTTTTAAAATATTTGTCTATATCTCTTCTTTCTTTTTTTGTTGGTCGGCCAATTTTACTCAAAATTTTTCCTGTATGAAAAGATGAAGGCATATATTCTATAGCAGCTTTTTCTTCTGGAGGTGTAATATCTGTATAATGTTTTATTGCTTCGGTATAAGCAACTCTTTTTTCTAATAAAGCAGTAACTTTTATTAACCATTTTCTTGCTTCAGTTTTTATATCATATTCATCGCCTACATGTACAGTTTTAGCAGGTTTTACGCTATTGCCATTAAACTTTACTTTTCCTTTTTCACAAGCTTCTGCTGCCAATGCTCTTGTTTTAAATAGCCTGATAGCCCATAAATATTTATCTATTCTAAGCTTTTCTGTACTCATGATATTAGCTAATTGATAAAAAATGAATTATTAAGAACGAAGATATTAATAAATTAAAAACTCCATTTATGATAACACTTTCACTGCCTTATCTTTGCAAACCTTTAATTATTGTATTTTTTGTATGATGACATCTGCCGAAATAAGACAACATTTTTTAGATTTTTTTAAAAGCAAAGAACATGCAATTGTTCCATCTGCTCCTATTGTTGTAAAAAATGATCCTACACTTTTATTTACCAATGCTGGAATGAATCAGTTTAAAGATTATTTTTTAGGAAATAAACAACCCGAAAATCCACGTATTGCTGATACACAAAAATGCTTACGTGTAAGTGGTAAGCATAATGATTTAGAAGAAGTAGGTGTAGATACTTATCATCATACCATGTTTGAAATGTTGGGCAACTGGAGCTTTGGTAATTATTTTAAAACAGAAGCTATTGCATGGAGCTGGGAATTGCTAACTGAAGTGTATAAATTAGATAAAAGCAGATTGTATGTAACCATTTTTGAAGGAGATGAAAAAGAAGGCTTACCAAAAGATACAGAAGCTTTTAATGAGTGGAAAAAAGTAATTGCAGAAGACAAAATTTTATTGGGCAATAAAAAAGATAATTTTTGGGAAATGGGCGACACTGGTCCTTGTGGCCCTTGTACAGAAATACATGTAGATTGTAGAACTGATGAAGAAAGAAAATTAGTAGATGGAAAAACATTAGTAAATAACGACCATCCACAAGTAATAGAAATTTGGAATAATGTATTTATACAGTTTAACAGAAAAAAAGATGGTTCGCTTGAATTATTACCTGCCAAACATGTAGATACAGGAATGGGCTTTGAAAGATTGGTTCGTGTAATACAAGGCAAAACATCTAACTACGATACAGATGTATTTACCAATACAATTAAAGCAACAGAAAAAATTACCCATCAAACTTATGAGTTTAGCGATACCAAAAAAGATATTGCTTTTCGTGTAATGGCAGACCATATTAGAGCTATTGCATTTACCATTGCAGATGGACAATTACCAAGCAACACAGGTGCTGGCTATGTTATAAGAAGAATTTTAAGAAGAGCAGTACGTTATTATTTTACTTACTTAAATTATAAGCAACCATTATTATTTCAATTATTGCCTGTAATTGCAAAGCAATTTGAATTTGTATTCCCTGAACTTAATGCACAATTAGATTTTGTAACAAAAGTTATTAAAGAAGAGGAAGAAGCATTTTTAAGAACATTAGATAAAGGACTAAAATTAATAGATGAAATTATTACAACAGCACAAGCATCTACAACAAAAGAAATTAACGGAAAAATTGCTTTTGAATTATTTGATACTTATGGTTTTCCTATAGACCTTACAAGATTAATTGCTAACGAAAATAATTTATCTATAGATGAAAAAGGTTTTGAACAAGCATTAAAAGAACAAAAAGATAGAAGCCGTGCTGCTACAGCAATTGATACAGAAGATTGGATAAATGTAAATGATGGAGATACTAGTTTTATAGGTTATCATACATTATCTACAACAACAAAAATTATTAAATACAGAAAAATAAAAGCAAAAGGAAAAGAAGCTTTTCAAATTGTATTAGCAGCTACACCTTTTTATGCAGAAAGTGGTGGACAAGTAGGTGATAAAGGAAAATTAATAATAGATAACCATGAACTAATAATTACTGATACTAAAAAAGAAAATAATTTAATTATTCATTTTACAGAAGCAATACCAGAAAATATAAATTGGCAAAAAGAAGTAGTAGCAACTGTAAATACAAACCTAAGAAATGCTACTGCTGCTAACCATAGTGCTACACATTTATTACATGCAGCTTTAAGAAAAGTATTAGGTACACATGTTGCACAAAAAGGTAGTTTAGTAAATGAGGATTATTTAAGATTCGATTTTTCTCATTTTGCAAAAGTTACTGATGATGAAATTGCACAAATAGAAAAAATTGTCAACGAAAAAATAAGAGCTAATATTCCTGTTGTAATTAAAGAAATGAATAAAGACGAAGCATTAACATTAGGTGCAATGGCTTTATTTGGAGAAAAATATGGCGATGTTGTTCGTGTAGTAATTATAGACCCTAATTATTCTGTAGAACTTTGTGGAGGTACACATGTAAGCAATACAGGAGAACTTGGCTTCTTAAAAATAAAACATGAAACAGCTGTTGCTGCTGGTGTTAGAAGAATAGAAGCTTTAAGTGGTAAAGCAGCAGAAGAATTTATTAACGAACAACTACATCAACTACATGCAGTAAAAACAATTTTTAATAACCCTAAAGAAATTTTAAAAGTTATTGAAAATACTATTGCAGAAAATAAAGAATTAAAAAAACAAGTAGAAAGTTTAACAGCTAAACAATTAGCTGTAGTTAAGCAATCTTTATTGAGTAATATTATTACTATTAATCATCAAAAATTTATTGGTGCAGTAATAGATGCTAATAATGCAGATAGTGTAAAAAAATTAGCTTTAGATTTAAAAGATAATACAGATATAGCTGTAATAGCTGCCAATATTGATGGCAAAGCAAGTGTTGCTATTATGCTAAGTGATAATTTTATTAATGTTACAAAATTAGAAGCACCAAAAATTATTAAAGAACATATTGCACCAATTATTAAAGGTGGTGGTGGTGGACAAAAAACTTTAGCAACAGCTGGCGGTCAAGATGCTAATAATTTACAAAAAGTAATAGAAGTAGTAAAAGGATTATTATAAATCTTTTTTAAACAATGCAAGTTTTTCTACTGCTTTTTCTAAAGTACTTTCTTTTTTAGCAAAGCAAAAACGTATTGCTTTATTATCTTCTCCATTTTTATAAAATGCAGATACAGGTATTGTAGCAACACCATAATTTTTTGTTAGATAAATAGCAAAATCTTTATCGTTTAAATTACTTAATCCTTCATAACTATAACACTCAAAATAGCTACCATGAGAAGGAATAATTTTAAAAGGCGTTTGTTGCATTAGTGTTCTAAAATAATCTCTTTTTTGTTGCATGGTTTTACCAAGTGTAAGATAAGCTTCTTCATTTTGTATGTATTCTGCTAATGCAAATTGCTTAGGACTATCTATACTAAAGCTATTAAATTGATGTACTTTTCTAAACTCATTCATTAAAGTTGGACTGCTAATACAATAACCAATTTTCCAGCCTGTACAGTGATAAGTTTTTCCAAATGAAAAACATACAAAACTTCTTTCTAACAAATCTGGATAGCGTAAAATACTTTGGTGTTGTAAGTCATCAAAAATTAAATGCTCATACACTTCATCGCTTAAAATAAAAATATTGGTATTTGCTACAATATTTCTTAACTCAATAATATCTTGCTTTGTTAATACAGCACCAGTTGGGTTATGTGGGCTGTTAATAATTATCATTTTTGTTTTAGCCGTTATTTTATTTTTTACCTCTTGCCAAGGAATAGAATAATTAGGATAAGCTAATGATATTAAAACAGGCTTTGCACCATTAATAACTATATTGGGTATATAACTATCATAAGCAGGTTCAAAAACTATTACTTCGTCATTTGGTTGTAATACAGTTGTAAGTGCTGTATAAATTGCATAAGTGCCACCTGGTGTTATTGTAATTTGTTTTTCTGCATCAATATTTGATTGATAAAGTTTAGCATACTTTGCAGCAATTTGTTCTCTTAAAACAGGCAATCCATTTGAATGAACATATTGATTATTGCCATTTTGCATAGCTTTATTTACCAATGCTATCAATTCATTATTCATAGCAAAATCAGGAAAACCTTGTCCTAGATTTACAGCATTATGTTGTACTGCTAAAGAACTCATTACTGTAAAAATAGTAGTACCAACATCGGGTAATTTAGATTGTAATTGCATGTAACGAAGTTAAAAGAGTTTACTAATTAATTAAACACTCAAAAAATATTTAATGCAATTGTTGATGAAAATAAAAAACAATAAAAATTGTATTTTCTACAATATCAATTTATTGATTGATAGTAGCAGTAGCTGTTTTATTAAATGTGTGCATTTGTTGTAAAAAGTTAAGCATAGCTTGCATGCCTTTAATATCATCTACAACTAATAAAAAGTTTTTAGCTACTTGTTTTAATCTGCCTTTATTAGTGGCAGTTTGTAAAAATGTTACTATGTTTTTAAAAGTATCACTATCAAAATATGGACTATTATTTTTATTGATAAAATAACATCGTAACACATTTTCTTTTAAGCTCATTTTTTCGAAACCTAAATCTATTGCTAACCATCTGCAACGTACAGTAGTAAATAAATCTTCTACTTCACTAGTTATTGGACCAAATCTGTCTTGCATTTCTGCATGAAAAAGTTGCAAATCATTTTCGTTTTCACAATCATTTAATCTGGTGTAAAGAGAAAGTCTTTCTGAAATACTTTCTACATAATTATCAGGAATTAAAATTTCTATATCAGTATCAATAGTACAATCATTTACATAATCATCTTGCAAACTAATTTCTTCTTTAAATAATTCTTTAAAAGAAGTTCTTTTCAATTCTCTAATAGCTTCGTTCAAAATTTTTTGATACATTTCAAAACCAATATCAGCCATAAAACCACTTTGTTCGCCACCAAGAATATCTCCTGCACCACGTATATCTAAATCTCTCATAGCTATTTGAAAGCCACTACCTAAATCGCTAAACTGTTCTAATGTTTGTAATCTTTTTCTGCTATTCAAAGGTAATGTACTCATTGGTGGTGCAAGTAAATAGCAAAATGCTTTTTTATTACTTCGTCCAACTCTGCCTCTTAATTGATGCAAATCGCTTAAACCAAAATGATGTGCATTATTAATAATAATTGTATTTACATTAGGAATATCTACACCACTTTCTACAATATTGGTACAAATTAATACATCATATTTTCTATCAATAAAATCTAAAATTCTTTCTTCTAACTGAGAGCCTTCCATTTGTCCATGTGCATAAGCAATAGAAAGATCAGGACATTGAGCTTGTATTAAAGCAGCCATTTCTGCTAAGCCCAATATTTTATTTTGAATAAAAAATACTTGTCCACCTCTTGATGTTTCATAATAAATAGTATCTCTTATAAACTCATCATTAAAAACATGTACTTCTGTTTGTATAGGTTGTCTGTTAGGTGGTGGAGTATTAATAATGCTTAAATCTCTTGCACCCATTAAGCTAAATTGTAAAGTACGAGGTATAGGTGTTGCTGTAAGTGTTAAGCAATCTACAGTTGTTTTTAAAAGTTTTAATTTTTCTTTATGTGCTACACCAAATTTTTGTTCTTCGTCTATTACCATTAAACCTAAATCTTTAAACTTAACATCTTTGCCTAAAATACCATGTGTACCTATGATAATATCTATTTTTCCTTCGCTTAATTTTTTTAGTGTTTCTTTTTTTTCTTTAGCATTTTTAAAGCGATTAATATAATCTATCGTTACAGGAAAATCTTTAAGCCTTTCTTTAAAAGTATTATAATGCTGAAAAGCTAAAATAGTTGTAGGTACTAATACAGCAGCTTGTTTGCCATCTACAACAGTTTTAAAAGCAGCACGTATAGCAATTTCTGTTTTACCAAAACCCACATCACCACAAATTAATCTATCCATTGGTGCAGCATTTTCCATATCTTTTTTTACATCTAATGTTGCTTTACTTTGGTCTGGCGTATCTTCATAAATAAAACTTGCTTCTAATTCTGTTTGTAAATAATTATCTGGTGTGTGTGCAAAGCCTTGCTGTGCCTTGCGTTGAGCATATAGTTTAATTAAATCAAAAGCAATTTCTTTTACTTTATTTTTTGTTTTCTCTTTTAATTTATTCCAGGTATCTGTACCTAATTTATTTATTTTAGGTGTTGTGCCATCTTTACCTGTGTATTTAGATATTTTATGTAGTGAGTTAATATTTACATATAAAACATCATTATCTCTATAAATAATTCTTACAGCTTCTTGTATAATACCATTTACGTCTAATTTTTGTAAGCCACTATATCTGCCAATACCATGATCTATATGAGTTACAAAATCGCCAGGTTGTAAGTCTCGTAAAGTTTTTAAAGTAAGAGCTTTGTTTTTACTGAATGCTTGTTTTACACGATACTTATGATAGCGTTGAAATATTTGATGATCGGTATAACAAACAGCTTTTAAATCGTTATCAATAAAACCTTCATGTATAGAAATAGGTACAGGAATAAAATTTATTTCTGTATTAAGGTCTTTAAAAATAGAGTATAATCTTTCTAACTGTTTTACTTGCTCTGCAAAAATGTAAATAGAAAATTGATTGGCTTCATGTTGTTTTAAATCTTGAATAAGCAAATCAAAATTTCTGTTAAATGAAGGTTGTGCTTTGGTGTTAAATACTATTTCATCTATTGATAAATGTGGCTTGTAGCCAAATTCAATAATATGTTTTTGTTGTATTTGTCTTTCAATAGTTGCTGTAGGTACAAAATCTTCTAAACTAACTTCTTTTAAAATTTTAGTTTCATCTTCATCAGTTGTATCTTCTGCTAATTGTAAACTATTTGTTTTAAACCATTCTAAAAATAAGCCTGCATCTTCTTCTTGAGTGGTAATTTTTTCTTTAATAATATCCCAATCTTTTAACCAAACAATGGTATTGTCTGGCAAAAATTCAAATAGCGTAACTTTTTCTTTTGTTTCAAATTGTGTTTCTACATTTGGTATAATATTTACTTGCAATAATTTTCTTTCACTCAGTTGTGTTTCTGCATCAAAAATTCTAATGCTATCAACTTCGTTGCCAAACAATTCTATTCTATATGGTTTTTCGTTGCCAAAAGAATAAATGTCTAAAATGCCACCACGTAAAGCAAATTGTCCTGGTTCGTAAACAAAATCTGTTCTGTTAAAACCATACATCACAAACAATTCTATTAATCCATCTAAATTAATTGTATCATTTGCTTTAATGCTAATAATATTACTGCTTAATGTTTTTGGTAATACTACTTTTTCAAATAATGCTTCAGGGTAGGTAATCATTATTTTTTTATTACCACCAACAGAAAGTTTTGTAAGCATTTCTGTTCTAAGCATTACATGCGATGTATTTAAAAGCCTATAATTTTTTTTATTTTTAAATGATGATGGAAAATAAAATAAATCTAAAGCAGCAGTTAAATTTTCTATATTGTTATGAAAATATGCAGCTTCTTCGGCATCGTTTAATATTACTAAATGATTAAAACTTTGTGTGTGAGGATGAGAGAAAATACTGCTAACAATAAACTCTGCACTACTACCTTGTAAATTTTTAAGATAAATTTTTTGTGTATTGGGCAATAGAATTTTGCTCACCAATTGTAAAAGCTGAGAATTTTTTTTATAACCATCCAACAATACACTCAAATTCATAAATACAGAGGGCAAATATAAACATAGTTTTTTGTAGCAGTAAATTATTGTTTTAAAATAAGGGCTAAAGGGTATTGTATAAAACAATATTTTATAAAATATTTGTTACAGGTTTTATGTGAATAATAATAACTTTATACACCATGATAAGTTGTGTAAGGAATAAATATTTTGTATGAAAAAATTAATTACTTTATTCATTATTCTATTGCTTTGTTTTAAAGGCTTTGCACAAAAGAAAAAAACAGATGATAGTTTTTATAAAGCATTTGATAAAGCCACTAATTTATTATTAGCTAAAAAATACGATTCGGCAATAAGCTTTTTTACAATAGCTATCAATATTGCAGAAAAGCAACATAAAACTACTGAAGAAAAATATACATCATCACTTACCAATTTAGGGGTATGTTATATTTATTTAGCACAACCACAATTAGCACATGAGTATATTTATAAAGGCTTATTAAATGCAAGAACAAACAAACATTTATTGCCAGAAAATAATGCTTTATATTTCTTAAATTTTTTACACGATAAAATTGTAGAAAATAATTGGCGTTTTAATTATCCTACACTTAATGCTACTTATGGTAGCTATGTTTATTTTCCTATTTTAAAAGTAGAGCCATTAAAAAATACAGATAGTTTAAAAGTAATTATAGCAGCAGGTAGCTATGATGGTATTAATGATAGTAGTTATAGTAGCAAAGTTTATAAAAGATACGACTCTGTTTATAAAGAGCATGAAGATGTAAAAAATAATTATGCAATTGGTTATGGAAGAATAGTAACTATTGAAAACAACAGAACTATATTGCATGTAAAATCATCATCAACATTAAATATAGAAGCCAGAGATGTAGCAAGTATTTATTGCCAAACACCTGTAAAAGTTAAGAAAAGTTATTTTATTAATTTATTAGATAATGGTATAAGCTTATACGATAATTTTAAAACAGATAATTTAATAAGCAGAAGATTTTTACTTTATTATTTTGATGATAAAATAAATTTTGAGTTTATAAAAATTTTAAAGCAAGAGCTTTTTAATATTCAACAAAATTTTGCAGAAGATACTTTAGATGCAAATAATTTATTAAGTACAAAAGCTACTGCAGGTATTTTTAAAGGCATTAATATTATTAAAGCTTTAGATAGCACCAACACTAAGCATATACAAGCTTTTATCAATTTTGTAAAAGCTTATCCAGGTAAATATTTTGGTAATAAATTTTCTTTTTCAGAAGTTTATGCTACATGGGTTTTAAACGAAACACCTTTAGTAGATAATGATATTTTATATTATTTAGTAGGTATTGATGCATCTAAAAGATCCTTTGTTGCTAAAGCATTAAGCAAAGAAATTAGCAGAAATAATATAATTGAAAAATGGGTAACACAAGCTTTAGATGCTTTTGATAAAAATGATTTATTAAATGTTAGAATTATTTTATTAGGATTAGGTGCAGTATATGAAAGCAATAAAACAAATGAAGTAGGTGGATGGTTAAAATTTATTAATGGCATGTATCAATACAAAACAGGAGATATTGCCTTTGCTAAAACAGAGTTTAATAAAGCAAAAATATTTTTTACTAATGATAAAAATAAAGAAGGCTTAACATTAACTGAACAAGCTATTGTAAAAATTAATACTAATAACAAAATAGTATTAGAAGTACAAAGTGGTGAGTTTGCAGGTTATGTTACAGTAATGCACCCTTCAGGAGAGTATTATGCAACAAGAGATTTTAATAATACTGTTAGAATATGGAATTTATCTTTAGGCAAAATTGTTAAAACATTTCAACCACATAATAAGGCTGTAAATGCTTTTGCTTATAGCCCTAATGGCAGATATTTTGCAACAAGCAGCAAAGATAGTACCATTAAAATATGGAGTACTTTTAACTACTCTATTATTACAACTATTAAAACAAATAGCGAAGAATATTGTTTAGCTTTTTCTCCTAACAATAAAGAATTAGCAAGTGGTGGCAACGATTCGTTAATTAAAATTTGGAATATACATGATGGCACTGCTTTATACACTTTAAAAAAGCATAAAGGCTCTGTAACTCAACTTTGTTATGTAGCTAAGAACGAAGATTTTTTGTATAGTGCAGGAACAGATAGTATGGTGTATCGTTGGTATTTGCCTGATAGAAAAGATACACATTGGTATAATAAAAAAGCAACTTTATTAAGTATGAAAGTTAGTAGCAATGGCAATTATTTATTTTATACTGCTAATGATAGTACAGTAAATGTTTGGGATGTTTATAAAGGCAAGTTTTATTTTAAGCAAAAAATTGCTGTAGCAGAATATGGTAGCAATAAATATTTTTCAAAACCAGATTTTTCGCCAGATGGTGCATTACTAGCTTTTGCTAATGAAAGAAATAGTATTGTTTTAGTAGATCTTAATGCTGCTTATTTAAAAACTATTTCTAAAGAATCATCTATTTATGCATATCTAAACTCTGTACATTTTACTACAGACCAAAAAGGAATTTTTGCTACTTATCCTTACAATTTTCAAACAAAAATATTTGATATAAGTGAGTATAAAAATATTCAAGACTTTGATGTAAATGTAGAAGTAAAAACAAATAAACAATTTACCAATCCTAATATGTGTATTCAGTTTAGTAAAGATGGAAAATCTTTTTTTACTGCTTCAGACAGAATTAATCAATTTAATTTTACTAATAACACTACATCATTTTTATTTTATGCACCACAATATATTTTTTACGACAACTTTATGCTAAACGATTCTATTTCGTTTGTTAGTAATAGTTATCATGAAGTTGGTTTGCTAAATCATGCAACAAAAAAAATAATTACATCAATTAAATTAAGTAATGAAGATAGTATTAGACAGTATATTTATAACGAAGCAAATCAAACACTTTATTTAGTAAGTAATCATGGAAAAATAGAAGCTTTTAAACTATATAATTTTAATATAGATTCAACTATTATTTTTTCTGCTCAAATAAATTTACACAACCAAAAGAAAGTAGATATTGTAAAGTTAGATAGTGTTAATAACAATTTAATTATATCTACAAAAGGCAATATGGCAGATATGTATGTTGTAAGTTTAACTACAGGAAAAGTAACTTCATTGCCAGCTATCAAAAAATTTGGCGATTTTGTTGTAGCAAAAAATTATTTATACATTAATCAACATAATGGTACAATTACTAAAAATAATATTAAGAATTTAAAAGTAGAAAAGGTATTTAAAATTAGTAACGATATTGATGTTGCAGGATTTATTAAAGCTTCTCCTAATTTACAATTTATTGCAGCATATTATAACGATACCAGTTTTGTAGTGATAGATATTGAAAATGATATAATAAAATATACTCATAAAGCACATGATGTTTTTGCAATGGGTTTAGCATTTAGTCCCAATAGTCAATACATTATTACAGGTGGGTTCGATTCTAAAATAAATTTATTTAAAACAACAACTGGCGAAAAATTACTGAACATTTTTACTCCACAAAGTTTAGATTATGTAGTGTCTGATACATTAGGAAATTATATGGCAAGTAAAAATTCGTTAGATGGTTTAAGCTTTAAATTAAACGAAAATATTTATCCCTTCGATCAGTTTGATATGCAGTTTAATCGTCCTGATATTGTTTTAGCACAATCTGGTATGGGTGATAGTATTTTAATAGAAGCTTATAAAAAAGCAGTAGAAAAAAGATTACAAAAAAATAAAGCTGCTTTTATTGCAGTAGATAAGTTAGAGCAATTGCCAACATTAACTATTACAGATAATACAGATGTAAGTTATTTTACTAATCTAAATTATACTGAGCTAACCATTAATTGTTTTCATGCAAAGCAGCCAATAAAATCTTTACATATTACCGTTAATAACAATCCTATTTATGGTATTGCAGGAAAAAATTTAGGTAATAATAATAACGATACTACACTAACTATTAAAATACCTTTAGCCAGTGGTAAAAATGAAATAAAAATTTATTGTACCAATGCTTTAGCTCAAAACTCTTTACAAAAATCTTTTGAAATTAATTGTAATAGTAAAGAAGATACTGCTGCTAAAATTTGGTTTGTTGGTATTGGCGTATCTAATTATAAAGACAAAGAAATGAATTTGCATTATGCAGCAAAAGATATTAGAGACCTTGTACAAACATTTACAAAAGGTAAAAAAAATATAATGATAGATACTTTAATTGATAGTAAAGCAACTTTAGAAAATATTGTACAACTACGCAAAAAATTATTAAAAGCTAATCCTAATGATAAAGTTATTGTAGCTGTAACAGGACATGGATTATTAGATAAAAACTTAGACTTTTATTATGCTACTTATGATATAGATTTTAACAACCCAACTAATAAAGGTTTAAAGTATGATATGTTAGAATATATTTTAGATAGTGTACCTGCACAAAAAAAATTATTATTGATAGATGCTTGTCATAGTGGTGCATTAGATAAAGAAGCACTACAAGAAAGTAAAGGAAAATTATTTACAGCAAATAATGATACAACTAATAATAATGGTGGCACTGTAACAGCAACATCAAGAAGTACTATTAAAAATAAAAAAGCTAAAAAAGTAACACTGAATAATACTTTTGAATTAATGAGAAATATGTTTTCTGATTTTTCTAATAGTAATGGTAGTATGGTAATATCTGCTGCTGGTGGTTTAGAATATGCTTTTGAAAGCCCTACTTGGAATAATGGTGTATTTACATATTCTATTAGAAATGGAATAGAAAATGTAGAAGCAGATGATGAAGGAAATTTTAATTTAAAAGTTTCTGTAAATGAGTTGTTGCGTTATGTAAGTAAAAAAGTTATTGAATTAACTAATGGACAACAAAAACCTACTTCTAGAAGAGAGCTTTTAAGCTTTGATTGGGAATTAAATTAAACAATGATTATTTACTTACCACTGAAGTATTTAATTTAGCCTATAAATTATTAAGATTAGATGAGTAATATTTCTTTAAGAGTATGGAAAAAAGAAGATGCACAAACATTAGCTGCATTAGCCAACAATAAAAATATTTGGAATAATTTATTAGATATGTTTCCTAGCCCATACACTGTTATGGATGCATTGCAATGGATTAATAAAGAAGCAACTGCAAAACCTATTACTAAGTTTGCAATAGAATATCAACATCAATTAGTAGGTGGTGTAGGATTTACAATGCAAGATGATGTTTATAGAAATGCTGTAGAATTAGGCTATTTTGTTGGTGAACCTTATTGGAGAAAAGGTATTGCTACAGAAGCTATTAAAATTATTACTATACAAATTAAGCAAACACTACCACAAGTAAACAGAATATTTGCAAGAGTTTTTCACTTTAATAAAGCAAGTATGAAAGCTTTACAAAAAGCAGGTTTTTATTTAGAAGGTATTCAAAAAAATGCTGCAATAAAAAATAATGAAATTTATGATGTATATGTTTGGGTAAAATTGGTTTAATTTTTTATTTCTTCTACATCAAATCTATCAACTCTTTGTACACCATCTAATTGTTTTAATCTTTCTGTTAGTTCTTCTAACTCTTCTTTATCGTGTACAAATATTTTTATTGTTCCTTCAAAAAGTCCTTCTTTACTTTCAATAGTTAAGCCTGCAATATTTATTTTTAAATCGCCACTGATAATATTGGTTATTTTATGAATTACACCAACATCATCCATACCAATAATTTTTAATCCTGTTAAGAAAGATATTTCTTTATTCTTAGCCCACTTTGTTTTTACAACTCTATGACCATAGTTAGAGAGTAATTGTGTAGCATTAGGGCAATTAGTACGATGTATAATTAAACCTTTACCAGAGCTTACAAAACCAAAAACATCATCACCAGGAATTGGGTTGCAACATTTTGCTAATGAGTAATGAATTTTATCGCTGCTTTCGCCAAAAATGATTAGTTCGCTATCTTTCTTATTAGTTTTTTTAGAAGATGATTTTTCATCTACATTTTCTTTAACTATATTTTTTGGTTTAGGAATTTCTAATTTATCGCCTATGGTTTGAAAATCTTTTAACTCTTTTAGGTCAATACTTTTAGTAGCTATTTTATAAAACAATTCTAATTGAGAAGGCAATTTATAAAACTGTACAAGCTCATCAATATTAAACTGATTAAAAGCAGCTTTTAAACCCTCTAATTTTTTTTGTAGTACATATTTTCCATCTTCAGCAATTACTCTTTTTTCTTCTCTTAGTGCATCTTTAATTTTTGCTTTTGCTCTGGTAGTTACAGCAATATTTAACCAATCTTCTGTAGGTTTTTGTTTAGTGCTAGTAATAATTTCTACTTGGTCGCCACTGCGTAATTTATAAGATATAGGTACTAATTTATGATGCACTTTTGCACCAATACATTGTCCACCAATAGCAGTATGTATAGAAAAAGCAAAGTCTAATGCTGTACTACCTTTAGGCAACATTCTTACTTCGCCTTTAGGTGTATAAACATAAATTTCTTCTGCAAGAAAAGATGTTTTAAAATCTTGTAAAAAGTTAATACTATCAGTATCATCTTGTGCAAGAGCTTCTCTAATTTGTCCTAACCATTTATCAAATCTGCTTTCATTATTATTGCTGCTACCTTCTTTGTATTTATAATGTGCAGCTAAACCTTTTTCTGCAATTTCATTCATACGTTTTGTACGTATTTGAATTTCTACCCATTTACCTTGTGGACCAATTACAGTTGTATGCAAAGCTTCGTAACCATTGCTTTTAGGATTACTTAGCCAATCTCTTAATCTGCCAGGGTTGGGTGTATATTCATCTGTAACAATACTATACACTTTCCAACATTCTTCTTTTTCTTTTTCTGGTGTAGAGTTTAAAATTACTCTAATAGCAAAAAGGTCATAAACTTCATCAAAACTTACACCCTTTTTTTTCATCTTATTCCAGATAGAGTGTATGCTTTTTGGTCTGCCATAAATTTCATAATTAAAATTTGCAGCAGATAATTTTTCTTTTAAAGGTTTTATAAATTCATTAATATATCTTGTTCTTTCTCTTTTTGTTTCTGCTAATTTTCTGGCAATTTCTCTATATTCTTCAGGCTCCATGTATTTCATGGCAAGATCTTCTAGCTCTGTTTTAATATTATATAAACCCATTCTATGAGCTAAAGGAGCATACACCCAAACAGATTCACTAGCAATTTTTAATTGCTTTTCTCTTTTTAATGAATCTAGTGTACGCATGTTATGAAGCCTATCTGCCAGCTTAATTAATATTACACGAGGATCGTCTGTTAGTGTAAGTAATATTTTTTTAAAATTCTCTGCTTGTTGCGATGTGTTAGTATCTATTACTGTAGAAATTTTTGTAAGTCCATCTACAATTTTTGCTATTTCGCTGCCAAATTCTCTTTCAATATCTTCTAATGTAATATCAGTATCTTCTACAGTATCATGTAGCAATGCACAAATACTGCTTCTTATACCTAAACCAATTTCTTCTGCACAAATAGTAGCTACTGCAATTGGGTGTAATATATAAGGTTCGCCACTTTTTCTACGCATGGTTTTATGTGCATCTGCACTCATTTCAAAAGCTGTTCTTATTAGCTCTTTACCATGTTTAGTAAGCTTTGGGCGTAATGCTTTTAATAATCCACGATAGTGTCGTAAAATTTCTTTTTTCTCCTGTTCTTCATTTAAAGTATAGGTAGCTGCTTGTGATGATATTGATGATTTTGCTCGTTGCGACATAGTAAAACGAATATAAGAAATTAGTTATTCTATATTAAATTTTTCTTATGCTGCAAGCAATATTTTTTTATAATCCAATATCTACAATTGTTTGAGGTGTTTGTAAATGCAAAACTTGCAATCCAGCTTCTTTAGCACCTACAATATTACTCAGTGTATCATCTATAAAAAGTGTTTCGTTGGGGTTTAATTGTTGCTCTTGTAAAATATTGGTATAACTATTTGCATAAGGTTTTCTAAAACCACAAATATGAGAGTAATAAGTTTTAATAAATAAGCTATTAAAATCTTTATTGCTACATGCTTTATTAGCTGTATGTATAAAGCAATCGTAATGTATTTTATTGGTGTTTGAGTAAAGAAAAACTTTGTATTGTTTATTTATTTTTTGTAGCCACTCAATTCTTTCTGTTGGTAAGTTTAATAACATTGCATTCCATGCAGTTTGTATTTGTACATTGCTTAATGCAATACCTGCAATATTTCTAAAAGCATCATAAAATTCTTGAGGAGTTAATTTGCCTGTTTCTAACTGTTCAAACAAATCAGATGCTTTATGCTGATTGTATAATGCAGCAAAATTTTTAACGCCTAAAGCTAAAAATGCTTTTTCTGTTAAAGCATAATCTATATTTAGAAAAACACCACCAAAATCGAAGAGAATATTTTTAATATTAGTCATGAAGTTTTTTAAGCAATTATCTTGGAGGAATATTTAAAGGAATATCTCTTTTAAGCATATTATCTCTGTTGGCCATTACCCAAGCTGTAGTAAAAATAAATCTTGCTCTTCTTTCCATTACATCAAAATTAATTTTTTCTACAGTGTCAGATGGTTTGTGATAATCTTTGTGTACACCATTAAAATAAAAAATTACAGGAACACCATTTTTAGCAAAATTAAAATGATCGCTTCTGTAATAAAAACGATTAGGATCTTTAGGGTCGTTATATCTTCTATCTAATTCTATTTTAAAATGTTGATTAATACTATCGCTGATAGGTAATAAATCGCTACTTAATTTATCTTCTCCAATTACAAAAACATAATTTAAACTATCGCCTTTATAAGAAGGATCAATTCTACCAATCATATCTGTATTAAGGTTTACAGAAGTTTTTGCTAAAGGAAAAATAGGATTTTGTGTATAATAATTACTACCCCATAAACCTTTTTCTTCTCCACTAACAGCCATAAAAATAATGGTGCGTCTTGGTCCTTTACCTTTTTTCTTTGCTAATGCAAAAGCTTCTGCCATTTCTATAATAGTAGAAGTGCCACTACCATTATCATCTGCACCATTATAAATGTTATTACCTCTTATACCTAAGTGATCATAATGAGCAGTAAGTATTACATATTCATCTTTTTTATCAGTGCCTTCAATAATACCTACAACATTAGAGCTGTGTAATGTTTGGGTATTTTTATTAATAGTAAGATGTATGTTAGTAGCATAATTACCAACAGCAATATTTTTTAAATCGGCATAAGCAGCTAAATTTTTGGTAAGTATAGAAGCTGCTGCTTGATAAGAAACATAAATGATAGGTGTAGGTTTATTTTTTTCTGAAGGTTTGTTCATATACATAAATCCACTTGTAGGTGTAGTAGTAATTTCTTTATCAATAAAAGATTTAGAAACAACCATAATTCCAGCTACTTCTTTTTGCATAGCAGTTCTTGTTTTTGAAAAGCTATTACTTCTATCGGCTGCTGCATAAGCTTTTTCAATATTATCTTCATTGCTTTCTATTATTATTACCCATTTACCTTTAACATCAAGGTTTTTATAATCGTTAGTTGTTTTATTATCGTTGCCAAAACCTGCAAATACTATATCATTAATTTGCCAATTACCTTGTGCAGTATTATTTGATGGAATGGAAAAATGTTTTTCAAATTGAAAAGAGGCATTGTATAATTTTAGTGATGCAGTAGCAAGCTCATCTTTATATACATTAAATATTTGTTGATAGCTATTATTATTACCTGGTTTTAAGCCTATACGTTTAAACTCATCTTCAATATAAGCTGCTGCTTTTCTTTGTCCTTCAGTAGCAGTTTCTCTGCCTTGCATTGCATCACTTGCAATAATATAAAGTTGTTTTTTTAAATCTTGTTGTGTAATAGTAGCAGCATATTTAGTAGCATCAGTATTTTTTTGTGCAATTACTTGCATAGTTATTATGCAGCAAAAAGCTAAAGTCCATTTTTTCATGGTAAATATTTTTTTACAAGAAAACTTATTGTTGGGGCAATATAGTTTTTTACTATTGTTTTACAAACAAATTAGTATAAAAGGCTTTTATAAAGGAGGAGTAAAAGAGAAAGTAAATTTTAAAAAATATTAAGCAGCATTTTCTACTTGTTCTATTGCCTTAACTAAGGTATTATATAAAACATCTGAAGTAAATGGTTTAGATAAATAACCATTCATACCAAGGGCTAAACATTTTTCTTCTTCGCCTTTAAGGGCTAAAGCTGTCATAGCAATAATAGGAATATCTAAATGCATTTCGTTACGAATAATTTCTGTGGTTTGATAACCATCTAACTCAGGCATAAAAATATCCATAAGTATTATATCGTAGTTTTTATTTTTCATTAAAGCCAATGCTTGTGTACCAGTTTCTGCAATATCTGCATTTGCATCAAATTTAGCAATAGCATGCTTTACCAACATTTGGTTAATAGTATTGTCTTCTACAATTAAAATGGACTTATTATTTAACAAAGAAAAATTCATAATTAAAAACTAGGTATATTGAACTTGTAAAGAAATTGTAATCTCTTAACTATAGAACGATAAAATGGGTTAAACATTGCCTATAAAGGTTAAAATATTTTGTTTTTTGCTAATTTTTAACCCTAAGAGTGTATTCATTTCTATTATTTTTGCTGCTAGTGCATAAAAAGTACTACACTTATTTAATATGAAGAAAATATATTTTTTGCTTTTAGCTACCATTGGTTTAATAAGCTCATTAACTGCTCAAGAAAATAAAACAGCACCTGTTAAAAAAACTTTTGATTTAAGTAATAGAACAGCCGACCACTTTATGATTCAATATGGATTAGATAAATGGGCTGGTGCTCCAGATAGTTTTCATGTAAAAGGAAATAGTCGTCATTTTAATTTTTATTTTATGATGGATAAACCTTTTAAAAATAATCCTAAATTTAGTGTTGCTTATGGCTTAGGTATAGGTAGCAGTAATATATTTTTTGATAAAACTTATGTAGATGTAAAATCTACTAGTGCATTATTGCCATTTAAAGTAAGTTATCCTGGTACAGACTCTTCTTATTTTAATAAATTTAAACTAACAACTATTTTTTTAGAAGCACCTGTTGAGTTAAGATTTTTCTCTAATCCAGAAAATACCAATAAATCTTTCAAGTTTGCTGTAGGTGCTAAAGTAGGTACTATTCTTAAAGCATATACTAAAGGAAAAGATTTAAAAAATAAAACAGGAGCTACTATTTATGGTAATAAGTTTATAGAAAAACAAACTGATCGTAAATATTTTAATGGTACCAGATTATCATTAACTGCACGTGCAGGATATGGCATTTTTGGTGTACACTTTACATATCAAGTAACACAATTTATGAAAGAAGGTTTTGGTGCAGAAATAAAACCTTACTCAATTGGCCTTACCATAAGTGGCTTATAATTATAAGCCTTTAATAATTCGGTGAATAAATGTTTCGTTGTTTGATGTAATTCTTACAATATAAGTTCCTTGTGGTAATTGATGTATTGGAACTAATATTTGATGTTGATTATTTTCATATTTATTATTCAATAAAACTCTACCAGCTAAATCTGTAATTTGTACTTGTTGAGTAGTACTTCTATCGTTACTATTTTTCTCTATAATTACATAATTAGTTGCAGGGTTTGGATAAATACTGTATTTATTATTTAAAGGAATATGAATAGTAAATACATCGCTATAAGTATAGCTACCATCATTATCTATTTGTTTTAATCTATAATAAACTCTTCTGCCTCTAATATTATTTGCATTATCTGTAAAGTAATATTTTTTAGTACCAGTAGCTTTAATTGTACCTATTTGATGAAAGTTTTCTCCATTAAAACTTCTTTCAACATCAAAGCTGTTGAAGTTAATTTCATTTTCAGTTTCCCATGTTAAAAAAATATTTCCTTCATTTAATTTGCCAGAAAAATATACAATACTTACAGGCAATGCAGCTAATCCAGAGCAATTGCTATTCCATACTTTAGTTACATATTGTGGACTATCTATATAAGGGTTTCTATTATTTTGAAAACTATAAGCTCCATTATTTCTTTTTCTTTCTCTTTCATTTACGGGGTCTTGATTATGCCATTTTAGCATTAGTTTTAAATAATTAATTTCTACACTAGGAAAAGTATTGTTAGCTAAAGTTAATGCACCATCTGTATTATAGCCATCCCATGTAGTAATTCTGTTTTGATATCTTGTAACCATATATAAATATGCTCTGGCAAAATCTCCTTTAAATTCATCAATAGGTTCAAACACAGTACCTGAAATACCTGCAGTTGCAGAAGAACCTAATTTGCTACCATTACTACTAGTATAAGTAGGAGAAGCTACTTCGCCAAAACGATAATTACTTCTTTTGTTATTTACCCAACCATCTGTAGGATAAATGTGTAAATAATCTGCCTCAGCAGGAGACTCATCATTAAACCAACTTTTAGGAAAACTATGTTCTCTGTTATAGCAACTTCCTTCAGCATTATAACTACCACATTGGTCATTAGTTGGTGTATAATAATAATTGGCTGTACCACTTGCATTAAAAGAGTACATATCCATTATTACATAATTACTAAATCCAGGTTTTTTAATGGTATCTGTTAAAGTAAACTGCCCCCACAATGCATTATAAGATTGAGGATTATGACTACCTGAAATAATACTGTATAAAGCAGTTTTTAAATTGGCACATTCTTTATTTGCAGCAGTGTTGTAATAACCACTAGGAGGTTGTGCATATACAAAAGTACTTATAGCAAAAGCTATACTTAATAATAATTTTCTTTTCATAAGCTTTTCAAACGGTAAAGATAAATAAACAAAATAATTATTTACTAACCATTTTAATGATAGGTACAATCATTTCTTCTAAACTTACACCACCATGCTGAAAAGTATTTTTATAATAATTTGCAAAATAGTTATAGTTGTTTGGATAGCATAAATAACCATCGCCTTTAGCAAAAATAAAAGATGAGTTGAGTGTTGGTACAGGCAATCCTGCTTCTCTTGGGTCTTTAAAAACTAAAACATCTTTAGCATCGTACTGTAAATTTCTGCCATGTTTATATCTGAGGTTTGCAGTAGTTTGTTTATCTCCTAAAACTTTGCATGGTGTTTTTACTCTTACAGTTCCATGATCTGTAGCTACAATAATTTTTATTTTTTTATCACTAATTTTTTTTAATGCCTGATGTAATGCACTATGCTCAAACCAGCTTTTAGTAATGCTTCTATAACTTTTTTCATCGCCAGCCAATTCTTTTAAAACTTCCATTTCTGTACGTGCATGGCTTAACATATCTACAAAATTGTACACAATAATATTTAGGTCGTTATTTAATAGGTTATGAATATTATTTTGTAGTTGTTGCCCATCATGATGATGTAACACTTTTGTATAAGATACTTTTAAATCATTTTGTTTTAGTCTTTTAATTTGCTCTCTTAAAAATTTTTCTTCAAATAAATTTTTACCTCCTTCTTCATCATCATTTTTCCATTCTATAGGAAAATGTTTTTCAATATCAATAGGTAATAAACCACTGAAAATAGCATTACGACTGTATTGTGTAGCTGTAGGTAATATTGAGTAAAAAGTTTCTTCTTCTAATATTCTAAAACTTTCTGCAAAAATGGGTTGTATAGCTTTCCATTGATCGTAACGTAAATTATCTATTAAAATAAAAAATGTAGGTGTACCTTTTTCTACATGTGGCATTACTTTAAACTGAAATAAGTTATGACTCATAATTGGTGTATCTGTTGATTTAGGATGCACCCATTTAGCATAATTTTTACTAATGAATTTAAAAAACTCAATATTAGCTTCTTGCTTTTGAGTATAATATACATCTTGCATTTCGGGGCTATCACTTTTTTCTATTTCTAACTCCCAATACACTAATTTTTTATAAATCTCCATCCACTCATTATAATCAGGATTATTGTTTAATGCCATAAACAATTCTCTAAACTGTTGTTGATAATTAGTAGTAGTTTTTTCTGCTACTAATCTTTTATTATCTATTATTTTTTTAAGACTTAATAATACTTGATTAGGATTTACAGGCTTTAATAAATAATCTGCAATTTGGCTGCCAATGGCTTCATCCATTAAAGTTTCTGTTTCGTTTTTAGTAATCATTACAATGGGTAATTGCTGATTAATTTCTTTTATTTTAGATAAAGTTTCTAAACCAGAAATACCGGGCATGGTTTCATCTAATAAAACTACATCTACAATATTTTCTTTTACATAATCAATAGCATCGTAACCATTACTAAAAGTTTGTACTTCGTAACCTTTATTTTCTAAAAATAATTTTTGACTTTGCAGACTTTCCATTTCATCATCTACCCAAATAATTTTTGCTAAAGACATAATGTAAAATTTTAATGAACGTTAAAAGTACTTAATAACAGAGTTGCTAAAAAAACTGATTTCTTAAAATGTTCCTAATAAATAATGAATTACTTATTTATTGCTGACGATAATTTTCTAAAACTACAAAATAAAAAGTTTTGTTGTGTATTAAATGGCGTTAAATGGTTAGTAGTAAAACTTTGTATTGTTGTAAATGAATGAGAAAATAATGCAGATAAAGATTGTGCAGAATATTGCTGAATATTAATACCACTACATTTTAAAGGACCATCGTTAGAAAAAGTGCCAATAACCATTATGCCATTTGGGTTAATACTTTCTTGTGCAATTTGTATATAAGCATTAATATCATTTGCTGAAGTTAAAAAATGAAATGCAGCTCTATCGTGCCAAAAATCATATTTTTCGGTAGGCTTAAAATTGATAATATCTGTTTCTATCCATTTTACTTTTGCAGCTAATGAGCCTAATCTTTTTTTAGCTCTTTCAATAGCATGTATAGCAATATCTAACACAGTAATATTTTGATAGCCTTGTTGTAATAAATTATCAACTAAAAAACTATCGCCACCACCAATATCAATAATGTTAGCAGTTTTATCAATAGTTAATTCTTTAAAAAAGTTAAGTGATGTTTGTGGTGTTGGTTGATACCAACTAACTTCATTGAGTTGTTTTGTTTGATAAATATTTTCCCAATGATTTTTTCTTTCAACATCATTCATACAACAGATTTATAATTTTCCGTTTTTAATTTCATCAACAACAGATGGGTCTAATAATGCAGAAGTATCACCAAGATTTTCTAATTCTCCTTCTGCTATTTTTCTTAAAATTCTACGCATTATTTTACCACTTCTTGTTTTAGGTAAGCCCCTTACAAATTGTATTTTGTCTGGCTTAGCAATTGCACCAATTATTTTACTTACAGTTTCTAAAATATCTTTTCTTGTAAGGTCTTCATTAATATGTTGTTTGCCTAAAATTACATAAGCATAAATACCTTGACCTTTAATATTATGAGGATAACCCACAATTGCACTTTCTACAACATCTGAGTGCATATTAATAGCATTTTCTACTTCTGCAGTACCTATTCTATGGCCACTTACATTTAATACATCATCTACTCTGCCTGTAATTCTGTAATTACCATCACTATCTTTTAATGCACCATCACCAGTAAAATATAATTCATCATAAGTAGCAAAATAATTTGTTCTGCATCTTTCATGATCGCCATAAGTTGTTCTAATAATTCCTGGCCAAGGAGCTTTAATACAAAGATTTCCTGCAATAGTTTCGTTGCCATTTGCTAATACTTCTTTTCCATTTTCATCTACTAAAATAGGTTGTACACCAGGCATAGGCAATGTAGCCCAAGAAGGTTTAGCAGGTGTAATACCAGCAAGATTAGAAATTAAAATACCACCTGTTTCTGTTTGCCACCAAGTATCTACAATAGGACATTTATTTTTACCAATATGTTCATTATACCAATGCCATGCTTCTTCATTAATAGGTTCGCCAACAGAGCCTAATATTTGTAAAGAAGATAAATTTTTTCCTTCTAAAGGTTTAGTGCCAAAGCCCATTAAACTTCTTATTGCAGTAGGTGCAGTATACAAAATATTTACTTGATGTTTATCTACAATATCCCAAAATCTTCCTGCATCTGGATAAGTAGGAATACCTTCGAACATAAGGCTAGTTGCTCCAGCACTTAAAGGTGCATAAACAATATAACTATGACCTGTAACCCAACCTATATCTGCTGTACAAAAATGTATTTGCCCTTGCTGATAATTAAATACATTAATAAAAGTGTAGTGTGTAAATAACATATATCCTGCACAAGAATGTACTACACCTTTTGGTTTGCCTGTACTACCACTTGTATATAAAATAAATAATGGGTCTTCTGCATCCATTTCTTCAGCATCAAAAACTACTTTACCATTTTTTTCTACTTGTTGTTCTGCAAATTCCATTTCATCTTCCCACCAAATATCTCTTCCTTTAATCATAGATACTGGTGTTCTTGTTCTGGTATAAACAATTACACGTTTTACTGTTTTATTACCAATTAAAGCATCATCAATTACTGATTTTAGTGGAATTACTTTTTCTCCTCTATATGCTCCATCGCAAGTAATAATAAATGCTGCATTAGCATCTTCTAATCTGTCTGCAATACTTTGTGCACTAAAGCCACCAAAAATTACACTATGTATAGCACCTATTCTTGCACAACCTAAAACTGCATAAGCCAATTCAGGTATCATACCCATATAAATACACACTCTATCGCCTTTTTTTACACCATTATTTTTAAGCATTTGTGCTACCTGACAAACTCTTTTATGCAAACGATGATAGGTAACAACTCTTACCCTTTCTTCTGGATTATTTGGCTCCCAAATAAATGCAGGTGTTTCGCCTAATTTATCTAAATGCCTATCTATACAGTTTTCTGTAATATTTAATTTGCCACCTTTAAACCATTCTACTTTTGGTTCTTTAAAATTCCAGTTTAAAACTTTATCCCATTTTTTTCTCCAAGTAAAATGCTCTGCAATTGAAGCCCAAAATGCTTCTGGTTGTTCTACACTTTTTTTATATGCCTCTTGATATTGTGCTAAAGATTTAATTTGATATGGATATGACATAGCATTATATTTTTAAAAAATGAAACAATAAAATTAAGGATTTAAAAATTTATGTAATGACAACTTATCATAAATACTTGTATAAATACAATTAAAAAACCCTGAAGAAAAAAATTCAACAGGGCTTGCAGTTGGTATTGGTTGCCAAAATTTTTATGTTATAATTTATTATCTATTTCTTTACAAAGTAAATTAAATATATCATTTACACTACCTTCTCCTTTTATAGCAATTACTTTATTAAATTGTTTATAATAATCTGCTACTGCCATTGTTTTATTTTCGTATTCAATAATTCTTGCTCTAATAATTTCTTCGTTTACATCATCGCTTCTACCACTTGTTAAACCTCTGTTTAATAATCTTTTTACCAACTCATCTTCACTAACTGTCAATGCTAAAACTAAACTTATTTCAGTATGTTTTTCGTGTAAAAGTTTATCTAGTGCTTCGCTTTGTGCTTTAGTTCTCGGAAAGCCATCAAACAAAAAACCTTTGGCTTGTGGGTTTGCTTCTAATACATGACTTATCATACCAATTACTACTTCATCTGGTACTAATTGACCTTTATCCATAAAGTTTTTAGCCTCTATGCCTAGCGATGTTTTAGCAGCAATTTCGCTTCTTAATAAATCTCCAGTACTAATGTGTTTAAACTTGTATTTTTCTATTAGCTTTTCACTTTGTGTACCTTTACCACTTCCTGGAGGTCCAAATAGTATAATATTTATCATGTAACCCTATCCTTACTTGTGAACAACAAATATAGGGTATGAGTATTAATTTTGTAAATAATTAAACCATCAATTATTGAAATTTTTTAAATTAATGAAACATTGCTATAAATATTTTTTGATGATGAGTTTAATAACTGCTTTATCTGGATGTAAAGCACAGAATAATCAAAATATAAAAATAATGGATACAACAAATAAAAGTCATCACACTAATTACTCAAGAACAGATACTAATAAAGTAATATTGAAAGATGATGAATGGAAAAGTTTTTTAACTCCTGAACAATATTTTATTGCCAGAGAAAAAGGCACAGAAAGACCTTTTAGTAGCAAGTACGAAAAATTTAATGAAGTAGGAACTTATTATTGTGCTGCTTGTGGCAATGCTTTATTTAAAAGCAATACAAAGTTTGAAAGTAGTTGTGGCTGGCCAAGTTTTTTTGAACCCTTTAAAAAAGGAGCAATTATTTATACACCAGATTACTCTCATGGAATGAATAGAACAGAAGTACAATGTGGACGATGTAAAGCACATTTAGGTCATGTGTTTGAAGATGGTCCACCACCAACAGGTTTAAGATATTGTATTAATGGTGCTATTTTAGATTTTGAAAAAAATAAACATTAATCTGCAAATAAATCTGCAGCAATACCATCTGCTAAAAATTTAGCTTGTGGTGTAAGTAATAAAAAATTATTTTTTATCATAAGCATGTTTTGTTGTAATGGTTGATTAGCTCTTGCTAATAAATTTTCTTTTGTAACTGTGCCAAATTTTTCTGCTATCAATTGTAATGATATACCTTCTATTGTTCTTAATGCTGTCATAATATATTCATTCAATTGTTGTGTGGCAGTTAATATTTCTTCTTCGTAAGGAATTATATTGTTGGCTAAACTTTTTAAATACAAAGCATTGTTACTAATATTCCATTGCCTTGATACACCATTAAATGAATGTGCAGATGGACCTAAACCTAAATAACTTTTTCCTTGCCAATAACTGCTATTATGTTTGCTTCTAAAACCTTGCTTTGCAAAGTTGCTAATTTCGTAATGCTCATAATTTGCAAGAGATAAAGTATTTACTAAAATTTCAAACTGTGCTGCTTGTTTATCTGTATCTATTTTTGGCGATTTATTTTTTGCCATTAAATTATGTAATGCTGTTTTAGGCTCTACAGTTAAAGCATAACAAGAAATATGAGGAATATTAAATTGTACAATAGTTTCAATATTTTTTTGCCATTGCTCATTAGTTAAAAATGGACTGCCATAAATTAAATCTGCTGTAATATTTTTAAAATATTTAGTAGCTAAATGCAAACATTGAATAGCATCTAAATTATTATGTGCCCTATTCATCCAAATTAAATCTTGTGCTAAAAAACTTTGTATGCCAATACTTATTCTGTTAATACCTGCTTGTTGCCATGCTTGTAATTTTTCTTCAGTAATATCATCTGGATTAGCTTCTAAAGTAATTTCTGCATTAGGCAATACTGTAAATACTTGTTGTAAATGTGTAATTAAATTTTGTATATCATTAGCACTGTATAAACTTGGTGTGCCACCACCAAAATAAATAGTTTCTACAGGGTTGGTTAAATAATTTTTTTGTAATACAGCTTCTTGCTTAATGGCATTTAGCATTTCTTGCATATTAGTATGGTTAGTACTAAAATGAAAATTGCAATAATAACAGGCTTGCTTGCAAAAAGGAATATGTATATAAATACCAGCCAATTTATTTTTATTTAAAACAAAGATGCAAGAATAAAATTTTGTTTCATTAGCAAGTTATTATTTTATCCTGATTAAGATATAACCCAAATACTATCTTTGTAAATAATCAATAAAGCTTATACTATGAATTTTGGTGTAATAGGTAGTGGAAGCTGGGCAACTGCTTTAGCAAAAATCTTAACAGATAATGGTAATACCATTCATTGGTGGATTAGAAATACAGACACTATCTCTTACATGAAAACAAGAAGGCATAATCCTAAATATGCAAGTAGTGCTTATTTTAATGTAGCACAATTACATTTGAATGATGATATACAAAAAGTAGTAGCTAATAGCGATGTGCTTGTAATAGCTATTCCATCTGCATTTGCAGAAGATGTTTTAAAACAATTGCCTAAAGATGCTTTTGAAAATAAAAAAATTATTTCTGCTATAAAAGGAATTTTACCTACCGAAAATTTATTACTTAATGAATATTTACATAAATATTTTAATGTAGCAATTGAAAATTATTTTACAGTTTTGGGTCCATGCCATGCAGAAGAAGTAGCTGCTGAAAAATTAAGCTACTTAACTTTTACAGGTGTAGATGAAGCCACAACAAAAAAAATTGCTCAACACTTTAATACAGATTATTTAAAAACAATTACCAACCACGATATTTTAGGGGTACAATATGCTGCTATCTTAAAAAATATTTATGCGTTAGGTGCAGGCATTGCTCATGGTTTAGATTATGGCGATAATTTTTTAAGTGTTTATATTGCTAATGCAGCAGATGAAATGGTAACTTTTTTAAGAAAATTAGTTTGGAATAATGAACCAACAGATGAACAAAGAAAAATTAATTATGCAGCATCTGTTTATTTAGGAGATTTATTAGTTACCTGTTATTCTTTATACAGCAGAAACAGAACTTTTGGTAATATGATAGGTAAAGGGTACAGTGTAAAAGCTGCACAGCTAGAACTTAATATGATTGCAGAAGGTTATTTTGCCAGTAAATGTATTCATAAAGCAAATAGTACTGTAAATGCACAAATACCTATTGCATCAATAATTTATCAAATATTATGGGAGCATTTACCTGCTGAAGAAGGTTTTATAAAAATAGAAAAGCTTCTGATTTAATCAAGAGCTTTTTAAAATTTATTGATAAGTACATTGTACAATAATTTCTATATTTTCTGCAACATCGCTATCATCTACTTCAAATTTTTTAATTTTTATTTTAAATGTACTGTTTAGTGTAAGAACACCATCATTTACTTTTATACTACCTGTTGCTTTTATTTTTTTAGTAATACCATGTAAGGTTAAATTGCCTTCTGCAGTTACTTGATAAGTATCATTTTTAGCAAAGGTTACAGCAGCTATATTAATAATATTTCCAACAAATTCACTTTTAGTAAATTTGTCGCTGTGCATATATTTATCGCTATTAAAAGTTTTTTGCATTAGCTCATTTTCAAAATGAAAACCTTTAATTAATGCAGCAAACTGTACTTTGCCATTTTCTGCAATACTACTTATTACTTGTGTGTTTGTAGCTTCAATAGTTTCGGCAGAGGTTACAGATAAAAATTTTATTTGTCCCTTAGTGCTTTTAAAAGTTTTTTCTGTTTTTGCTATAGGCTTACTACTATCTTTTTTAATAGTTGTTTGTAAAGTTGTGGTAGTATCTTTTTGTTCTAAAGGTGCTGCATCTGTAGCTCCTTTTGTTATTACAGCTTCGTTAAGTTGTATTTGTCCAAGAATATAACCAGTTAAAATTCCTTTCATGGTTATTGATGTGTTTTCTGTAACTGTTTGTTGTTGTTTTAATCTGCCAGAAACAGAAGTGCCTTCTATACCTGTGTGTAAATACACAACAGTGCTCATTTCATCTGTTACAATTTTTTCTATAGTACCACTAATTTCTACTACTTTATTAGTGTATTTGTTATTAGCTGCTGTTTCGTTTGTTTGAAATTCATTAATAAGCATAGCAGCTGTAATACCAATACTTTTTTCTTTATTTACATCTCTTCTTGCAACTGTAGGCTGATAAAAAATAAAATACCAAATAGTAAAACCTGTAATTATTGTTGCTAAAAGTGTAAGCCAAACTATTGCTTTTTTATTTTTATAATTTACTAAACCATAAATAAGTAATCCTGCAACAGGTATTAAACCTATTATAAGCCAAAGAATTTTTGTAGCTATTGTAAAATCTTTTCTTTTAAATAAATGTAATAAAGTAAGTACAATTACAGGCAGCCATGCAATACCAATAATAGCAAAAACCCAAGGCGTTTCTTTTAATACATTAAACATAATATTTTAATTTTTTATTAATGATTACAATCATCGCTATGTGCATGATTATGCACTCTACAAGAACGAAAATTAATGATATGTGCTGTAACAATTAGAATAACAGCAGGAATTAAAAACCAAATATGCCACTCATGCCAAATTTGTTTTACAAATAAAAAGATAATTCCTACAGTAAAAATAATAAAAGGTAAAAAGCTGTGATGATGTTTTTTATATCCATGATACAATGAGTATGCACCAATAATAAAAGCTAAAAAAATCATGCTATACTCAAACCAATCATTTTCTATAATATTAATTCCAAACAAAGGCAAGCTAGTCATTACTAAAGGCAATACAGCACAATGTATAGCACATGCTATAGATGTGGTAATTCCTAATGCATCCCAATTTATTTTAAAATTCATAAAGAGTGCAAAGATAATAAATGCAATTATGTTGCAAAAATTATCTTAATTAAAAAATAAACTCAGTATGTTGATGTACATTTGCAACATTATGAATAAGAAAAAGTTATTGTATTATGCTGCTTCGTTTGTAGTATTTATTTTAATATTTTGGGCAGCTTTATATTTATTTACAGATACATTTAATCAAAAAAGATTAAAAGAAAGATCTATCGTTCGTGAGTTTGCTTTTTATAAAGAAGATGGCAGCATATTTACTAATGCTAATATGCAAGGAAAAGTTTGTGTAGTAGAATATTTTTTTACTACATGCCCAAATATTTGTCCTGTAATGAATAATAATATGAAAAAAGTATATGAAGCTTTTAAAAATGAACCAGACTTTTTAATTGTTTCTCATACTTGTGACCCTAAAAGAGATTCTGTAGCTAAGCTAAAAAAATATGCAGATTCATTAGGTGTAGATACAAAAAAATGGGCTTTCTTAACTGGCAGAAAAGATAGCTTATATAATATGGCAAGAGTAAGTTATGGAATAGATGACCCACATAATATTGTAAAGGATATTAAAGACGATTTTTTGCACTCTCAATTTTTTGCTTTGGTAGATAAAAATGGCTCTGTAAGAGGGCAAGTATATGATGGCTTAAAAGATAAAGACATTGAAAAACTGAAGAAAGACATTAAATTATTATTGAAAGAAAAAAACAAATAATGAATACGGGTGTTTTAGATATTTTGAGAAATAATAATTTAAGTATTACAGATAGCAGAAAAAAAATACTTGAAATGTTTCAGCAGGCAGATGGTGCATTAGCTCATGCAGATATTGAAAAGAAAAGTAAAGACAAGTTTGATAGAGTAACTATTTATAGAACCTTACAAACTTTTGAACAAAAAGGAATAATACATACTATACCTACAGCAGATAATGCAGTTTTATATGCACTGTGTAAAGAGGCTTGTACACAAGGTCATCATCAAGATAATCACTTACATTTTATTTGCGATAATTGTAATACTACCTATTGTTTAAATCATATACCTTTTTCATCTATTAAATTACCTAAAGGGTTTACAAAAAACAGAACAGATATAATTGTTAGTGGTATTTGTAATAAATGTAATTAAGTTTGCTATCATTTATTGTTTAATTTATACCAAATGATTTTAGTTACAGGAGCATCTGGTTTAGTTGGCTCTCATTTAATAATACAATTAACTGCTCAACAAAAAAAAGTTAGGGCTTTATATTTTAATACACCACCTACGCAAAATATTTCTCAAGAAAATATAGAATGGTTTAAAGCAGATATTTTAGATGTAGTAGCTTTAGAAGAAGCTATGCAAGATGTAACACAGGTTTATCATTGTGCTGCAATTGTATCTTTTAATCCTGCTAAAAAAAATCATATACATCATATCAATATACAAGGTACAGCTAATGTAGTAAATGCTTGTTTGCAAAACAATGTACAAAAATTAGTTTATGTAAGTTCTGTAGCTGCATTAGGTAGAATAAGAGAAGGAATTGCCATAGATGAAACGATGAATTGGACAGAAGAAACCAGCAACAGCGAATATGGTAAAAGCAAATTTTTAGCAGAAATGGAAGTTTGGCGTAGCATTGGTGAAGGATTAAATGCTGTAATTGTAAACCCTGTAATTATTTTAGGTGCAGGAGATTGGCACAAAGGCTCTACAGAAATTTTTAAATCGGCTTATGAAGAATTTCCTTGGTACACAGAAGGTACAACAGGTTTTGTAGATGTACAAGATGTTTGTAAAGCAATGATTGCATTAATGAATAGTAATATAGTAGCAGAGCGTTTTATTCTTAGTGCAGAAACAGTATCTTACCAATATATTTTTACAAAAATTGCTCAAGCATTTCATAAAAAACCACCACATAAAAAAGTAACTCCATTAATAGCTGCATTAGTTTGGCGTTGGGAGGCAATCAAAGGAAAACTTACAGGCATTGCACCTTTGCTTACAAAAGAAACAGCTAAAACTGCACAAACAAAAGCATCTTTTAACA
This sequence comes from Bacteroidota bacterium, assembly GCA_963169635.1. Lineage (GTDB taxonomy): Bacteria > Bacteroidota > Bacteroidia > Chitinophagales > Chitinophagaceae > UBA1930. The sequence continues at coordinate 61,319 of CAUJDL010000052.1, forward strand.
ACGAAAAGCTATTAAAGTATTTACCAGATTTTTCTTATACACCTTTAACAACATCTATTAAAAGAATTTGTGCTGAGCTTAAAGAAATAAATCAGCTATAAATTTTATTTAATTTTTAAATCTGCAACAACAGGGTAATGGTCAGATGCTTTAATTGTAGGAATATAGCATTGAAGTGTTTTAAATTTTTTAGATGTTAATATTACATCTATTCTAAGTGTTGGTGCTAAATCGTAATAAGTAGCACCAATACCAAAACCTTTTGCAATAAATGCATCTGTTAATCCATTTTTAATGGTATGATAAACATAGCTTGTAGGTACACTGTTTAAATCTGCACAAAAAATAATAGGGTATTTACTTTTATTCAATTGCTCTTTTATAAATTTTGCTTGTGTAATATGCTCTTTAGCATAATGTTGTAAACGTGTAAATTTAGAAGGATTGTTAGTAAGAAATTCAATTTCTTTTTTACCTATCAAATCAAAGTTTAATGTACTATCAAGCATATTTGCTTTAATATACATAGACCTTAAATGTGTATTAAAAACTCTTATTGTATCTTTTTCTTTTACAATATCTACATAAGATAAAGATTCTGCTATGTTATTAATTTTATAAGCCATACTACCAGAATCTACAATTGGATAACGAGAAAAAATAACAGTACCATATTGTATAAAAGCATAATACTGTTGTAAAGATTGATCTACACAAAAGTAGTGGTAAGGATAATTATATTGTTGGCTGATATCTTTTAAACAAGATCTAAAATGTATAGAAGTATGCTCTTGAAAATCTTGCAAACAAATAACATCTGCATTTGTTTTACCAATAAACTCCATCATATTTCTTCTTATACTGCCTGGAGTATCATTAGCAATTTGGCTATCTAAAAATTCTTGAACATTCCACGATAAAACACGTAATGAATTTTCTTTTTTTTCTTGCTCAAAAGTTTTTGGAATATTAATAGCGAAAGTGCTAAAAATATTTTCGCTGCCAAGTAAAATAATTAATAAAAAAAGCCAGCTAAATTTTCTATAAAAAATAATTACTATTAATAACCATAATAGCATACCAATAAATAAATAAGGAAATCCTAATGCTAAAAAAGTTAATACACTAAACTGTGTAGCATTAATATAAGGAGTACAGCAACTGAGTAAATACAAAAAGCTATAAATACATCCAGCTATAAAAAATATATTACCAACTATTTTTTTTATTGGTGTAGCCATTGTTTAAATATCTTCTTTACTTGCTTTGGTTAAAAAATCTTTTTCTTCAGCAGTAAGACTTTCGTAACCTGATTTATTTATTTTGTCTAAAATAGTATCTATACGTTCTTGTGTAAGATTAGGTTTTTTAAGAAAAGGTTCTTTTTCTGTTTTATAATAATGATGCTGTTGTTGATATTTTTTTTCGGGGTTAAATAAATTATTTACCCATGATGCAAATTGGTACATCCAATTACCTAAATCTCTTCCTCTGTTTAATTGATGTATAAATAAAAAACCTACCATAGCACCAGCTAATAAAGCAAAAACAATGCTACCACCACTTGTAGCCATTACACTAAATTGTAATGCAGCATAAACAGCCATTAAAATCCATAAAGGAATACCACCATTAATAAAAGGAAAAATTTTATAATTAGGTGCAAGTGTTGTAGTAGCAACAGCTACAGCCATTACAGATGCTCCACCTCCTACAATATAAAAATTAGTTGATGCAGCTTGAGCAGTAATATTTGCTGTAAGCAAAAAAGCTAATGCACCAGCAATGCCACCATATAAATAAATAGGCAACATTTTTCTATTACCTGCTAAGTCTTGTAAAATATATCCAAAACCCCAAAGCCATAATATAGTTGTAATTAAAGACCAAAAATTGTAATGAGAAAACATGTATAATAAAATAGTCCATGGTTTGCTCCACAACTTATCTATAGATGCATGTAATACAAACCAATTAAATACCTCTTGATTAAAATGAGTTTCTGCAACACTTGCAGGATTGTAAGACATGGTATAAGCTAATCTAAAAAAACTTAGCACAACAAAAATCATTGCATTCAGAAAAATAATGATAACAAGATTATTATCTGTAGCACCCAATAATGGATGTTTAGATTTTTTGGGGAGTTCTCTAATACTCATTTAAAAGAATGTTTTTTTATTAGTTTTATTCCAATAGTACACTAAAATTACACCCACTAATGCACCACCTAAATGTGCAATATGAGCTACATTATCTCCAGCAGAGTTTTGTATAGCTTGCATAAACTCAAACCCTGCATAAATTAATACAAACCATTTTGCTTTTAATGGAAATAAAAAATAAATATAAATACGTGTATTAGGAAATAAATAACCAAATGCTGCCAAGCAACCAAATACAGCACCACTTGCACCAAGTGTAGCTTCATTTAATTTAAATCTGTTGCTGTATAATAATTCTTTTTGTTGATCAAAAGGTAGCATGTGAAATGCTTCTACAATTGGTTGCATATCGTAGTATAAAACTATCATGTGGCATAATGCTGCACCTAAACCACATATCATATAAAATATAAGAAATCTTTTTGGTCCCCAAACATTTTCAAGTATAGAACCAAACATCCATAAAGCAAACATATTACTTAGCAAGTGTCCAAAACTGCCATGCATAAACATGTGTGTTACAAATTGCCAAGGTTTAAATAATGGACTTTGCCAAGTATGCAAAGCAAATAAATCTAAGATATTAAACTTATCGCCAAAAGTTATTTGTGCAAAAAATATAATACCATTTATAATTAGTAAATTTTTTACAACAACAGGTAAAATTTCAAATCTTGTGGGTCTAAATTCTCTCATTATTTTTTATTAAAGTATTACAAATGTATTATCTAAGTTTCAACTGTACTACATTTTCTATATGATGTGTATGAGGAAACATATCTACAGGTTGAATTTTTGTAACTCTATATTTTTCATCTAACAAAGCTAAATCTCTTGCTTGTGTTGCAGGATTACAACTTACATAAACAATTGTTGGTGCAGCAATATCTAATAATTTATTTGTTAATGTTTGGTGCATACCTGCTCTTGGTGGGTCTGTAATTATAACATCTGGCTTGCCATGTGTAGCAAAAAAATTATCGTTACAAATTTTAATTACATCTCCTGCAAAAAAATGTGCATGTTGTATATTATTTAGTTGTGCATTTTTTTCTGCATCTTCAATAGCTTCATGAATGGTTTCTACACCAATTATTTTTTTAGCATGTTTACTTATAAAAATACCTATACTACCTGTACCACAATATAAATCATACACTGTTTCTTTACCTGTAAGTTCAGCAAAATCTTTGGTAATATTATACAGCTTTTCTGCTTGTTTAGAATTAGTTTGAAAAAATGATTTAGGACTAATCATAAATTTATAATCACCTAATTTTTCTTCTATATATCCTTTACCAAAATAAGTAATAGGTGTTAAATCGTAAATACTATCATTCACTTTTGTATTAATAGTATAAAGTAAAGATGTAATAGAAGGAAATTTTGCTAACACAAAATCTAATAGATGAGTACGCATTTTTTCATCTTCAAAACCTAACATAATATTTATCATCCAATCGCCAGTTGTAGCAATTCTTACCATTATATTTCTTAACCACCCTGTATGATTTTTAATATCATAAAATGGATAATTATTGCTTATACAAAATTCTGTAATTGCATTTCTTACATCATTGGTAGGCTCTTGTTGTAAATGACATTTATTAATAGCTACTACTTTATCAAACACACCTTTTGCATGAAAACCTCCAAAACTTCCTTCATTATTAACAGGCAAATTTTGTTTTCTTAAAGCAGTAAATTCATTATCTGGTATAAATCTTTTAGTAGCAAAAGTATATTCTAGTTTATTTCTATAATAACGTATTTCATCAGCTGCTGTAATAGGCAAAATTTCTGGCAACTCAATTTTACCAATTCTTGTAAGATTATCTGTTACTTGTTTTTGTTTAAAGAGTAGTTGTTGTTCGTAAGGCAACATTTGCCATTGGCAACCACCACAAATTTCAAAATGCTCACAAAATGGAGTAACTCTATCTTTAGATAATGTAATAAAATTGATAGGAAAACCCTCTGCCCAATCTTTTTTATTTTTGGTAAGTTGTACATCAACAATATCGCCTGGTATTGTACTTTCAATAAATAAAACTTTACCATCTACTCTTGCTAAAGATTTGCCTTCTGCTGCAAAATCTTCAATTAATACATTGTTTAAAATGATAGGTTGTCTTCTTTTTTTCACAAAGCAAATTTCGTTTAATTTCATAAGATATAAACCAAAAAACTTTAGTTCATTATTTCTTTTATGGTTTTTATAACTTTACAAAATGATTTATCAGTTTAATAATTTTATACCTGTAGTACACGAAAGTTCTTATGTGCATCCATTAGCTGCTGTAACAGGTAATGTAATAATAGGTAAAAATGTATATATAGCACCAGGTGCTGCTATTCGTGGAGATTGGGGGCAAATAATTATTGAAGATGGCTGTAATGTGCAAGAAAACTGTACCATACACATGTTTCCTGGCACAACTGTTTTATTAAAAGAAGCTGCACATATTGGTCATGGTGCCATTATTCATGGAGCTACTATTGGTAAAAATTGTTTAATAGGTATGAATGCTGTAATAATGGATAATGTAGTTTTAGGCGATGAATGTATTGTTGGTGCATTAAGTTTTATAAAAGCAGATGAAGTTTTTGACAACAGAAGTTTAATAGTTGGTAATCCTGCTAAAAAAATTAAAGAAGTAAGCGATGCAATGATTAATTGGAAAACTGAAGGCACAAAATTATATCAGCAATTACCACAACAAATGTTTACAACATGCCAACCTGTAGAGCCTTTAAGAACTTTGCCAGAACATGTAAAACAACAAGTAGCTATTTATACTACATGGAATGAGCAAAAAGAAAAATAATTTATTCCATTATTTTTTTCCATAAAGTGGGTATTCTTTTTATCCAAACTAATTCTCTTCTTTTTATTGTTGCATCTTCAGCAGGATAACCCATATAAGTTTTACCACCTTCTAAAGAAGCAGTTACACCACTTTGTCCCATCACTACTGCATTAGCACCAATAGTTATTGTTTTATTTACACCTACTTGACCCCAAAGTGTAACACCATCTTCTAAAATAGTAGCACCAGCAATACCTACTTGTGCTGCAATTAAACAATTTTTACCAATAACTACATCGTGGCCAATATGAATCATGTTATCCATTTTTGTGCCTTTACCAATAATAGTAGATGCAGTTACACCTCTATCAATAGTACAGTTAGCACCAATTTCTACAAAGTCTTCTAAGATTACATTGCCACAGCTTTGCATTTTTTTATACCAAACATCTCTTGTTTTTTTAGTGTTATAATAAAATGCATCGCCACCAATTACTGTACCTGATTGTATAATTACATTATTGCCAATTTCTGTATAATCTAATATGCTTACATTAGGATGAATAATACAGTTTTTACCAATTTTTACCTTATTGCCAATAAATACATTAGGCATAATTACTGTACCTTCTCCTATAATTGCATTTGTATTAATAGCTGTTTGTTGTGGTGTAAATGGTCTATAATAATTTACAATAGTTAAGTAGGCTTCAAAAGGTTCATCTACTACTAATAATGTTTTGCCTGTTGGTATTGTTACTTCTGTAGTATTAATAATAATAAAAGTAGCAGCACTGTTTAAGCATTTATCATAATATTTAGGATGATCTACAAAACAAATATCTCCTACTTCAACTTTATGAATTTCATTAATACCTTTTGCAAAAGCATCTTTATTACCTAAAATTTTGGCACCAATAAGTTCAGCAATATTAATAGCACTGACTTGTGAAGGAAAAAGCATAAAAAAATTTTGCCAAAGGTATAGTAATCTAAAAAACAGTTAATAAAATATTGCTTTGAAGTTTTATTAACTTAACTATTTTAATATTACAAAAAATTTTAGCTGTTATTAAAAAACTATTTACATCTTTTGTTTTTGTATTGGGCTTTTTATTTGTTAATGCTCAATATACTACTGTAAGTGGTACTGTATATGATATTACAGAAACTAGACCATTAGAGGCTGTAGCAGTTTTAAGTACATCTGGTAATGGCACAATTACAGACTCTTTAGGCAGATATACTATTGTAGTAAAAAATACAGATTCAATTTGGTTTTCTTTAATTGGTAAAACCACTTATAAATATGCTGTAGATACTATAGCCAACACACTTCAGTTCGATATAAAAATTCATGTTTATGCAGCACAATTACCTGCTGTAACTGTAAGAAATAGAAATTATAGATTAGACTCTATTCAAAACAGAAAAGATTATGAAAAGTATTTTAATTTTAAAAAACCCTCATTAAAATTAAATACTGCTAAAGCTTATAACACTACACCAGGAGTTACTGTTGGTATTGATATAGTAGAGCTGATTAATATGTTTAATTTTAAAAGAACAAGACAATTATTAGCCCTACAAAGAAGATTAGAACAGCAAGAAAAAGATAAATATATTAACTACCGATTTAAAAAAATATTAGTGATAAGGCTTACTGGGCTTCAATCTCCTGCATTAGATTCTTTTATGGAAAAATACAGACCAGATTATGATTTATTAGTTACACTTAATGAATTAGAGTTTGGCTATTATATACAACAATGTTTTGAAGCTTATAAAATGGGTATGCCCAACCCTTATAGATTTTATAAAAAAGAATATTCCGATGAAGAAGTTGAATAATTATTTTACTACTTAACTAAATACCATTTAGCATTTATAGGTTCATTAATTTTAAAACTTGTATTTTCTAATTCTAACTGCATCATACCTAATTGTACAGTTTGTTTTGTAGGAAAAGGAATACCATTAAATAATTTATATTTTTCGTAGTCAATATCAATTTTTCTGTTTTCTCTTTGGCTTCTTTCTCTTTTAGTTTCATCATTTCTATTACCTCTAAATGCTCTATTCATAGCACTCATGCCCATTAACTCTAATACAATAGGTGCAGTAGCTTGTAATCTTCTTACTTGATAATTTGCTTTAGAAATAAAGTAAGTAATACTTTGCCCAGTTGCTAATTTTAAATTTATTTTATAACATTCTACACCATTTACTTTTTCATCTCCTTCTAAAACAGCAGTATGTCCCTTAGCTTCATAATTTACTAAAGGAGCAAAAAAACCATCACAATCTTTTTGAAAATTAACAGCAGCAAATTCTTCTGGTGTAAACTTTGTTAAACTTGCTTCCATACTACCCATAGGTGTATTAAATGCAGGAACATAAGTATAAGCAGCAGTATCTGTAATTAAAGTAAAACTTTCTTCATCGCCTCCCATTGGGTTACTACTTTGTACACGAAACAATTTATCTTTTTCTCTAAAAAATTTTACAGTAGCAGATGTTCCCATTCGTTCCATATTCATCACACTTTCTATTTGAATACTTTTTATAGAAGTTAATTTTTCTTTACCTCCATTTGCAATCATAAAACTCTCTATTACTTCATTAATAGTTTGTGCAGATAATATATTAGCACTTAACAACAATAAAAACGCTATAAATAATTTTTTCATTTTACTTTTATGGTTTATTATGCCAAATATAAATGGCAATTAATATACTATTCATAAAATTATTTTAATAAAAATATTATGGTACAAAATAGCTTTACAATACAAGGTAATATTGTAGATGTAATACATCAACAAATATTTGCAGGAGAAATTATTGTTACAAATGGTAAAATACAATCCATTACACCCAAGCCTGATTTAAAAGTAACAAACTATATTTTACCAGGGTTTATAGATAGTCATGTGCATGTAGAAAGTAGTATGCTTGTACCAAGTGAGTTTGCAAAACTTGCTGTTGTACATGGTACAGTTGCCACTATTAGCGACCCTCACGAAATTGCTAATGTTTGTGGTATGAAAGGTGTAGAGTTTATGATTGATAATGGCAAACAAGTAAATTTTAAATTCAACTTTGGTGCACCAAGTTGCGTACCTGCTACAACTTTTGAAACTGCAGGTGCTGTATTAGATAGCAACGATGTAAAAACTCTTTTAGCAAAAGATGAAATTATTTATCTCAGTGAAATGATGAATTTTCCTGGCGTTTTATTTAAAGATGAAGAAGTAATGAAAAAACTTCAGGCAGCTATTGATGCAGGAAAACCTATTGATGGCCATGCACCAGGCTTAAGAGGAGAAAAAGCAAAACAATATATAGAAGCATCTGGCAATAATGGTGTAATTATTAGTACAGACCACGAATGTTTTACTAAAGAAGAAGCTTTAGATAAATTAAAGTATGGAATGAAAATTATTATTAGAGAAGGTAGTGCTGCTAAAAACTTTGAAGCTTTAATAGATTTATTACACGATTATGAAGATAAAATAATGTTTTGTAGCGATGATAAACATCCTGATAGTTTAGCTATTGGACATATTAATCAATTATGTGCAAGAGCAGTTGCTAAAGGAGTAGATATTTTTAAAATATTAAAAGCTGCTTGTTTAAA
>CAUJDL010000053.1 GCA_963169635.1 Bacteroidota bacterium
GTAGTTTTAGCTTTTGTAGTAGCAATAGGATTATGTATTTTTATTGCATTAATTTCGTAAAATAATTAATACAACAATGAGCCAGCAACAACCACCAATTGTAAGCATAATAATGGGCAGCGATAGTGATTTACCAATTATGCAAGCAGCAGCAGATTTTTTACAATCTGTACAAATTAGTTTTGAGCTTACTATTGTTTCTGCTCATAGAACTCCACAACGTATGTATAGCTTTGCAAGTACTGCAAAAGAAAGAGGCATACAAGTAATTATTGCAGGTGCTGGTGGTGCAGCTCATTTGCCTGGTATGGTAGCAAGTATTACAACTTTACCTGTAATTGGTGTACCTATTAAAAGTTCTAATTCTATCGATGGATGGGATTCTGTTTTATCAATTCTTCAAATGCCTAATGGTGTGCCTGTTGCTACAGTTGCTTTAAATGCTGCAAAAAATGCAGGTATTTTAGCTGCACAAATTATTGCTTTACAAAATGCTGTAGTAGATAAAAATTTAATAGCTTACAAACAATCTTTACACGATGAAGTGTTAACAAAAGTTGCAGCAACTAACAAACACTGGCATAATCAATTTGACAAGTAAATTATTACTCCTTTACCTCAATACTCTCATAATATTTTTTTAAATTTGTGCTAATTATTACAAAGAATTATGTCAGCAGAAATTAGAGTTGCTATTGCAGATGATCATAAAATTTTTAGAAAAGGCGTTATATTATGTTTAAGACCTTATGCTAATATTAAATTTGTTTTAGAAGCAGATAATGGAGAAGATTTATTAAAAAATATTAAAGAAGCCGACCCTCATGTTGTTTTAATGGATTTAAGAATGCCTGTTAAAGATGGTGTAGAAGCTACAAAATATATTAGCAAACATTATCCAAATATTGCTGTATTGGTTTTAACCATGTACGAAGAAGAAAAGTTTGTAACACACTTAATGGAAAATGGTGCTAATGGTTATTTATTAAAAAATGCAGACCCTTTAGAAATTAAAAAAGCTATTACAGAAGTTGTAGCTAAAGGTTACTACTTAAATAATTTTGTAAACAGAATTTTATTAAAAAGAGCTCATGCTAAAAGCAAGCAAGTTACAATACCTTCTAGTGTTATAGAAGTTTCTGAAAAAGAAAAAGATGTTTTACGCTATATATGTATGGAGTTTACAAGTCAGCAAATTGGCGAAAAAATGGAAATAAGTGCCAGAACTGTAGAAACTATTAAAGAAAGATTAATGGAAAGATTTGGTGTAAAAAACACAGCAGGATTAGTTTTTTATGCAGTAAAAAACGATTTGGTAGAGTAAAGAAAATATAGTTACAACTTCAGCAAAAAGAAAAGCATAATTGCTTTAATTTATCTACTTTAGCACATTAAATTTTTGTCTTGCAAACTATTCTAACTTCTATAATAAAAAGTCTATTAGTTAAGCATATTCCTTTTTGTTTATATCGTTACCCACAAAGTGATATTGTTGGTTTGGCTGTGCAAGAAAATTATTTACCTCATACAAAAGAAGCTTCATTTTTAATTGTTCCTTTTCATCAACAATCAACTGCAAAAGCACAAATGCTTTTTATAGTAAATGAAAATTATCTTACACAAGATTATTTACAATTTATCAATACCTCTACAAGTTTAATTAATAATGAAGTTGAAAATATACCTATAGCCACTACAAAAGATGCTTATTTAAAAGCCTTTAATGCTTATACTACTTTAATGAAAGAAGGCAAAATACATAAAGCCATTTTATCTAGAATAATACACATACATAAGCCTACTAATTTTAATGAACTTGATTATTTTATAACATTAAAAAATGCTTATCCTAATACTTTAGTGTATTTATCTTATCATCCTCAATTTGGTATGTGGATGGGTGCTTCACCTGAATTGTTATTAAAAAAACATCAACAACAATATGCTATTGCTGCACTTGCAGGTACACAAAAAATAAATGATAATGCAACTTATACTTGGAGGTTTAAGGAACAAGAAGAACATAAAATGGTAGCAGATTATATTGCAGATGTTTTTAAAAGAAATCATTTATCGTTAATAGAAAAAACAAACATGGAAACTATAGTTGCTGGTGAAGTTGTACATTTAAAAACATCATTTAGTTTTAAAGATAATCAACAAGTTGCTATAGAAAATTTATTAAACGATTTGCATCCTACACCTGCAGTGGGTGGTTTGCCTAAACAAGAAAGTATTGATTGTATTTTACAATATGAAGGTTATGATAGAGCTTATTATACAGGTTATTTAGGCATAACAGATTTTAATAACCTTGCAGATTTTTATGTAAACTTGCGTTGTATGCAGTTGTTTAAAAATAAAATAATTATTTATGTAGGTGGTGGTATTACTGCTGCATCAAATGCAGAAGAAGAATGGATAGAAACAACTTTAAAAAGTAAAACTTTATTAAAATTTTTTGAACCAAAAGAAATTAATGCTTAGCATAGTGTATGATTTTATCAGATAAAAAAGGAGTACAACAAATTGTTCAATCATTAGCTGCTCTACAAGTGCAAGAGGTAGTTGTTTGTCCTGGCTCTCGTAATGCACCTTTTATTATTTCTTTTAACCGACATAATAATTTTTCTTGTACAAGTATCAGAGACGAAAGAAGTGCTGCATTTTTTGCATTAGGCAAAGCTATAGCATTAAACAAACCTGTAGTGTTATTATGCACAAGTGGTTCTGCTGCATTAAATTTTGCACCTGCTATTGTAGAAGCTTATTATCAAAGAATTCCATTAATTGTTATTACTGCAGATAGACCACAAGAATGGATTGGTCAAGGTGATGGACAAACAATTCATCAATCAAATATTTATCATAACTATATTCGTAAAAGCTATCAATTAAATGGCGATGCTACAAAAGAAAATGAATTATGGTATATAAGAAGATGTATTAGCGAAGGTTTAATCATTGCTTTACAAAATGATAAAGGCCCTGTACATTTTAATGTACAATTAAACGAACCTCTTTATACTACTGAAGAAATAAGTAATACAACGCCAAAAGTTTTTACAACATCTGCATTAACAAAACAAATTACTAATAATGAGTTAGATGCTTTAGCTTATCAATTTAATCATACAAATAAAATAATGATTTTAGTAGGCCAACATCCTAAACATTCATTATTAGAAAAACTATTAAAAGATATTGCAGCTTATGAGCAAGTAATTGTATTAACAGAATCTACAGCTAATATGTACGATGAAAATTTTATCAATCATATTGATAGATGTATTACAAGCTTAAACAATGAAACTGCACAAGCATTAATGCCAGATTTATTAATTACTTTAGGCGATACAGTAGTTACTAAAAGATTAAAAGTATTATTAAGAAAACATTCACCAGCATTGCATTGGCATATTCATCCTTTTGAAATTTCAATGGATACTTATCAATCATTAACTAATGTAATTACTTTAAAACCTTATGATTTTTTTCAACAAATAGTTTCTTTATTACAACCAAAAAAATCAGCTTATAAAAACAATTGGATTAATTTAAAAAATAAAATTTCTCAACGTCATAACGAGTTTGTACAAACAGCCAATTATAGCGACTTCTTTGTTTTTGATAAAATTTTTAAAGCCATTCCAGCAAATTATTATTTACATATTGCTAATAGTTCACCTATTCGTTATGCACAACTTTTCAATTATCAACACATAGCAAATACTTGGTGCAATAGAGGTACAAGTGGTATAGATGGTTGTACAAGTACAGCTTTTGGTGCAGCATCTGCATTGCCAGATAAATCTTTTTTATTAATTACTGGAGATGTAGCTTTTCAATACGATAAAAATGCTTTTTGGAATAATGAAAATATTCAAAACCTAAAAATCATTATTATCAATAATAGTGGTGGTGGTATTTTTAGAATTATTGATGGATCAAAAGATATTGAAGAATGTGCAGAATTTTTAGAAACCAAAATGAATAGCAATGCTATGCATATTGCTGCACAACATCAATGGCAATACATTAAAGCTACTGATGCAGCAAGTTTACAACAAGGGTTACATAATTTTTTCTTATCTGATAAACCAATAATTTTAGAAGTGTTTACAGATGCAGATACTAATCCAAAAATTTTAGAACAATATTGGCATTATTTAAAGAACTAATTTTTATGAAACAAAAAATTGCTTGGAAAACAATTAAAAAATATCAGGATATAACTTTTAAAAAAGCAAATGGTGTTGCAAGAATTGCTTTTAACAGACCTGATGTAAGAAATGCTTTTAGACCAGAAACTGTAGATGAACTTTTAGAAGCTTTAATCATAAGTCATGAGTCGCAAGAAATTGGTGTTGTATTAATTAGTGCAGAAGGTCCTTCAAGCAAAGATGGTGTATGGTCTTTTTGTTCTGGTGGCGACCAACGTGTACGTTCTAAAAGAGGCTATCAAGGAGGCGATGGTGTAAATCGTTTTAATATTTTAGATGTACAAAGGCAAATACGTTTTATGAATAAAGTTGTAATTGCTGTAGTTCCAGGTTGGGCTGTTGGTGGTGGTCATAGTTTACATGTTGTATGCGATTTAACTATTGCTAGTAAAGAACATGCTATATTTAAACAAACAGATGTAAATGTTGCAAGTATTGATGGTGGTTATGGCTCTGCATATTTAGCAAGAATGGTAGGACAAAAAAGAGCTCGTGAAATTTTCTTTTTAGGCAAATCATATTCTGCTCAAGAAGCTTTTGAAATGGGAATGGTAAATGCTGTTGTACCTCATAAATTATTAGAGCAAACTGCTTATGAATGGGCTCAAGAAATTTTAGCTAAAAGTCCAACTGCTATTAAAATGGCCAAATTTGCTTTTAACTTAATTGATGATGGACTTGTAGGCCAACAAGTTTATGCTGGCGAAGCTACACGTTTAATTTATGGTACAGATGAGGCTGAAGAAGGTCGTAATGCTTTCTTAGAAAAAAGAAAACCTAACTTTAAAAAATTTCCTAAATTTCCATAATATATTTTATGGCATCTGTTAAAGCTTGGATACAAAGTTTTAGATTACACACTTTACCATTATCACTTTCTTCAATTATTTTAGGAAGTTTTTTGGCTGCCTATCAACAATGTTTTCAAACATTCATTTTTGTAATGGCATTACTTACTACATTATGTTTACAAATTTTAAGCAACCTTGCTAATGATTATGGTGATGCAAAAACTGGTGTAGATAATCAAGAAAGATTAGGCCCTAAACGTAGTTTACAAGTAGGTAGTATTACACAAAAACAAATGAAATTAGCCATCATCATTTTTGTAGTGCTTTCATTAATATTTGGTATTGCATTAATCATTGTTGCTACAAAAGAAATTGCTACTTTAAAAACATTTACTTTATTATTTATTGGCATTGCTGCAATTATTGCTGCAATAAAATATACCATGGGCAAAAACCCTTATGGCTATTATGGTTTTGGCGATTTGTTTGTTTTTATTTTTTTTGGTTTAGTAGGTGTTATAGGTACATATTTTTTATATACGCATAGTATAAATTTTTTAGTGTTTTTACCTGCTATGTCAATTGGGTTTTTTAGTGCTGGTGTTTTAAACCTTAATAATTTAAGAGATAGAGTTAATGATGCTGCTTATGGTAAAAGAACTATTGTAGTACAATTAGGTTTGCAAAAAGCAAAATATTATCATGCTGCTTTATTAATATTAGGTATGTTGTGTGCAATTATTTATACACTTACAAATACTACATCTATCTATGCTTGGTTATATATAATTTCGTTTATAGGAATTTTTAAAAGTATCAATGTTGTTTTTAAAAATCAAGACCCTATTGCATTATATCCTGAACTAAAAAAACTTTCATTAACTACATTTTTATTTTCTCTATTATTTGGTATAGGTTTATTACTCTAAGTTTTCATTGCATTACATTTGTTGTATCATTTAGTAAATACATTGCATGAAGGCATATTTTAAAAAATATATTCTACAATTTAAAAATCCAGGAACTACTTCTCGTGGAGTGTTATTAGAAAAGCCTACCTATTTTATTTTTTTATCTGATGAAAATAAAACAGCTATTGGCGAATGTAATCTTTTCGAAAAACTTTCTGTTGATGATATTCCAAGTTACGAAGCTACTTTAAACGAAGTTGTAAATTTATTACCTACAAAAGGTGCAAGTGTATTAGATAGTTTGCACAATTTTCCATCAATATATTTTGGTGTAGAAATGTTGTTGTTAGATTGGGAAAATGGAGGAAAAAGAATTTTATTTCCTGAGGTAATTGGTAAAAATGGTTTTTCAATTCCTACAAATGCTTTGGTTTGGATGGGTAGCAAAGAAAACATGCAACAACAAATTAATGAAAAACTAAAACAAGGATATACATCTATAAAATTAAAAATTGGTGCTATAGATTTTGCAACAGAATTATCATTAATAAAATATATTAGACAACAATACAATGCATCTGAAGTAGAAATAAGATTAGATGCCAATGGTGCTTATACTTTTACAGATGCTAAAGAAAAATTAGCTCAACTTGCAGCTTATAATATTTCTTACATAGAGCAACCTATTAAAGCAGGTCAATGGCAAGAAATGGCAGAGTTAGTTGCACACTCTCCTATTGCTATTGCATTAGATGAAGAATTAATTGGTGTACTTAATCATCAACAACAAGCTGCATTAATTAATACAATACAACCACATTTATTAATTTTAAAACATTCACTGTTAGGAGGTTTTGAAGCTTGTAATCAATGGAAAAATTTAGCAAAAAGTATTAATGCTTCATGGGTGATTACTTCTGCATTAGAAAGTAATATTGGGCTTAATGCTATTGCACAATACACAGCATTAGGCTATACAAAATATGTACAAGGTTTAGGCACAGGACAACTTTATACAAACAATATTCCTGCTCCATATACTTTAGATAATCAGGGTTTACATTATCACACAAATAAAAGTTGGGATTTAACTGCTATACTATGAACTATAAAAACTACACATCACTAATATTAAATGGACAACTTTTAAACAAGTATGATATTGTAGATTATTGTAAAAACAGTAGCGAAGAATTTTTAAATCACATTGCAGATTTTTTAATTGAATGGTTTAATGAAGATGAAACAATTGCCTTGCAAACAAGTGGCTCTACAGGTACACCAAAAAAAATTATTGCTACCAAAAAACAAATGTTGTATAGTGCAGCTGCTACTGCAAAATATTTTAATTTTAAAGAAAATGATGTTGCTGTATTAGCATTACCTGCAAATTATATTGCAGGAAAAATGATGATTGTTCGAGCATTATTAAGTAAGCTAAATTTAGTTTGCATAAAACCAAGTACGCATCCTTTTTTAAACTTAGATAAAAATTTAGTAGTAGATTTTATGCCATTAACTCCTGCACAATTAAGTGATGTTAAAGATACGCTACAAGTTAAAAAAATTCTTTTAGGTGGTGCACCTGTTAGCAATGAATTAATAGAGCAATGTAATAATTTATCTGCTGCAATTTATCATGGCTATGGCATGACAGAAACTTTAAGTCATATTGCTTTAAGAAAAATTAATGGTCAAGATAAATCAACAATTTATACTGCTTTGCCAAATGTTAGTTTTACTCAAGATGAGAGAGATTGTTTAATTATTGAAACAGCTTTTTTAACACAACCTATCATTACCAATGATATTGTTCAACTAATAGATAATAAATCTTTTATTTGGAAAGGTAGGTTTGATAATGTAATTAATAGTGGTGGTATAAAATTATTTGCAGAAGCAATAGAGAATAACATTAGTAATCTTATTCATCAAAACTTTTTTATAGCTGCAATACCAGATAAAACTTTGGGCGAAAAACTTTGTTTATTCATAGAAGGCAATAAACTTAATGAGGAGTTACTTATCAAGTTAAAAAAAAATTTAGCAGATACTTTATCTAAATACGATGTGCCTAAAGAAATTTATTTTATTGATAAGTTTGCTTACACTGCATCTAATAAAATACAAAGGCTACAAACACTTGAGCAATTTTTAAAAATTCATCCATTAAATTAAGAGCCAATAAAATCTACCTTTATCTTTAACAAAACACCAACAAGGTTAAAGGCTCTAAATACTATAAAACTATTGTTAATTTGTAGAAGTAATATTTATACTGTTATTTTGTTAGTAATAAATATTTTAAAAACAAATTAGTTTAAGCATTAAAAAATAAATATGGTATTAGCATTTTTTATAGCAGCAATCATTGGCTGGCATATTGGAGTTTATGGATTATTTAAAAAGGCAGGAATTGAATCATGGAAAGCATTGATACCTTTTTATAGCACTTGGTTTATTGTAGAAAAATGTGGTATAAGTAAAAAATGGTTTTGGTTACAATTTATACCAATTGCAGGACAATTTATTACCATTTGGATTACTATCATTTTTGTAATGCACTTTGGTAAAACAAATCTTATACATCATACATTATTAGTAGTAGTACCTTTTATTTACTTACCTTATATTGGTTTTGATAAAAATACAAATTGGGGTGGCACCGAAGTTTTTAAACGCTATAAAAAACCAATGTCAAGAGAGTGGATAGATGCTGCAGTTTTTGCTACTGTTGCAGCTACTATTATTAGAACATTTATTTTTGAAGCTTATGTTATTCCATCAGGCAGTATGGAAAAAACTTTATTGGTCAATGATTTTCTTTTTGTAAATAAAATGGCTTATGGTCCTAGAATTCCTCAAACACCATTAAGTTTTCCTTTTGTTCATAATTTTATGCCAGGCTCTCAAAGACCTTCTTATGTAAAATGGGTACAGTTAGATTATAAAAGAATACCTGGTTATGATAAAGTAAAAAGAAATGATGTAGTAGTTTTTAATTTTCCTGAAGGAGATACGATTATCAACTTACCACAATATGGTTCTTTAAATCCATATTATAGTGTAATGCGTACACTAAGATTTTTAAAGCCTGAATATATTGGCAGAAATATCAACTTTACAAGTTACGAAGAAGAAGAAGCTGCAATGATGATTTATCCAAGCAGAGAAGCATTATATGCTACATTAGTAAATCATGATTTATTACTTATTCATCCAGCAGATAAAACTGATAATTATATTAAACGATGTGTTGCAGAAGCAGGAGATTCTTTAATGCTTATTGATGGCATGTTGTATATAAATGGTATTAAACAAAAAAATCCTGTTGCATCGCAAAGAACATATTATGTACATGCTACTAAATATGGTTTTGATTTTGAAAATTTAAAAAAAGAATTTGATATAGATATTAGAACAGATGAGAATTATATAGATTATCAATTTCAAATTAATGGCAACTTTGCAAAATATGGTACAGCAATTATGATGCTTACAGAATCAGACTCTGCAAAACTTTCTACTTTAAAAGGTGTTACTAAAATAGAACCTATCATTGAAAGTTATAGCAATATGGCTGCACAATATCAATACTTTCCTTTTGACTCTGTAAATTATAAATTTTCTAGAGATAATTATGGGCCAATATATATACCTAAAGCAGGTGCTACTATAACTTTAGATAAAAAAACATTATCTCTTTATACAAAAATTATTACTAGTTACGAAGGACATACATTAACAGAAAAAGGAAATGAAATTTTAATAGATGATAAACCAGCAACAACTTATACATTTAAGTATAATTATTATTGGATGATGGGAGATAATAGACACAATAGTCAAGATAGTCGTTTTTGGGGCTTTGTACCAGAAACAAATATTGTAGGCCGTGCATCTATGATTTGGTTTAGTTGGGATAAAGGTCCTAGATGGAAAAGAATTTTTAAGATAATTAAATAAACATTTTTTCGTTATTAATTATCAAATAACTTTACTAAAAGATGATTTATGTCTGTAGAAAAATACAGTTTTGATTTTGAAGTTTATCAATCGCAACAAGAATTATCAGCACAAGATTTTGCATTATTACAAGCTGCACAAAAAGCTGCAGAAAATGCTTATGCTCCTTATTCTAATTTTCATGTTGGTGCTGCAGCTCATTTAAATAATGGAGAAATTATTACTGGCTCTAATCAAGAAAATGCAAGTTATCCTGTAGGCACTTGTGCAGAAAGAGTTTTATTAGGTACAGCAGCTACTTTATTCCCTAATATGCCTATACAAACTATGGCTATTAGTTATACAAACGAAAAAGGTTTAAGCAATCATCCCATTTCTCCTTGTGGTATGTGCAGACAATATTTATTAGAATATGAAAGTAGAGTAAACCAACCTATACGTTTAATCTTAGGTGGTAAAGAAGGAAAAATTTATATTATTAAAACTGTTACAAGTTTATTACCACTAAATTTTAGTGCAGAAGATTTTTAATATTACATTTTTTATAAATAAATTGAATATCTTTATAACACAATTAAAGAATTAATATTACATGCTTCAATCAATTTTTATCGTAGATGATGACCCTATAACAGTAAAGATTTGTGAATTAGTAATACAGAATACCCAATTGGGAAAAAGTGTTAAACATTTTTCTGATGGACAAAAATGTATTCAATATTTTGCTAATTATTTCGAGAAAAATAAGCAAGATGAAAACACACCAATACCAGAACTTATTTTTTTAGATTTGAATATGCCCATAATGGATGGATGGAAATTTTTAGAACATTATACTAATAAATACAGCAATAGATTAGAGAAAACAAAAATTGCTATATTAACATCTAGCATTAACCCACACGATTTTATGAAAGCTCAAGAATATAATGTAGTTATTGAGTTTATACATAAACCACTTATTGCAGAGTTTGTAGAAGAAATGAAACAACATAAAGAATTACAACCTTATTTTAATTAAATAGTTTTAAAACTATTTTTTCATCATTAATGAATTGGGCAATTTTAATATTAGCAGGTTTATTTGAAGTTAGTTTTACCTTTTGTTTAGGCAAAGCTAAAAATACTATAGGTACAGAATCTACTTATTGGTATATAGGTTTTTTTATTGCTTTAGTTTTAAGTATGTTGTTATTAATGAAAGCAATAGAAACTATACCATTAGGTACAGCTTATGCAGTATGGACAGGCATTGGTGCTGTTGGTACTACATTAATTGGCATTTTTATTTTTAAAGACCCTGCAAATTTTTGGCGTATATTTTTTATTATTTTATTAATCAGTTCTATTGTTGGATTAAAAGCTGTTTCAACAAAATAAAAAATTAGTTAGTTACAGTTGCACCTAACCAAGCCATCATTGCAACTCCATTTTCAATTGCATCTTCATCAATATTAAAATGTGGCGTATGCACATTATGTACAATTCCTTTTGCTTCGTTTCTTACGCCAAGTCTAAAAAAGCAACCTGGAATTTTTTGTGTATAAAAACTAAAATCTTCGGCACCCATTCTTAATTCTGTTTCTTCTACATTTTCTTTGCCTACAAAATTTTCAGCAAGTTGCCATGCAGTTGTTGTAAAATCCACATCATTATCTACTGTTGGGTAGCCAACATCTATTGTTACATCAATTGTAGCTCCCATACCTTCTGCAATAGCTGTAGCTTGTTTTTTAATTAATTCATGGGCTTTAAAACGCCAAGTTTCATCCATTGCTCTAATAGTACCTTTTAAGTTTACTTCACTAGGTAATACATTAGTACTATTGCCTCCATTAAAAGCACAAAAAGATAATACAGAAGGCATTGTAGGGTTATTATTTCTGGCAATAATTTGTTGCAATGAAACAACAATTTGAGATGCAATTAAAATAGCATCTGCAGTTAAATGTGGTGCAGCAGCATGACCTCCTTTTGCTTTTATCGTCATATATA
Organism: Bacteroidota bacterium; assembly: GCA_963169635.1. Lineage (GTDB taxonomy): Bacteria > Bacteroidota > Bacteroidia > Chitinophagales > Chitinophagaceae > UBA1930. The sequence goes on from CAUJDL010000053.1 coordinate 11,887, forward strand.
TTTCATCTGAACTTGCCATTATTCTACCTGTTCTAAAACTAAATTTTCCTAAGTTTAATCCAGGATGTACATGCATACCAATAATACCTGTAGGTGCAGGATTTTCTAATACACCATCTTTAATCATTAAAGTTGCACCACCAGGATTTTTTTCTTCACCTGGTTGAAAAATAAGTTTTACAGTACCTTCCCAACTATCTTTTGTTTCTTGTAAAATTTTAGCTGCTCCTAATAAACAAGTTGTGTGTACATCATGTCCACAAGCATGCATTACACCATTATTTACAGATTTATAATTAATATCATTTTCCTCTGTAATAGGCAGTGCATCCATATCTGCACGAAGTGCTATAATTCTTTTTGTTGGCTGATTACCTTTTATTAATGCAACTACACCAGTAGTAGCCATTGTTGTAAATGGAATATTTAATTCAGTTAATTTTTGCTGAACAAACTTACTTGTTTCAAACTCTTGATAACTTAATTCTGGATGTGAATGTAAATGATGACGAATAGCAATAAACTCGTCTTTATATTTTTTAGCTAATGATTTAATTTTTTCTTGTAACATAAGCCACAAGGTAAACAGCTAAAAACAAAATTCCAAAAAGAAAAATATGGCAAAGAAAAAATTTAATTAAAATTCTTCATCTTCTGGTGGTATATAATCAATTACATCATCTACAATAAATACCCCATTGGTAAATGTTTTATTTAATTGTAAACGTAATTTTTCTGCATCTTCTCTTTTTACAAAATTGCCAATACGTACTTTAAAATTGGGAGATTGAAACATTACATAAACTTTTTCTTCAGGATATTTATTTAATAAATCTGTTTTAATACTAAAAGCTTTTTCTCTGTCTCTGGTACTTATTACTTGAATTCTAAAGCCTTTATATTGTCCTGTGCTGGTAAGCATAGAACTACGTTTATTAATAATAATTTGTCTTTGAGAAAGTAAATCTAAACGATAATCTTTTCTAACAATAATTGTATCCTTAGCATGTGTATTGAATGTTAAAAGAATTAATGTAATGAATGAAAAAATTATTTTCATAATGTTCAATTTTAATAACCTGCTTTAGCACCACCAATATTTTCAATTGGGTGCCAAGTAGTTTTAATTTCTTGTGTATCTAAGATAAAATAAGGATTTTCTGCATCGGCAGATTGCCAGTTAACTTTATCATAAAAATATACTCTCTTAACATTTAAGGCTGCTTTTTCTTGTATTAATTTATGATGTGTTGCATCGTTTTCGCAATAAATAATTGCATTAACATCCATGTGGTCTGCAAAATATTTTACTAACTCATTTGGTTTACCTGTTAAAATATTTACAACACCTCCTGGTACATCGCTAGAGTTTAACACTTCTGCAAAAGTTACAGCACATAAAGGTTTTGTTTCGCTAGCTAAAACAATACATGTATTACCACCAGCAATTACAGGTGCAATAACAGATACTAAACCTAATAATGAATTTGATTGTGGAGCAATAATACTTACAACACCTGTAGGTTCTGGAACAGAAAAATTAAAATGAGATGATGCAACAGGATTAATTGTACCAAATAATTGTTGAAACTTATCGCACCATCCTGCATAATAAATTAATCTGTCAATTGCAGTATGTACTTCAGTTGTAGCTTGTGCATTTGTAGCACCTTGTAATATTAACTCATCAATAAATTGTGCTTTTCTGCCTTCAAGCATTTCTGCTATACGATATAAAATTTGTCCACGATTAAATGCTGCTCTACTACTCCAACTTCCAAAAGCATTTCTTGCAGCAACTACTGCTTCACGAAAATCTTTTCTAGAACTTAAACAAACATTTGCTAAAGGATTTCCTGCTTTATTAAGTGGTGTATAATATCTTCCACTTTCAGTTCTAGGAAACTGTCCACCAATATATATTTTATATGTTTTAAGAACTTCTAAACGAGACATGATAATTAGTTTATAATTTTTAAAAAGTTTTATGATTGATATTATTTTAAATAGGCACTTAAACCATGTAATCCTCCTTCTCTGCCAAAACCACTTTCTTTATAACCACCAAATGGCGATGTAGGATCAAACTTGTTATAAGTATTTGCCCATACTACACCTGCTCTCATCTTTGTAGTAAGATTAAATATTTTAGCACCTTTATCTGTCCAAACACCTGCACTTAAACCAAAAGGTGTGTTATTAGCTTTTTCAATTACTTCATCATCTGTTCTAAAAGTTTGAATGGTAAGTACAGGACCAAAAATTTCTTCTTGTGCTATTCTGCTACTTTGTGCAACATTAGTAAATAATGTAGGCGGAATAAAGAAACCTTTTTTAGGCAATACACAATGTGTTTGATACATTTCTGCACCTTCCTTCTCTCCTATTTTTAAGTATTTATGAATATTATCCATTTGTTGTTTAGAGTTAATAGCACCAATATCTGTATTCTTATCTAATGGGTCGCCAACAATTAAAGTTTCTAATCTGTCTTTTAATTTTTGTAATACAGTTTTATAAACAGATTCTTGTACAAATAATCTTGAACCTGCACAACAAACATGACCTTGATTAAAAAATATACCATTAATAATACCTTCTACTGCTTGGTCTAAAGGAGCATCATCAAAAATTATATTAGCAGCTTTGCCACCTAATTCTAAAGTTATTTTTTTATTTGTACCTGCTACTGCACGTTGAATAATTTTACCAACATCAGTAGAACCAGTAAATGCAATTTTATTTACATCTGAATGATTTACTAAAGCTGCACCAGTAGCTCCTGCACCTGTAATAATATTTACAACACCAGGAGGCAAATCACTTTCTTGAATAATCTCTGCTAATTTTAAAGCAGTAAGAGGAGTAGTTTCTGCAGGTTTTAAAACTACTGTATTGCCTGTAGCTAAAGCAGGTGCAATTTTCCATGCTGCCATTAATAAAGGAAAATTCCAAGGAATTATTTGTCCTGCTACACCAATAGGTTCAATTTTTTTATTAGGATAAGCATAAGATAATTTATCTGCCCAACCTGCATAATAAAAGAAATGATTAGCAGCAACAGGAATATCAATATCTCTACTTTCACGAATAGGCTTACCACCATCCATTGTTTCTATAATTGCTAACTCTCTTGCTCTTTCCTGAATCATTCTTGCAATACGATAAATATATTTAGCCCTTTCTTTTGCAGGCATTTTACTCCATGTTTTTTGATAAGCATTTTTAGCAGCTTTTACAGCCTTATCTACATCTGCATTATTTGCATCTGCTACAGTAGAAATTTTTTCTTCTGTTGCTGGATTAATCGTATCAAAATATTTTTTACTTAATGGCTTTTCAAATTTTCCATTAATAAATAAATCATATTTAGATTTTATAGATGCAGATGATTTACTTTCTGGTGCTGGAGCATACTCAATATTAAAATCTAATTTCACTGTATTTTTTTTATTAATTGTTTTTGCCATTTTATTTGTTTGTTTTTATAAGTTCCAAATGTTCAAGAAGTTCAAGAAGTTCCAAATGTTCAAGAGGTTCAAGAAGTTTAAGAAACTTTTATTTAATTATTCTTTCTTATTTTATATTTTGTTCCTTTTAGTTCTGATGTTTGTAAATATGTTATTAATTTTTGAATTAAGCTACTAATTTTCATTGCATGTATCGATAAGTTATCAAATGTTTTTGGCTCAATATAATTTCTATCCAATGCTCTATATAATTGAGATCTTAGTTCGCCACAAGATGCTTTTGCAATATATAAAAACTGAAGAAATTCTTTATTACCACTTCTTTCAAAACCTTCAGCAATATTATCCATTATTGAACCTGCAGAGCCTTCTATTTGATTAATTAAATGATAATTGTGTTTAAACTTTTTTTGTTCAATTAATTTTCCAATAGTGCAATTCAACACTCTAGCTTCCTTCCAAGAAATAATATCTTCAAATCTTGTTATTGCCGCCATTAGTTTGAGTTTTATTGTTAAACAATTTTTTTAATTAATTAACCAACCCCTGAAACCTATTAAACCTTTTGAACCTTTGAAACCCTTGAAACCTCTGAAACCTTTGAAACCTTCCCAACTAATCAATAGAAAAATAATTAGCACTTTGATAAACACCAGTTCTTTCTTTTTCTAATTGCATTAATACATCATTTGCTAAACTACTTGCACCAAATCTAAACCATTCATTGCTCATCCAATCTTTACCTAAAGTTTCTTGTAGCATTACTAAATAGTGTACAGCTAATTTTGCTTTACTAATACCACCTGCAGGTTTCATAGCAATTTTTTTACCTGTTTTATAATAAAAATCTCTGATAGCTTCTAACATTACTAAGGTTACAGGCATTGTAGCAGCAGGTTGTATTTTTCCTGTACTTGTTTTAATAAAATCTGCACCTGCATACATAGCAATATCACTTGCTCTTCTTACTTTATCATAAGTTACTAATTCGCCTGTTTCTAAAATTACTTTTAAACGAGCATTGCCACATGCTTCTTTTATTGCTGCTATTTCATCGAACACAAAATTGTAATCGCCTTCTAAAAATTTACCTCTGCTAATTACCATATCAATTTCATCTGCACCTTCTGCAACAGCATATTTTGTATCTCTTATTTTTACATCTTTAGGTGCTTGTCCACTTGGAAAAGCAGTAGCTACAGCAGCTACTTTAATACCTGAATTACCTAATGCTTTTTTAGCAATTTTTACCATACTTGGGTAAACACAAACTGCTGCAACTGTTGGTAAGCCAGGGTATGTATCATGTAAATGCTGAGCTTTATAGCATAATTGTTTTACTTTTCCTTCAGAGTCTTTACCTTCTAATGTTGTTAAGTCTATCATATTTAAAGTAAGCTTTAATAAACTTACTTTAGAACTTGTTTTTATACTTCTGGTAGTAAATCTTTTTGCTCTTTCTTCAATGCCTACCTGATCTATTCTTGGAGAAACAGTAAAATCTGGTATTGATAAAGATAAATTTGTGTCTATCATAACTTATTATTGTAAATATCAAATGTAATGGATTTATAGTAAGTGAGAATATAATATCTATTTAAAAATTTCATTATAATTATTTATTTGTTTTGTCTCTCCAATAATTAAAACTTAATTTTATAATTGATTTTATGTTACTAATTAATTTTACGCTAATCAAATAAAATTAAAAAATCATGAAAAATACTTACATAAAAATTATTACTTTGTTAGGAATATTTGTTATTACAACAAATATTTATGGTCAGCAAAAAAAACAATAAGTACCCAATTTTACAAATCCATTCAAAAATAAAAGCTCTTATTTTAAAAGTAAAATCATAACCCCAAATAACAATGATACTATAATAAAAAAGCAGTTAATTAAACCCGAAATTGAAATCAATAATGGTTCATTTTATACAAATCTTGAAACACATAATATTAATATAGAAAACGTTTCAAGAGATTTTAATGCTTGGTTTAATCTGAATGAACAACACAGCTTTCAACAAGTTTCTGTAAGAACGGACGAGCTTGGTTTTACACATACCAATTTCCAACAATTCTACAAAGGCTTTGCCGTTGACGGGAAATTGATAATGCTTCATTCTAAAAACGGAAAACTGACAAGCATAAACGGAAATATTGCCAAAATTAACAATATTGAAACGCAAGTTTCAATATCAAACGAACAAGCGAAAACAAAAGCTAAACAGCATTTGAAAGTAACTGATTTAATAAATGATTATCCTGTTGAAACAGTTGTTGTCACAATACCAAATGAAAACGGAGCAATTACAAAGCTTGCAAAAAAAGTACGCATTGACTCTTGGCAGCCTTTTGAAATGTGTTACATTTATATTGATGTTCAAACAGGAAACATATTGAACAAAGTGAATTTAGTTGCTCACGCTGATGTTGCAGGTACAGGACAAACAATGTATAGCGGTACACAGAGTATGACCGTTGATAATTACACAAGCGGTGGTTATCGTTTAAGAGAAAGCGGACGAAAAATTGAAACCTATAATGCAACTAACGCAACAAACTTAACAACAAGCGGATTTACAGGTTCAACAGATTTTACAAGCAACTCAACAATGTTTTCAGGTGTTCCGATGTTAAAATCGTTTTCAGTTTCATCAGTTGCTCAAAGTTGGTGGTATGCGGCTTTCGTTGACCAATTACCTGACCTGTATATAAAAGTAAAAGACGGCTCAAATACTGTTGTTTATACTTCAAATTATTTTGACAACACAAATACGCCTGTAACATTCAATAATCTGAACATTTTATTGACCAACCCACCATATACCGTTGAGGTTTGGGATTATGATGCCGTTGGTGGTGATGATTTTGGCGGCAGTTATTCCATTTCAACAAGCACAGGAACTCATAATTGGTCTGGAAATGGCAACAATGGTTCATACTCTATTACAACTTCGGGACACCCTGCGGTTGATGTTCATTGGGGCATGGAAAAAACGTATGATTTTTATATGAATGCTCTAAATCGTAATAGTTATGATGGAAATGGAGGTGTAATTAAACAATATGTTAATCCAATTTTTTTAAATGGAAATGCTGGCTATCCAAACAACGCTTCTGCTTTATCTAGTCCATACAACATAATGTCTTATGGCATGGGAGACGGTGTTAATTTGAAACCATTAGTTGGCTTAGATGTGGAAGGGCATGAATTCACACATTTAGTAGTAGACAACAATGGTAATGGTGGATTAACATATCAAGGAGAATCAGGAGCTTTGAATGAATCCTTTGCTGACATTTTCGGAACTTGTGTTGAATTTTATACAGGAGTTAATCCTGATTGGAACATTGGTGAGGACGTAATGATAGGGCAACCTTATATGCGATCTATGTCAAATCCAAATGGAGGACAACAACCAGACACATATAATGGTCAATACTGGGTAAATCCAAGTTCCTCCCAAGACAATGGTGGTGTTCATACCAATAGTGGTGTTCAGAATTTTTGGTTTTATCTACTTTGTCAAGGTGGAACAGGAACAAATGATTTAGGTAATTCTTATTCGGTTACAGGAATTGGTATTGCACAGGCAAGACAAATCGCATACAGAAATCTTGTTACTTACCTTTCACCAAATGCAACCTATATGGACGCATACAATGGTTCATTGCAAGCTGCTCAAGACCTTTATGGTAATCCTTCAACTCAATACACTGCAGTTAGACATGCTTGGTATGCAGTTGGCATTGGAAACGACCCTAATAATTTTTGTAGTGGAACTACAAACTTGACAGCACCAAGTGGAACAATAACAGATGGTAGTGGTTCTGCAAACTATAACAATAATGCAAATTGCAAATGGATAATTGCACCTGCAGGTGCAACTCAAATTCAATTAACCTTCACGGCATTTGACACAGAAGCAAATTATGACACTGTTTTTGTTTATGATGGACCTGATGATACATATCCTATTATAGCTACTTGGTGGGGAAATACTTTACCTCCTGTATTAAATACAACTGCAGGTATCGGAGCTATGTGTATAAAATTTAAATCAGATGCTTCTTTAAGTGCAGGAGGTTGGACAGCAAATTATCAAGCATATGGAAATACACCAAGCTGTGAAGGTGGAACAATTCTATCAACTCCAACTGGTTCATTTAATGATGGTTCAGGAAATAGTTCTTATGGTAATAATCAAGAGTGTTACTGGTTTATTTCTCCACCATGTGCAAATTCAATTACACTTTCATTTTCACAATTTAATACTGAACAAAATTATGATGGCATAATTGTTTATGACGGGTGGAATAATAATGCATCTCAATTAGCAGTATATTCAGGAACTTCTTTACCAAGTTCAGTTACTTCTAATACAGGTAGAATGTTGGTTGTTTTCGTTTCTGACTATTCAACTACAATGCAAGGATTTACAGCTAATTATACTTCAACAGGTTCTGCCTTTTGTTCAGGAATAACAAATCTAAACACTTCTGATTTTGGAATTTTTTCAGATGGTAGTGGTAGTAGTAATTATTGTAATAATCAAGAATGTAAATGGTTAATTCAACCACCACAAGCAACAAGTATTACTTTAAACTTTACAGAATTTGGGCTTGAAGATGCAGCCTCTGACGGAACAATTTATGATGCAGTTGAAGTTTATGACGGAACAACAACTTCTGCAACATTATTAGGACGATTCACAGGTAGCAATCTACCAGCTGCAATAACTTCTTCAGGTGGTAGTATGTTAGTTCGCTTCATTTCAGATCTTGAAGTAACCAAACAAGGATTTTCAGCATACTACACATCAACACAAAACGCTTATTGTTCTGGAACAAACACAACATTAACTACCCCAAGTGGTACATTTAATGATGGTAGCGGTGCGAATAACTATGCCAACAATACAAACTGTTCTTGGCTTATTCAGCCGACAAATGCAAGTTCAATTACACTTTCATTTTCTGAATTCAACACAGAATTAAATTATGATGGCTTAATCGTATATGATGGTTTAAATAACTCAGCCCCTATTCTTGGACAGTTTTCAGGAACTTCAATTCCTAATTCTGTTACATCAACAAGTGGTAGTATGTATTTAGAATTTATTTCTGATATTTCTGTGAGAGCACAAGGTTGGGTAGTAAATTATACAACAACGGTATTGCCTTTAACAATTATTGACTTTACAGCTAGTAAAGCTGAAAATTATGTCTTATTAAATTGGCTTACATCTGATGAAAAAAATACAAAAAATTTCATTATTCAAAGAAGTAATAATGGAATTGACTGGGTTGATTTAGGGTATATAAATTCTCTAAATAATAACGAAAACAATAAATATTCATTTAAAGATTTACAACCATTACAAGGCATTAATCATTACCGTTTGAAAATAACTGATAATGACAATACATTTAGATATTCAAATATAAAAGTCATTCATTTTAATAAATTAAATAATATTTTTAATATTAACCCTAATCCAGCGAAAGAAAAAATAAGTTTAATTTTTAATTCATTAATTAGCTCAGCTGAATTATTTATTTATGATAATATAGGTAGGCTTATTCAAAAAAAATATTTAACCAATTTAAATGTTTATGAGATGCCAATAACTAACTATTCAAATGGAGTTTATTCTGTTATAGTCAAATTTAAAAATAGTAATAAATTTCAAGTTGAAAAGCTAGTAATTATAAAGTAAAATCTTATAAATAAGTCTTATGCTTTAGCTATTTACAATTAACTATGCAAGAAAAATTACAAATGTTTGAAAACAGGTTATTAAAAGTTTTTAAACATAAAAGTAAATTAGCCAAAAGACAACAGATGAGTTGTTATAGAATTTATGACCATGATTTACCTGAATTTCCTTTCTGTATTGAGTTGTACGAAAAACGTATTTATATAGCAGAATATTTAAGAAGGCATAAATTAACAGAAGAAGAACATGAAGCATGGTTAGAAAATTGTATCACCATTATTTGTAAAATAATTGGTGTAAAAAATGAAGATGTTTATATAAAACATAGAAAAAGAAAAAGTAACCGACACGACCAATACGAAAAAACAGCTAATAAAAAAGATTTTTTTGTAGTAGAAGAAAATGGTTTAAAGTTTTTAATAAACCTTACAGATTATTTAGATACAGGCTTATTCTTAGACCATAGAATTACACGTACAATGGTTAAGGAAGAATGTGCAGGAAAAAGAGTATTAAATTTATTTGCTTATACAGGTTCTTTTAGTGTGTATGCTGCATCAGGTAAAGCTACAAGTGTAACAACTGTTGATTTAAGTAAAACTTATTTGCAATGGGCAGAAGATAATTTTACCATTAATTTATTGAAAGATAAAAACAAGTTTACATTTATTCATGCTGATGTAAAGCAATATTTAAAAACATTGCAGCCCAATAGTGTAGATTTGGTTATAATGGACCCACCAACATTTAGCAATAGTAAAAGAATGAAAGATTTTTTAGACATTCAGCAAGACCATGTAACACTTATTAATGATGTATTACATGCACTATCTGCTAATGGTGTAATTTATTTTAGTACTAACTATACAAAATTTATTTTAGATGCAAATAATATTCAAGCATCGCAAATAAAAGATATTACTAAACAAACTACTCCTTTTGATTTTGAAGGAAAATTAAAAAGGTGGTGTTATAAAATTACCAAATAATAATTACATAAATAATGCTTTTAATTCTGTAGCATCATTAGGTTTCATTTTACCAGCTAAAATTAATCTTAATTGTCTGCGTCTTAAAGCACCATCAAATAATTTTTTCTCTTCTTCAGTTTCAGGAATTAATGCAGGTACTGTACGAGGTTTTCCATTAGGGTCTAATGCTACAAAAGTAAAATAAGCTTCGTTACTTTCATATTCATATTCGTGCAATAAATCTTTGCCCCAAACTTTAATATGAATTTCCATAGATGTATTAAAAGCTCTACAAACTTTAGCTTCTATATGTACTACATTGCCAAGTTTAATAGGATTTTTAAAACTTAAATTATCTACACTTGCTGTCATGCTTGGTGTATTACAATGTTTGCCTGCAGCAATTCCAGCAGCAATATCCATCCAATACATTAATCTGCCACCCATTAAATTACCAAATACATTAGTATCGTTGGGTAGTACTAATTCATTCATTACTGTAAAGCTTTCATTAGCTTTTTTACCATTTTTATTACCTTTCATAATGGTTGCAAATGTAATGCTTTAGTGATATGCTATATAAAGTTGTTGTGTAATTTTTAAAAAATGTTATTACATTTTTTGCTGCATAATGTTAGATATTTCTACAGCATGATGTTTCATTCTTTCAGCATTTGTACCTTTAAAATGTTGGTCAATAATTTCATTAAATAATTGATGCCAACGATTAAAATGCTCTGGTGTAGTTGTATGTTTTTCTTTTACTTTTCTGTGCGTTACTAATGGGTTGCCTTCATAATTACCTGTATAGAATAAAACATTTTCCCAAAAACTGCATAAAATTGCTTTATGTTCATCCCAATTTACAGGAGATACTTTATTAAAAAAGTGGCCTAAAACATCATCTGTTTTTATTTTATCATAAAAAATGTCCACTACTTTTTTAATATCGTCATTATTTAAAATATCCTTTTTCATTTTTTATTAATTGAAATGTTTAGGGTTTTAAAAGTTTATTATGCGTTGATTTGTTTTTTAAAAAATACTGCTAATAAACTTCCAACAATGATAAAAAAACCAATAGTTAATAATATACCAGCAATAAGAAACACTACAAAATATGGATGTAAACTTTGCATCATTGCACTAAAAGGAATATCATTAAAATGGTGCATTTGCCAATCTGACTTTAATACACCTGCAATAATTAAACTTATCCAAAAAATAGGTAAGGCAATGAGAGAAATATTTAAACCCAATGTAATATTTTTTTCTGTTTTTGGTTGATGTACATTAAAAATATTACAAACTAATGATAGTAATAAAAAGGTATTAATACCAATAGTAGCACCCATTGTATGAGCTACAGTAATATGTGTACCATGTGTATAAATATTAATAGCAGGAATAGACATGGCTATTGCTAAAATTAAGGTTAAGAAAATCCACAAATCTGCTGCTAATAAAAAACGATAAGATAAAATATGATAATGACGTTTAGCAGTATCTACAGATGATTTCCAGAAATAAATTATTCTGCCTAATAAAAGTAATTCAGTCATGCTAACACCATAACTTATATACTGTATATATTTTGGTGCAGGTAAAGTGTAAATATGATGTCCCCAATTAAACATTAAATTAAATAATCCTAAAAAGTATAAAGCAAAAGCAATACTTGAATAACTATATTTTTCAGAGCCAGCAATTTTATCCATTAAATAAATACTTGAACCATATATTAACATATTCCAACAACCTACCATAGAGCCATAAGATTTCCATTGAATAGTCATATCATGTACTATGTTAGATCTGAAGTAAGGAATTAACCATAAGTAAGACTCTGCATAAGTAAATAAAAAAAATATTGTACCAGTAAGCCACATCCAAACATAAACAGGTTGTTTACGAAATACTTTTACAGTTTTTAATACATTAATCAAAAACAATATCCAAGCAATTACAATTGGTAAAGCAAAAATGGGATGAAACTCCCAATATTCTCTGCCACCAAAAATGCCCATGATATAAGATATTAAAATTGCAACAACAGAAATGGTAAATAATATCCATTGCCATTTTGCAAGTTTAGATGACCATATACCATCTTTTACTTTTCCTAAATAAAAAATTACGGCACCACAAGCTGTTATTAATATCCAAAATACAGCAGATGATACATGTAAGGGTCTTATTTTTTCAAAAGAAAAATTTTCTCTAAATAATCCTGCATATACATATTGTAAAGCACCAATAACACCAAAACTTAGTGTAGAAAAAAGTAAAATTAAACCAGTAACAATAAAGTAATGACTAATTGGTTTTTTATCTTTCAATAGTTCCATCGTAATTAGGTTTTAATTTAGCTGGTGATGCAATTCCTGTAGAATCTATACTTTTAAAATAGGCCATTAGCTGATTCATTTGCTCTTCATTTAAATTAAATGCAGGCATTATATTAGTACCTGTTTGTAAAAAAACTTTTATAAATGCTTCACTTCTTTGAGAGTAAACATTAGTAAGGTCTGGACCTAAGTAACCTCCTAAACCATAAATTTGATGACAAGAGTTACAGTTTTTTTCTTGCCAAAGTTTTTTGCCTTTATCTGCCATAGTTCCATATTCAGCATTACTACTATAATTCTCTTTATATAAAAATAGTGTGTAACTAAAAAATGAAACGATGAGTACAATTAATGTTAATACTTTAACCTTATCTGTCATATTATCTATTATTTATGCAACCTAATAATTTGGTTAAATATTTAAGTGGGTAAAAATCAATAAATATATTTTCAATTTTTATGATTATACTCAGTATATAATGATAAAATTAATACTTCATTAATAAAAATCAATACTAAATAATAGATGATAAAGTTTGATATAAAAAAATAAGGCTACCAAATTTTTTTAGTAGCCTTAATGAAGTATATGCTAAATATAAACTAATGATTATTTTGCTCCATCGTTTTGACGCATAAATTCTAAAATTTCTCTTGCTTCTTCATCTGCTAAACTTTGGTTAGGCATACGTACTAAACAAACTTCTAATTGTTTTTGTACTTTAGGATCTTTATCAATCATTGGATCTGGGTTAGTAATAAAGTTCATTAACCAATAAGGTGTATGTCTGTTTGTAACACCTTTCCAACCTGGACCAACTAATAATTCATCTGTAGCTTTATGGCATGACATACATTTAGTTTCTGAAATTGCTTTACCTTTTTTTGCCATAGCAGCATCTAAGCCTTTAATAACAACGTTAGAAGAATCAAATTTACCTTCTCCACGATGTGGGTCATAAGGTTCTGTACTTGCTTCTGTTTTAGTTTCTTTAGCTGTGTCTTCAGTTGAAGGAGTTGTATTGTTTGTGCTTTCTCCACCACATGCAATAAAAAACATTGGAAGTGCTAACAATAACCCGAAAATAATTTTCTTTCTCATAAAATAATTTAAGTGTTTAATTTACTGCAAATATAAATATTTATGCTATTATATGCTATGACCTAAGTCATATTAAATTAAAATTAATATACATATTTAAATCTCTAGCAAATTGCTTAACTATGCAGTATTGGTTAATAAATAAATTTACTATACAAATATATTATGAAAACAATAAGTATTAAAAGAATATATGAACATGCTGAAAATGATGATGGCTACAGAATATTAATAGATAAACTTTGGCCAAGAGGTATAAAAAAAGAAAATGCAGCTTTAGATGAATGGCTAAAAATTATAGCCCCAACTGATGCACTAAGAAAATGGTTTGCCCACAAACCTGAATTATTTATTGAGTTTGAAAAAAAGTATAAAGAAGAATTAAAACAACATTCTGATGAATTAAAAAGAATAAAGCAAATTGCTACCAAACAAAATGTTACATTATTATATGCAGCAAAAGATACAGCACATAATAATGCTGTAGTGCTTTATCATGTTTTAAATAATATGAAATAAAGTAGTATTCAATAAAAAAGCTGTTGAAAAATTTCAACAGCTTTGTGATCCCGCTGGGACTCGAACCCAGGGCCCATACATTAAAAGTGTATTGCTCTACCAACTGAGCTACGGAATCAACCTTTTTTAATTGGGAGTGCAAAAATAGTGTTATGATTTTTGTAGCCAAATTTTTCTTTTACTTTTTACGATAAACTGTTAATAATTTTTCAAAAAAAGCAAAAAAGAATAGTTTTTTAGTTATTAGTACATCAATTAATCTTTGGTAGTCTTAAAAATCATCATTAATTTTTCTTACTAAAGAAACTATAATTACTTCTTATTATGATAGTTTCATTCCTAATTTCGCAAATCATCAAATAATTGTACAATTATTTTCGCCAAGTTTTAAAAAATTATATTGCAACAAACATTAAACATAGCATTGGTAGGCAATCCTAATAGTGGTAAAAGTACTCTCTTTAATTCATTAACAGGACTAAACCAAAAAACAGGCAATTTTCCTGGTGTTACAGTTGATAAAAAAACAGGTAAAATAAATTTAAGTACAGAATTTAGTGCTAACATTATTGACTTGCCAGGCACTTATTCTTTATATCCACGAAGAGCAGATGAATGGGTGGCTTATAAAGTTTTAATGCATGCAGATGAGGATATAAAACCTGATGTAATTTTATTAATTACAGATGCTAGTAACTTAAAAAGAAATTTACTTTTCTGTAGTCAAATATTAGACACAAAAACACCTGTAGTAGTAGCATTAACGATGAATGATATTGCTGCTAAAAAAGGTATTAAAATAGATATTGGTGGTTTAGAAACAGATTTAGGTGTACCAGTTGTAGAAATTAATCCTAGAAAAAATAAAGGCATTCCTCAACTGAAAAAAACGTTAATTGCTGCAGCACAACACAAAGTAGTACCTTCTAGAAATTTTATAGAAAATAAAGAGCTTGCTACTAAAAGTATAGAAGCATTACAACAAATAATGCCTCAGTTAAATGATTATACTGCATTGCATTATTTAATTAACTATCAAAATTTACCTATTGATTTTAATTTAAAACTTCAAATAGAACAAATAATAGAGCAAACGAGTTTTAATGCTACTAAAATACAAGCAGAAGAAATTATGCTTCGCTATCAACGCATAAAACTTATTATGCAAAAAAATGTTTTTGCTCCCGACCCAGCAGAAAAAAAATTAATTACAGATAAGTTAGATAATATTTTATTACACCGTAAATGGGGTTATTTAATTTTAATTACTGTACTATTCATAATTTTTCAAAGTATATTTTGGTTAGCCCAATACCCCATGGATTTAATTGAAAATACTTTTACTATTATCAGTAGTTTTTTAAGTAATCATTTACCTGAAACTTGGTGGAGCGATTTATTGATAAATGGTATTGTAGCTGGTTTAGGTGGCATAATAATTTTTGTACCTCAAATAATGATTTTATTTGGACTAATTACCATTTTAGAAGATACAGGTTATATGGCTCGTATTAGTTTTTTAACAGATAGGCTAATGAGAAAAGTAGGATTAAATGGTAAAAGTGTAATGCCTATGATTAGTGGTTTAGCTTGTGCTGTACCAGCTATTATGAGTACTAGAAATATTGAAAATAAAAAAGAAAGATTACTTACAATACTAGTAACACCATTAATGAGTTGTAGTGCAAGATTGCCTGTATATATTATTTTAATTGCTCTTGCTGTACCTGAAACTTATTATTTTGGTTTTTTAAGTTTACAAGGTTTAGTAATGATGCTTTTATATTTATTAGGTACTGTAGCTGCTTTAATTATTAGCTACATAATGAAGTGGTTTATTAATATAAAAGAAAAAAGTTTTTTTATACTTGAACTACCTATTTACAGAAACCCACGTTGGAAAAATGTTGGTATTACTATGGTAGAAAAATCTAAAATTTTTGTAGTAGAAGCAGGAAAAATTATTATGATTATTAGTTTGTTACTTTGGTTTTTAAGTAGCTATGGACCAGGTGATACTATACAAAAAATAGATGATAAGTATAAAACTTTAATAGTCAATAATCCAGACAATACAGACTCTCTTGAAAAAATTGCTTCTACCGAAAAATTACAACATTCTTATGCAGGTATTTTAGGAAGAAGTATAGAACCTGTAATTACACCACTTGGCTACGATTGGAAAATTGGTATTGCACTTATTACCTCATTTGCAGCAAGAGAAGTTTTTGTTGGTACAATGGCTACTTTATATAGTGTAGAAGAAAGTGATAAATATTCTTTAAGAGAAAAAATGAATGCAGCAACAAGACCAGATGGTTCTAAAGTTTATACATTAGCTACAGCTTTATCATTAATGGTATTTTATGCTTTTGCTATGCAGTGTATGAGTACTTTGGCAATTGTAAAAAGAGAAACAAAAACTTGGAAATGGCCTTTATTTCAATTAGTGTATATGACTGTGTTGGCTTATGGTGCAAGTTGGGTAGTTTATCAACTATTTAGCTAAATAAATTCTACATCTTCTAAAATATGTAAATCAGTTTCTTTTTTTCTGGCTTCTCTTTCGTATCTGTTATATTTATAACCCATATTAAAGCTCTCCATTAAATAAGATAAAATAAAACGAATTTTCCCTTTTTTATGAGCTTGTTTTACATGAGCCACTTCATGTCTTAACCATTTTCTATTAGCTAAAAATTCTTCTCTATTTGTATTATGTAAATAAATTGTTTTACCTATTACAATAGCTGCTTTTTTACTTTTTAATCTGTATGCTGCAAGTCGTGCAATAAAGGATTTTTCCTTTATCCTAATTTTCATTTTCATTTCCATATTTCACAATTAAAAATCTAGGGTATTGAATTGTATTTGCAATATAAGATAATTAAATCATTTATAAAAAATTGAATTCAACATTTTTTTTATATGTTTAAGTGCATTTACCTATAAATAAAAAAAGCTTATTACCACATTTAAGTCTTTTATACCGAATTACATCTTCTTTTACCATTGGTAAAATTGCTTATCAAAATCATTTTTATATACATTTATCTTTACAGATTATGAGTAAACATCAAATACGTTATTGGGCTTTTCAAATAGGTGGATGGTCATTATATACTTTATCAATTGTTTTCTTTGCCTATTTATTTCGTTTTAATTTAGATGCTATTTATTGGAAAAGAATTTCTTTAACATTAATTACAGGTATCACTTTTACTCATTTATTTAGAGTGCTGATTCATTACTTTCAATTAAAACCACCATTAAAAGGTAATTCATGGGTTAAGTTTTTTATACTACTATTAGTTATTTGTATTTTAATGAGTATGGTAAGTAGTGTTTTAATTCAATGGTTAGGTTGGTACAGAAAAGAATTTAATGGAAATATCATCAGACGTTTTGTATTTACTTTATTTGATACCTCTCCTATTGTACTTGTTTGGGTGTGTATTTATTATATATGGCATTATATTGAAAATGCTACAAAAACAGAAGTAGATAAAGTAAAATTAGAAAGCTTAGTAAAAGAGTTAGAATTAAAAACTATCAAAAATCATATTAATCCGCATTTTATTTTTAATGCTCTTAATAGTATTAGAGCTTTGGTAGATGAAAATCCTTCACGTGCCAGAACTGCTATTACAGAGCTTAGTAATTTATTAAGAAGTAGTATGCATGTAGATAAAGCTGAATTTACTTCTTTAGAAAATGAATTAAATATTGTAAAAGATTATTTAGCATTAGAGCATATAAGGTTTGAGGATAGATTAAATGTATCCTATCAAATTAATGAAGAAACTTTAGACCAACCAATACCACCAATGATGTTGCAAACTTTGGTAGAAAATGCAATTAAACATGGCATAAGCAAACAAACTAATGGTGGTAATGTTTTAATAAAATCTGATTTTGTAGAAGATAAATATATTTTAGAAGTGCATAATACAGGTAGCTTAAATTTAGATGAATATAATTTAGAAGGATTTGGCATTATTAGTACTAAAAATAGATTGTCTTTACTCTATGGCAATAATGCAACTTTTGAACTAAACCCATTAAGCAATAATACTGTAGTAGCAAAAATTACTATACCTATTTCTATTTAATTATTTAATCTTAAAACCTAAACAATGTCTATTAAAACAATTATCATTGATGATGAAAGATTAGCAAGAAATGAATTAAAAAAACTATTAACCGAATTTAAAGATATTGAAGTAATTGAAGAAGCTGCCAATGTAGATGAAGCTATTTTAAAAATAGAATCGCTAATACCTGATTTAATTTTTTTAGATATTCAAATGCCCGGCAAAACTGGTTTTGATTTATTAGCTGAAATAGAAAAAGCTCCTAAAGTAATTTTTACAACTGCTTACGATGAGTATGCTATTAAAGCTTTTGAAGTAAATGCTTTAGACTATTTAATGAAGCCTATAGAGCCTAAAAGATTAAGTGATGCTGTTCAAAAGTTACAGCACGAAATACAAAAAGAAAAATTAGAAATTCAAAATATTAGAGGCCCATTAACAGACGAAGATCAAGTATTTGTAAAAGATGGAGAACGTATTTGGTTTGTTAAGCTAAACGAAATTCGTTTGTTTGAAAGTGTAGGTAATTATGCTAAAGTATTTTTTGGCACTAACAAACCTTTAATCTTAAAATCATTAAATAATTTAGAAGAAAGATTAGATAAAAAAAGTTTTTTTAGAGCTAACAGAAAACACATTATTAACTTACGTTGGATTGATAAAATAGAACCTTACTTTAATGGTGGTTTATTAGTAGAATTAAAAGGTGGCGAAAAAATAGAAATTAGCCGAAGACAAACTGTTAAGTTTAAAGAAATGATGAGTTTATAGCTGCTAAAATATTAGTTACATCATTTGGCTGATACCATTGTATTGCTGCATCTTTCTTAAACCAAGTTAATTGCCTTTTAGCATAGTGTCTGGTATTTTTTTTAATATTTTCTACTGCTTCTTGTAAACTACATTGTTGCTGTAAAAAACTAAACAACTCTTTATAGCCAACTGTTTGCAGTGCATTAAAATGTTGGTAAGCCAATAATTGTTTTACTTCATCTAACAAACCTTCTTGCATCATAGTATCTACACGATTGTTGATGTTAAGATATAATGCTTCTCTCGGTAAGTTTAATCCAATTTTAATACAATGAAAATTTCTTTTGGTTACATTACCTTTTCTAAAACTAGTAATAGATTTTCCTGTAAAAGATTTTACTTCTAAAGCTCTCATTAATCTTTGTGGATTTTGTTGCTCTGCAATTTGCCAAAAATCTTCATCAATATTTTTTACTTGTGTTTGTAACCATGCTAAGCCATTTGCTTGATAGTTAGCAATAATATTTTCTCTTATTTCATCAGGAATTGCAGGAACATCATCTAAACCTTCGCAAAAAGCTTTTATATACAAGCCAGTGCCACCAACCATTACAGCAACAGATTGGTTAGTAAAAATTTCTTGTACTTTTTCTAAAGCATATTGCTCAAACAAAGCAGCATGTACATTTTGCTGAATAGAGTGAGAGTTGATAAAAAAATGTTCTACTGTTTGTAATTCTTTTATAGATGGTTTAGCTACACCAATATTTAATTCTTTAAAACATTGTCTGCTATCGGCAGAAATAATTTTTGTGTTAAAGTGTTTAGCTATTTGTATGGCTAATGCAGTTTTACCAACAGCAGTAGGTCCACAAATAATAATAACTGTTTTTTGTAAAGACACTTTATTGTTAAAAAATTATAGTAAAAAATATTTATGAAGAAAACAATTAAAACTCTTCATCTTTATTATCATCATCATAATTTTCTTCTGTTTCATTTTCTTCATCACCTTCTTCTCCAAAGCCAGAAGCAGTTTCAGTAAGATCGTATTTTTCTTCAATATCTGTAAACTTATCGCCTAATAAACTTTTAATGCCATATTGTTGTGGGCCAATACCTTCTTTTCTAGTTACAACAGGATATTCTAATTTAGCATTTTCTTCTTTGCTTACATTAATTAACTCTACCAAGAAAACCCAATTCTTTTCAAAATCGTATTGATAAATAAATTTTTGATTGGTAATTTTTATTTCGTTACCAATAGGGGTTTCTTCCATAAATAAAGGAGGAGCGATATAATCTTTATCATATTTTTCAAAAGTAATTTCTCTGCCTCTTTGCCAATTATCATTACTTCTATAAAATGTAGCAGCATGTTTAGAATCAAACTCAAAAGATTTTAAAATTGCTAAATGTAAGTGTACAAATGTTTGTGTATGTTTAATAGCAATATCTCTATAAACTGCATCATCTTCTTCTAAATAAATCCTGAATTTTAATATAGCCATAAGTTTGTTAGTTAGTTTTTATTTGCAACGATAAGAAAACGAAAATAAGCTTTATTGTACAGGTTGCAAATTGAGTTCATGAGCTTTTATTAACATAAAGTTATAAGCTGCTGTATAGTTATTATCAATTTCGCCATCTAATATAGCATCTCTAATAGCATCTTTAATAATACCTACTTTTCTTGATGGTGGTAAATTAAAAGTTTGCATAATTATTTCGCCAGTAATAGGTGGTTGCCAATTACGTAAATTATCTTTGGCTTCTACCTCTTTCATTCTAGCTTCTACTAATGCAAAATTGTTTAAATATCGTTGTACTTTTTGTTGGTTTTTACTGGTAATATCTGCTTTACAAAGTTGCATTAAAGCATCAATATCTTCACCTGCTTCAAACAATAATCTACGAACAGCACTATCTGTAATATTTTCTTTTGTAAGCGATATAGGTCTTAAATGCAATGCCACTAATTTTTGTACAAATCGCATTTTTTCATTTAAGGGTAATTTAAGTTTAGCAAATATTTTAGGCACCATTTTAGCACCAACAAATTCATGTCCATGAAAAGTCCAGCCAATATTTTCTTCAAATTTTTTAGTAGCAGGCTTACCAATATCGTGTAATAATGCTGCCCATCTTAACCACAAATCTTGGGTATGTACACTTATATTATCTATTACTTGAAGAGTATGATAAAAATTGTCTTTATGTCCTTTATTATCTACATATTCTGCACCATGTAAAGCCATCATTTGCGGAAAAATAATTTCTAATAATCCACTTTTACTTAAAAGATTCCAACCAACAGATGGTTTATCTGCAAGCATAATTTTATTAAGTTCGTCAGTAATTCTTTCTTGCGAAACAATTTTTATTCTTGCAGCATTTTCTATTATTGCATCAAAGGTTTGATTATCTATTTTAAAACCTAATTGTGTAGCAAAACGTATAGCCCTCATCATTCTTAAAGGGTCGTCACTAAAAGTTTTAGAGGGTTCTAATGGCGTTTTTAATAGCCCATTTTCTAAATCTTTCAATCCATTAAAGGGGTCTATTAATTTGCCAAAATCTTCATTATTTAAACTAATAGCTAAAGCATTAATAGTAAAATCTCTTCTTTGCTGATCGTCTTGTAAAGTGCCTGGTTTTACAAAAGGTTTTCTACTATTTTTTTGATAGCTTTCTGTTCTTGCACCTACAAATTCTATTTCAAAAAAGTTTTGAGTTGTTACTGTTTCAGCAGATAAATTTATTTTGATTTGTGCAGTACCAAAATTTTTAAAAAAAGCTACATGAGGTGCAGGGTTAAATAAATTGGCTGTTGTATGAGCTAATTCAATACCATCTGTTAAGCATACAATATCTGCATCTTTTGTTTTTCTGCCAATTATTTTATCTCTTACAAAACCACCAATTAAATAACTTTTAGTATTTAACTGTTCTGTTGCTTTAGCAATTTTTTTTAAGATAAATAATTCTTGTTGAGAGCATTGAATATCCATACATAGCAAAGATATGTATAGATGAGAAAGTTTATAATTTATTAAACAGGTTGCTTAATAAGTAAAATACTCAACTATTACTTACTCAAATATTTCATTAGTATAAAACTCTGCATCAAAATAAGGATGTTGTGTAGGTAAATGATGATTAATAAAAATTGGGTTTAACATTAGATGTTTATTATCTACTATAATATTATTAATGCTATTTGTTAAATTAGATTGAGCTAAAGCATTTAATAATTTTTGCAACTTTTCTGTTGGTATGTTTAAAGTAATTTGTGTCATAACAAAAAGTTTTAACTGTTTAGAATAATAGTAAGACTACATAAACTGTACTATTAAATATTTAACAGCGTTAATATTTTGTTACAACAATTTTTAGAGAAGATAAAATGTATTGATTACACTCTTGCAGGTGTGCTATGTACAGCATCTGCTAATTCTTTTATTAATGAAGTATCTTTTTCTATAGCATTACCTACAACAATAATATCTGCACCTGCTTTACAATTTCTATAAGCTTTTTCAGGGTCTATAATTCCACCTCCAATAATTAAAGGGGAGTCAATATGCGTTGCTACTCTTTCAATCATGGCTTCTGTAATTGGGCGTTTAGCACCACTTCCAGCATCCATATAAATTAATTTTTTTCCCAACATTTCTCCTGCCATTGCAGTACACATTGCAATATCATTTTTATCTGCAGGTATAGGTGTAGCATTAGAAATATAAGAAACAGTTGTTGGTGCTCCACCATCAATTACCATATATCCTGTTGGTATAATTTCTAACCCACTTTTCTTTACAAATGGTGCACTTACTACATGCTGACCAATTAATAATTCAGCATTTCTACCAGAAATTAAAGAAAGATATAAAAGTGCATCTGCATATTTACTTACTTGAGAGGGAGAGCCAGGAAATAAAGCAACAGGAATGTTGCAAGATTCTTTAATTTGAATAATACATTCATCTAAATTATTAGAAATAACCAAAGAGCCACCTACAAAAAAATAATCCACCTTAGCATTTACAGATAATGCTACAAGCTGCTCAAGCGATTGAGCATTTACTTTATCAGGGTCTATTAATACTGTAAAACATTTTTTCCCTTGCTTTTTATCTTCCCTGAATTTATTGTACAAATCTTGTTTCATTCCATTGATTATAAAGTGGTATTGCAAAAATGCAAAAAACTATGGCTATTGCCAATTGTTTCGTTAAAAATATTAATTTTTTATTAAAAATATTAGTTATGCAACACTTTTTAATACAATACCTTTAAAATGCTGCTATATATGCAAAATTCAATATGTATAAGTTTATAAAAACATCAAAACAATAATTATTATCCTTAATAAAAAGTAAAATTATTCCCCACATTATGTGAGAAACTTATCAAATGCAATGGTACTTTGAACTATGAAATTATTAACGTCTCTTATCCACAAACTGTGGATTTTAAGCGTATGGAATTTTGACAATGGAAAGATATTTTCGTTCACCGCATGAAAATTTTTTATGCAGGATTTGAAAAACGATTTAACTAACTATTTAACCACCCATAAATTCTATTTCTCATGGCTAACAAAAACCTACAACGCTTACAGTTTAGTCGTAAATTCACGAAAGACGATGTAAGCCCTTTCGATTTGTTTGAGTATGACTATCGTACTAGTATTATTAAAAATCCTACTGGCGAAGTTGTCTTTGAAATGAATAATGTAGAAGTGCCAAAGCAATGGAGCCAAATTGCTACAGATATTTTAGCACAAAAATATTTTCGTAAAGCAGGTGTACCACAAGCAGATGATACTTTTGGTAGAGAGACAAGTGCTAAACAAGTGGCACATCGTATGGCAAATTGTTGGAGAGTTTGGGGTGAACGTTATGGTTATTTTGCCACTAAAAAAGATGCACAAATTTTTTATGATGAATTAGTATATAGTATCTTAAATCAAAGTTGTGTACCTAATAGTCCACAATGGTTTAATACTGGTTTATTTGAAAGTTATGCAATATCTGGCAAACCTCAAGGTCATTATTATGTTGACCCTGAAGATGGAGAATTAAAGAAATCTAAAAATGCTTATGAACGTCCTCAGCCTCATGCTTGTTTTATATTAAGTGTTAATGACGATTTAGTGAATGATGGTGGTATCATGGATTTATGGATAAGAGAAGCAAGAATTTTTAAATATGGCTCTGGTGTAGGTACTAACTTTTCTTATATACGTGGTAGTGGAGAAAAATTAAGTGGTGGTGGTACTTCAAGTGGTTTAATGAGTTTCTTAAAAATTGGTGATAGATCTGCTGGTGCAATTAAAAGTGGTGGTACTACAAGACGTGCAGCTAAAATGGTTTGTTTAGATTTAGACCATCCAGAAGTAATGGAATTTATTAACTGGAAAGTAGAAGAAGAAAAGAAAGTAGCAGCATTAGTTGCAGCAGGTTATGATAATGGTTATGAAGGAGAAGCTTATGCAACAGTAGCAGGACAAAACTCTAACAACTCTATACGTATTCCTAACGAATTTTTTAAAGTATTAGAAGAAGATGGAGATTGGGAATTAAAAGCTAGAACTGATGGAAGAGTAATGAAAAAAATTCCTGCTCGTGAAGTTTGGAATCAAATTGCTTATGCAGCTTGGAGATGTGCAGACCCAGGAACACAATACGATACAACAATTAATGAATGGCATACTTGCCCTGAAGGTGGAAGAATTAATGCATCAAACCCATGTAGTGAATACATGTTTTTAGATAATACTGCATGTAATTTAGCTTCTATTAACCTAAGAAAATTCTTTGATGAATCAACCAATCAAATAGATATTGAAGGCTTAGAATATATCAGTCGTTTATGGACTGTAGTGTTAGAGATTAGTGTTTTAATGGCACAGTTCCCTAGTAAAGAAGTAGCACAACTTTCTTACGATTATAGAACATTAGGTTTAGGCTTTGCAAACTTAGGCACCATCTTAATGTTAAGTGGCATTGCTTATGATAGTGAAGAAGCAAGAGCAATTGCAGGTGCTGTAAGTGCTATCATGACTGGTACTGCATATAAAACATCTGCAGAAATGGCTTCTTTCTTAGGTGCTTTTGCACGTTATCAAGAAAATGCTGAACACATGTTACGTGTTATGCGTAACCACCGTGCAGCAGCTTATGATGCTGAAGATGCTTATGAAGGTTTAAGTATAAACCCTACTGGTATCAATGCAAAATATTGTCCTGCTAATCTTTTAAAAGCTGCTACTAAATCTTGGGACGATGCAGTACAATTAGGTGAAAAATATGGTTATAGAAATGCACAAACAACTGTAATTGCACCAACAGGAACTATTGGCTTAGTAATGGATTGCGATACTACAGGTGTAGAACCAGATTTTGCTTTAGTTAAATTTAAAAAATTAAGTGGTGGTGGATACTTTAAAATTATTAATGGTGCTGTACCTAGTGCATTAAAAAATTTAGGTTATACTACTAAAGAAATTGAAGCAATAGAAAAATATGCAGTTGGTGCTGCAAGTTTTGAAGGTGCTCCATTTATTAACTCACAAACATTAAGTGCCAAAGGATTTACAGAAGAAGAAATTGCTATTATAAATAATTCAGCAAAATCTGCTTTTAATATTGCCTTTATATTTAACAGATTTACTTTAGGTGAAAATTGTTTACAACGCTTAGGATTTACAGAAGTACAATATAGCTCAAGTGATTTTATTTTATTAGAAGCATTAGGATTTACAGAAGAAGAAATTGATGCAGCTAATGATTATGTATGTGGCACTATGACTGTAGAAGGTGCACCATACTTAAAAGAAGAACATTTACCAGTATTTGATTGTGCAAATAAATGTGGTAAAAAAGGTGTTAGATATATTCATGCACATGGGCATATTAGAATGATGTCTGCATGCCAACCTTTCTTAAGTGGTGCAATATCTAAAACAATTAATTTACCACACGAAGCAACAATAGAAGAAATTGCAGATTGCTATAAATTAAGTTGGGAACTTGGATTAAAAGCCAACGCTTTATATAGAGATGGAAGTAAGTTATCACAACCTTTAAGTACTAAAAGCGACAAGAAGAAAAAAACAACAGACCAACAAGAGGCTACAGAAGAAGCAAATGAATCTACAATAGACAATAATGCTGTATTAACAGATAGCAATATTGTTGATTTATCTAAACTTTCTGTAGATGATTTATTAGATGAAGTAAACAGAAGAATGGCAGCTTCTACAGATACTACTTTAAAACGCCAACTTTCTCAAATTGTAGAACGTAAATCATTACCAACCAAAAGAAGTGGTTATACACACAAAGCCAAAATCAATGGTCAGGTAATATTTGTAAGAACAGGTGAGTATAGCGATGGAACTTTAGGTGAAATATTTATTGATTTATCTAAAGAAGGTTCTACTGTTCGTAGCTTAATGAACTGCTTTGCTATTGCAGTTTCTGTAGGCTTACAATTTGGTGTTCCATTAGAAGAGTTTGTAGAAAAATTTGTATTTACACGTTTTGAACCTGCTGGAATGGTAGAACATCCAAACATTAAAACTACTACCTCTTTAGTAGATTTTGTTTTCAGATTATTAGCGTATGAATATTTAGGGAAAACTGATTTAGTTCATGTATTAAATGCACCATCAATTGGTAATACAGGCGATGATGATGATTATACAGACCAAAATCAATTAAGTAATATTCATATTACTGCACCTACCAATCAACATGTTTCTTCGCCTAATACTACTTCTTCTGCAAAGCCACAAAAATTACAAAGGCTTACACCTGTAAAAGCAGAGTCTAGTTTAGAAGCTATCAATTTTGCTGCTAAAAGTATGCAAAGCGATGCTCCTGCTTGTAATGTTTGTGGAAATATAACTATCAGAAGTGGTACTTGTTACAAATGTTTAAACTGTGGCAATAGCTTAGGTTGTAGTTAAAAATTAGGGTAAGTAAATTTTAAAGAACAGAGGTGTAAAAATTACATCTCTGTTTTTTATTGATGATATCCGAAAATTCTTCATCATTTATATAAATGCTACTTTAAAATAAAGTAGATTAAAAAAAATTATAGTTAATTTGTTTGTTATGAGCAATGCATCTGCAAAAACAAAAACAAAGAAAAATAATTTACCAGAAGATGAAGGTATTTATGTACATGGTGCAAGAATGCATAACTTAAAAAACATTTCAGTTAGTTTTCCTAGAAATAAATTAATAGTGGTAACAGGTGTTAGTGGAAGTGGCAAATCATCACTTACTATTGATACTTTATTTTCTGAAGGACAAAGAAGATATGCAGAAAGCTTAAGTGCTTATGCAAGACAGTTTATGGAAAGAATGCCAAAGCCTGAAGTAGATTATATTAAAGGCTTATGTCCTGCAATTGCTATTGAGCAAAAAGTAATTACCAGAACACCAAGAAGTACAGTAGGTAGTATGACAGAAATGTATGATTACTTACGATTATTATTTGCAAGAATAGGTAAAACCATTAGCCCAATAAGTAATAATGAAGTTAAGAAAGATGATATTACAGATGTAGTAAAATATATTACTCATTTACCAAAAGATACTAAAGTTTATATACTTGCTAAGTTTAAACAACATGCAAAACGTAATTTAAAAGAAGAGCTAAATATATTGATACAAAAGGGTTTTAGCAGAGTGGCTATTGCAAATTCTGCTAATGATACTATGACCATTGCTAAAATAGAAACTCTTATTGAATTAAAAGATGCTGAGTTAAAAAAGCAATTAAATACAAACAATACTCAACAAAATAATTTATTTGTATTAATTGATAGAATAATTACCAAACCATTTGATGAAGATGATTTACATAGATTATCTGATAGTATTGGTATTGCTTTTTACGAAGGAGAAGGAGAAATTTATTTAAGTATTAATGAAAAAAAATTACTGCATTTTAGCAATAAGTTTGAATTAGATAATTTACATTTTGAAGAACCAACTCCCAATCTTTTTTCTTTTAATAATCCTTATGGTGCATGCCCTACATGCGAAGGTTTTGGACAAGTTTTAGGTATTGATGAAAACTTAGTAATTCCAAACAACATGTTGACTTTGTATGAAGGAGCTGTTGCACCTTGGAAAGGTGAGAAAATGGTTTGGTGGAAAGAACAATTTATAAAAAATGCAAAAGGTTTTCCAATCCATAAACCTATATCATATTTAACAGAAGAACAATATCAACAACTATGGAATGGTGTAGGTAATGCTTTAGGTATAAATGATTTTTTTAAAGAGGTAGAAACAAATTTATATAAAGTACAATACAGAGTTTTATTAAGCAGATATAGAGGAAGAACAGCATGTAATGTTTGTAAAGGATATAGGCTACGAAAAGAAGCATTATATGTAAAAATAAATCATCTGCATATTGGTGAGCTTTGTGCTATGCAAAGTAAAGATTTAAAAAAATGGTTAGAGAATATACAACTATCAGCTAATGAATTACAAATTGCTAAAAGAATTTTAACTGAACTACATCAAAGACTACAAACCTTAATAGATGTAGGTTTGGGCTATTTAACATTAAACAGATTAGCCAATAGTTTAAGTGGTGGCGAAAGCCAAAGAATACAACTTACCAGAAGCTTAGGCTCTAACCTTACTAACTCTTTATATATTTTAGACGAACCCAGTATTGGCTTACATAATAAAGACACCGAAAAGCTTATTCATGTATTAAAATCTTTAAGAGATATTGGTAATACTGTAGTAGTTGTAGAGCATGATGAAATGATGATGAAAGAAGCAGATTATATTATTGATATGGGACCCTTAGCCTCTCACTTAGGAGGAGAAGTAATAGCTAAAGGAACTTATAAAGAAATAATAAACAACGAAAATTCTTTAACAGGTAAATATTTAAGTGGTAAACTAACTATTCAACCAACAACAAAACCAAGAAAATTTATTAATAGTATTACTGTAGAAGGTGCAAGACAAAACAATTTAAAAAATATTAATGTTACTTTTCCTTTAAATATTTTATGTGTAGTTACAGGTGTTAGTGGTAGTGGAAAAACAACTTTAGTAAAACAAATTTTATATCCTGCTTTACAAAAAATGAAAGGAGAGTTTGTAGATACACCAGGAAAACATCAACAAATTACAGGCGATATTAATAGTATTGCACAAATAGAAATGGTAGATCAAAACCCTATTGGTAAATCATCGAGAAGTAACCCTGTAACTTATATTAAAGCTTATGATGAAATAAGAAATTTATTTGCTAAACAACATTTATCTAAGCTAAGAGGTTTTTTACCCAAACATTTTTCTTTTAATGTAGATGGTGGTAGATGCGATACTTGTAATGGCGAAGGAGAACAAATTATTGAAATGCAATTTTTATCAGATGTACATTTAACTTGCGAAGTATGTAAAGGCAAAAAGTTTAAAGAAGAAGTTTTAGAAGTACAGTTTAATGGAAAAAATATTGATGATGTATTACAAATGAGTATAGATGAAGCAATAGACTTTTTTACTTCATTTGATACAAGCAAATCTGTTGCAAAAGCCTTACAACCCTTGCAAGACGTAGGTTTGGGCTATATTAAATTAGGACAAAGTTCTAATACACTTTCTGGTGGTGAAGCACAACGTGTAAAACTTGCATCTTTCTTAGGTAGAGGAAAAGGGCATGGTAATATTCTTTTTATTTTTGATGAACCAACAACAGGTTTACATTTTCACGATATAAAAAAACTATTAGCTTCTTTTAATGCATTGATAGCACAAGGACATTCTTTAATTGTGATAGAACATAATACTGATGTAATTAAAAATGCAGATTGGGTAATAGATCTTGGACCAAATGCAGGTGCAGATGGAGGTAATCTTGTATTTGCAGGATTGCCAACTGAACTAAAAAAAGTTAAAGAAAGTTATACAGGAAAATATTTATAGTTTATTGTAAAAACTTTTCTAATGCTTGATGCAATGCTTCTTCTCTTAAATTTTTAGCAATAATTTTACCTGAAGGATCTATCAGTAAATTAAAAGGAATACTATTTACATTATATAATCTTGCAACAGCATTGTCCCAAAAATTTAAATCGCTAACATGTGTCCATGTTAAATTATCTTGTTTTATAGCATTAAGCCAAGCATCTTTTCCATTTTGTCTGTCTAACGAAACACCTAATACAGTAAAGTTTTTATTTTTAAATTTATTGTAAGCTGCAACTACATTAGGATTTTCTAATCTACAAGGTCTGCACCAACTAGCCCAAAAATCTACTAAAACATATTTACCTCTAAAAGAAGAAAGGCTAACTGGTTTGCCATCTACATCATTTTGTATAAAGTCTGGAGCAATTGCACCAACATCAGTAGCATTTGCTGCTTCTTGTTTTGCATGATGTTCTGCAATAATACTTTCAATAGCTCTTGCAAATTCGCCAACTTTGGCAGCAGGTTTTAATTTTTGATATTTATCTGCTAATTCATCTACACCACCTGGGAAAATAGGATTTACAACATATAACACAAATGTACTTGCTGGTGAAGCTAATCTTGCAGCAGTAAATTTATCTACTTCTGATATGGCGTATTTTTTTGTTTTTTCAAATACATTGATTAAAGAATCTCTTTGTGTACCAGATTTCGTAGTATTAATTCTTGCACTTAAATCATTAAACTTATCTCTTATAGGATTAAATGTTTTTAAATAAGTAGTATAATCATTATGTAAGGTAGAGCCACTAACTGCAACAGTTTTATTAAGGTTTGATGATGTAGCTTTAAGAGTAATTGCATCGTTGTACATATACAATTCTATTTCTTCTTCTAAACCTATAAAACCAATTTTAGTAAACATAGGTTCTGTTAAATTACCAAATAATTTAAACTTACCTTTAAAAGCATAATCTTGAGCAATAGCATTACCTGCAGCATCTTTTAAAAATACCAAAGTGCTATCTTTTAATCCTGCAATATTTCCTTGAATTGTATATCCTTTTTTATTTTGGGCAAATACAGCAATAGGTAATAAAAAAAGTATAATAAGTTTTTTTATCATAAAATAAAATGTTTAAATGCTTTAAAGCTTAAAATGTAGCTGCAAGATAAGGTGTAGTATGCTAAATAAAATAAAATAATTTGAGAAAGCTTTTTAAAAAAATTACTCTCCTAAAAATTGTGTTTGGTCTGGAATAGTAATATAAATATCTCCTTCGCCTTTTTGTAAAACGCATTGGCAGCCTAATCTAGAGTTTAGTTTAGGGTTTACAGCTCTATCAATAAAATCTTCTTCTCTATCGCTAATTTCTTCTACATGTTCTTCTCCTTTTTCTACATAAATATGGCAAGTACTACAAGCACAAACAGCACCACAATTATGATGTAGTTCGTGTCCATTATCTAAAATTACTTCTAATAAACTATCGCCAATTGCATTGGTTTCTATTACTACAGGTGTTAAATCTTTTTGTTCAAAATTTACATGAATTTTATACATATCTTTTCTTAAATACTTTTAACATTAATAGATAGCAAAAGTAGTTTAATAATCACCATTTATCAAGCTTAGTAAGTGATTAAAACATCGAGTTTAGGAAAAATTAGAAGTACTATTTTTTATTGATGTATGAATTTCAGAAAATAAAAAAACGCTTCATAAAATTTATGAAACGTTCATTATTTTAAAATTTAAAATTTACTTATTTTCTTTTGCTTACTTTATAACCACCAACAATACCTAAAGCTAATAATAAACCAACACCACCATCAAAAGGTACATCATCAATAGGAGGATTTCCACCACCACCAGGACCACCTGGATCATCATCTCCCCAATCATAATCTGCATGAGGTGTACCATTTATTACGCCTCCATCTGCATCTTCTCCTTTAATAGTAGTTTTGTCTAAAGAGCCATCTTCATAAGCAGGAGCATCAATAGAAGTACCTTGATCTAAAAAACCTCCATTACCATTTTGTGCAAATAATTTACCAGATAAACCAACCCCAAAAAATAATACTGTAATGAGAGAGAAAAATACAGTTTGTTTAAAATGCTTCATACTTATTAATTATATCTAAATCTATTTTGATGTTTATATTACTTCAATCTTTACAAAAATAATATTTTTTCCAAATATTTATATATTTTTTTTAAAATACAAAATAATGATTTCAAAAGTTATTAAAGACCAAAAATTCTTTTAAAGAACGTTTTTTTAACTTTTTCATTGTGCTCAGTAGCAAATTCATAAGTTGCTAAATGCTCAAACTCTTCTACTGGAATCCAATCTTTTAAGCCTTCGTACCAAATTTTATCACCCAACTTTGGGTGATTATTTTTTAATTCTTCAAGGGTATAAGGTCCATACATATATTTCCCTTTTTTTAAAACATATATCTTATCCATTGCTACAAAACTTTATTACAGATACCCATATTTTATAAAATGCTGTATGGAATTTTTCTGAGCAGCAAATATATATGCAGAAAAATATATTTATGGTTTATTGTTTAATATTTCTAAACATTTTAAAACCATTTTATCTGTTTTATTGGCTACTTCGTAATAGGCATTTTCTCCAAATAAAAACCTTGCTACAAGCTTTTGCACATCTGCCAAAATTTGTAACCTTTCTGAGCTTTTAATATTATTGAGTGAAATAGATTTTTTGTTGGCTAAATTTTCAATTAAAATCCAATCGTTATTATTTAATTTAAAATCTTGATAATACTGATTTGCAGAAGTGTATTTAGATAAAGCAGTTTTATTGTTTAAATAAATTTGTATAGCAGCATTATTTAAAATATTTGTTTGATATAGCTTAAATACTAATGAGCTAAATGAAACAGAATCGTCATTAATTAAAATATCAGGTAAAATACCACCACCACCATAAACAATTTTACCTTTAGGTGTTTTGTAAATATGTTTTTGATGAGTTGTATCTGTATCAAGTGTATCAATAATTTCTTCTCCATTTAAAGCATCTCTCCTATATTCTTGCACAGATTTATGATTATATGGTTTTTGAATATTACGACCTAAAGGTGTAAAATATCTTGCAATTGTTAGTCTTAATGCTGCACCATTGCTTAAAGGAAATTGTTGTTGTACCAAACCTTTACCAAAAGTTCTTTTACCAATAATGGTGGCTCTATCCCAATCTTGCAAAGCACCTGTTAAAACTTCACTTGCACTTGCACTTGTTTCATCTACCAAAATAAATAAATTACCTTGTTCAAATAATCCATCTCTTTTTGTTTTATAATCATTTTTTGGCGATTTATTACCTTCTGTATAAACAACAATTTTATTATCGCTTAAAAATTCGTCTGCAATATCCACAGCTTCGTTCATTAAACCTCCAGAGTTGCCTCTTAAATCTACAATTAAATTAGCTAATCCTTGCTTTTGCAATTTTTCTAATTGTGCCATAAACTCTTCATAAGTTTTTTCGCCAAACTTGTTAATTTTTATGTAGCCTGTTTTTGGTTCAATAATATATGCTGCATCAATAGTACTAACAGGAATAACACCTCTGGTAATTGTAATTTTCTTTAGAACATTATCTCTTAATAAGCTTACAGTAACTTTACTTTCAGCTTCTCCTCTAAAATATTTTCTTATTTTATCTGAAGTAATTTTTACACCAGCAATTTTAATAGTATCATTTACAGTAATTAATTTATCGCCTTTTAAAATACCAGCTTTAGCAGATGGACCTTCTGGAATTACATTTACCACATAAACAGTATCATTAAAAATTTGAAACTCTATACCAACTCCTTGAAAATTGCCCATCATTTCTTCATTAACATCTGCAACATTTATTGGTGGTATGTATAATGAATGAGGATCTAAATGAGATAAAAGATCATTAATAGTAATTTCAGCAATGCTATCCATTTTTACAGGATCTACATATTTATTACGCACTAAACTTAATACTTCTTGTATTGGACTTGATGTAGCATTATTAAAAAACGAATTAGTAGAAGTATGTTTTTTAAGATTATAACCTATTATCATACCCATAATCATTACTAATGCAAAAAGTATAGGTAACCAAACTTGCTTTTTCTCTTTTACCATTTTAAATAAAACTTTTAAATAAATTTATTGTAGCAAATATCTTAAATTAATTGTTGCGATTTGAACAACTGAAATTTAATATTTATTTAAAGCAAACCTAAAGGGAATAGTTGTAGAAATTTCTTTTTTAATAAATTTTTTATTTGGTAGATGATTAAAATAAAAGTTATATTTAATATTCCATTTTAAAATTTTATGCTTAAATAATTTTTATGGCAACCTTAATTGCTGATTGTGGTGCAACAAATTGTACTTGGAGTTTGCTCACAAATAATAAAACTAAAACATTTACCACGCAAGGCTTTAGCCCCTATTTTTCAAGTAAAGAGGCAATTAAAACTTTGCTGCAAGGTGCATTATTACCAAAATTAAAAAATACAAAAATTACAGCTATTTATTTTTATGGCACAGGATTAAGTAATGCTGATAATGCAAAAATTATTAAGCAAATTTTGCAAATACTTTTTGGTAAAATTATTATTGAAGTAAATACAGATTTGTTTGCAGCTGCAAGAGCTTTATGTGGCAATGAAAAAGGTATGGTAGCAATACTTGGCACTGGTGCAAACTCTTGTTATTATAATGGAAAAAAAATAGTAAAAAACAACCCTTCGTTGGGTTTTATTTTAGGCGATGAAGGCAGTGGTGCTTTTTTAGGGAAAAAAGTATTACAGTATTATTTGTATCAAACATTTGATGAAGAGTTAATGGCACGTTTTAATAAAACATATTTAACAGATAAAGCCAGTATTTTAAATGCAGTTTATAAATCTGCAATGCCCAATAGTTATTTAGCAAGTTTTGCAAAATTTTTATCGCAAAACAGAGGGCATTATATGATAGAGAATATTATAGAAGATGGATTGAATGATTTTTTTCTAAATCATATTTATAAATATAGAGAAAGCTGGATTTATCCTTTGCACTTTACAGGTAGTATAGCTTATGCATTTAAAGATGTAATTAAAGATCTTTGTTTTTCTTATGAATTAGAAGTAGGCAATATTTTAAAAAGTCCAATGCAAGGATTAATAAAATATCATCAATAAAAAAGAGGTAAAGAAAAAAATCCTTTACCCCTGATTGTTACTTCACCCAATTATTTATTACTCTTTTAATATTTTAAAAGTATTTATTTGATGGTTGCTATGTACTTGTAAAATGTACATTCCGTTTTGTAAATAATTTAATTCGCTAAACAAAATAGTGTTGTTGCCTCTTAAAACTTCTACTTGTTTAGTACTTATTAATTTACCATCTAAACTAATAATATTCATTGTTACTACTTGGTTAGTATTGCTTGTATAATGAACATTGAAATAGTTTTTAAATGGATTAG
>CAUJDL010000054.1 GCA_963169635.1 Bacteroidota bacterium
ATAAAAAAATGTTTATTCTGAAAAGATTTGAAGTAGAAAGAGCATCTAAACCAGAAATATTGGACTTTAAAAAATCAAATATTTCTAAGAAAGATTCAGTAGGCATTAAAATATCACTAAAAAAAATACCCTCATTTGAAAAACTCCGATTATTCATATTATTTGTAAAAAATCGGATACTTTTCTGCTCATAAAATTTTGAAGAATTTACTACTATATATTCTCTTCCAAAAAGTTTTTCTTTGAATATTTGCTTTTCAGTAGTATTATATATGTTTTTCTCCTTAAAACAAGAAACAAATATAATAGTACAAAGTACTGTAAGAATAGCAATAGCAGTCAGCGACTTTCCTAAAATGGGTTTCTTTTTCATATTTTATAGTTTAGTTATCCAAATGTAAGCAATCTAATTAACTAGATTAACTATCTTTAACAGTTTTAGAGCCACCTGTTTAAAATTTAATCTATAAATCCTGTATTGTTCAAAAACAACCGATTTTAAGTACCCTTTTGTATCTATTTTAGTTTTTTTAAAGCCATAAAAAGCATTAAAATGAACCAATAGTACTTGAAAATTAAAATTTTAAACAGGCTCTAAAAATAAAAAAACTTGGAATTTACATGTATATACATTAATTTTGTACTCTTGAAATGAAGCAAGTATTAGACATATTAAAATTAGGTCAAAAAAAAATCAACATACCTGGTATGGATTTGTTGTATGAAAAAGAACAAAACATTCCGGGTTCTATTAAATATCATATTCGTCGTCATTTTGCTCAAGATGCTTGGGTAGTAGATGATACAGGAATGTTGGTGTATCATTACAACGAAAACAGACCAGAAGAAAATTATCTTGAGTTGCGTTTTTGTATAGCTGGCAATAAATATTGCTACGATAAAAGTTGCAGTTTTTGCGATAAAAAACCAACCAGTTGCGATGGGCAACAAACTACTTTAGATGTATTTACTTTTCATTTTTCATCTACTTTCTTGTATCAGTTTACACAAAATGTAAAAGTAACCAATAGAAAAGATGAGGTTTTGGCATTTAAACATCCTAATGCTTTTACAAAAGTGTTTCCTGTGTGCCCTAAAAAAAGAAATGTGTTAGATGCATTATTGAATCATAGCTATACAGGTGCATTGGAAAATATTTTTATCAATGCAAAAATTCATGAACTCCTTTTATACAGTTTAGATTGTTTGATAGATGAAAAAGAAATAGGTTTTAATTGTAAATTTTTAGCAGATGACCATAGCAGAAAAGCTATTTATGAAGCAAGAGATATTTTATTGAAAAATATAGGCAACCCTTTAACCATAAGAGAATTAAGCAGAAAAGTTGCCATTAACGAATGTTATTTAAAGAAAGGATTTAAAGAAATATTTGGTACAACAATTTTTGATTTTTATCAGCAACAAAGAATGGAACATGCAAAATATTTATTGTACGAAAAAAGTTTAAGTGTAACAGATGTTTCTTCTTTATTAGGTTATTCATCTATCTCACATTTTTCTGCAGCATTTAAAAAACATACAGGTTTAAAACCTTGTGAGTTATTAAAATAATCTTACCACAAGTTTTTGGTTAATCTATATTTTTGAGTAATATTTTATTACTCAATTTTTTTTATGCGATATATATATAGTTTCATCATTATAATATTTCTTAGTGCTTGTGGCAAACAAAAAGTAGATACCATTATACATCATGCAAAAATTTATTTGGTAGATGATGCATTTAATACAGCTAATGCAATGGCTGTAAAAGATGGAAAAATATTAGCCATTGGTACAAACGATGATATTTTAAATAACTATTCTGCACAAGATGTAATAGATGCTCAAGATAAATTTTTATACCCAGGCTTTATAGATGCTCATGCACATTTTGTAGGTTATGGCAAAAGTTTGTTTGAAGTACAACTATACGATAGTAAAGATTGGAACGAAGTAATTGACAGAGTAAAACAATTTGCTGCAAATAACACACAAGAAAATTGGATTACTGGAAGAGGTTGGGACCAAAATAAATTTCCTAATAAAGCCTATCCTACTAATGAATTATTAAATAAACTTTTTCCTAATAAACCAGTTTTACTTACTAGAGTTGATGGACATGCAGCAATTGCCAATGCAAAAGCTTTAGCATTAGCAGGTGTACAACCTAATCAACAAATAGTGGGTGGAAATATTGAAACTAAAAATGGGCAACTAACAGGTTTATTAATTGATAATGCTGTAGATTTAGTACAAGCTAAAATACCTACTGCAACAAAAAATGATTTTGAAAAATGGTTATTAGCAGCACAAAAAAATTGCTTTGAGCAAGGCCTTACTACTATTACAGATTGTGGCTTAATGTACGATGTTGTAGATATGATAGACACACTACAACAAGAAGGAAAACTACTAACAAAACTTTCTGTATTATTAAGCGATGATAAAAAAAATTATGATAAATATTTATTAAAAGGCACTTACAAAACAGATAAGCTATTTGTAAATGGTTTTAAAATTTATAGTGATGGTGCATTAGGAAGTAGAGGTGCATGTTTATTAGCACCTTATCATGATAAACATAACTGGTATGGATTTTTATTAAATACACAACAGCATTTTGATTCTGTAGCAAGAATATTATCTACTACAAATTTTCAAATGTGTACACATGCTATAGGAGATAGTGCTAACAGAATAATTTTAAACATTTATAAAAAATATTTAGCACCCAACAATGATAAACGTTGGAGAATAGAACATGCACAAGTAGTCAATGAAAAAGATTTTGATTTATTTAAACAAGCATCTATTATACCATCTGTACAACCTACACATGCAACAAGCGATATGTATTGGGCAGAAGAAAGATTAGGCAAACAAAGATTAACCAATGCTTATGCACTTAAAAAATTATTACAACAAAATGGTTGGCTGCCTTTAGGCACAGATTTTCCTGTAGAAGATATTTCGCCTTTTAAGACTTTTTATGCAGCAGTTGTAAGAAAAGATAGTAAAGGATTTCCGCAAAATGGTTTTCAAATAAATAATGCACTAACAAGAGAAGAAGCATTAAAAGGTATAACCATTTGGGCAGCTAAAGCTAGTTTTTTAGAAAAAGAAATTGGTAGTTTAGAAAAAGGTAAAAAAGCCGATTTTATTTTATTAGATAAAGATTTATTAACTGTTAGCGAAAACGAAATTTTACAAACCAAAGTATTAGCAGTTTGGGCAGATGGTAAAAAAGTTTTTAGTAAAAAATAATTACACAATATAGGTTACACCTTCAATAGCTAAATCTGTATTGTTAAAAACTGCTTTAGCTTCTGTTAAAAACTCATCTAATTTTTCGTATCTACTACTAAAATGGCCTATTAATAATTTTTTTGCATTGCTTAGTTTAGCAATTGTTGCAGCTTGTTCTGTAGTAGAATGAAAATATTGTGTAGCTTTTTCTTTTAAATCTTTTAAATAAGTTGCTTCGTGATAGAGTAGATGTACATTTTTTATTGTTGGAATAATCTCTTCAAAAAAAATAGTATCTGCACAATAAGCATATTTTTTTACAGGGGTATTCGGTAAGGTTACTAATTCGTTTTTTATTACATCACCTTCTTTAGTTGTATAATCATTACCTTCTTTTAAAGCATTATAATATGCAGCAGGTATGTTGTATGCCAAAGCTTTTTCTTTATCTAATTTTCTAGGAGGCTTTTTTTCTTCAATTAAAAACCCCCAACATGCTATACTATGTTTTACTTTAAAACAACTGATAGAAAATTTATTTTCATCTACAATTAATCCTTCTTTTTCTAATGCATGAAAATGTATTTTATAAGTCATGGTTATATTAGAAACTGCAAATTGTGCTTCAATAATTTTTTCTAATTCGGCAGGTGCATATAAATGTAAATCTGTATCTCTTCCTAATAAACCCATACTGGTTAATAAACCTATTAAACCATAATAATGATCGCCATGCAAATGCGAAATAAGAATATGATTTATTTTTCTTCTTCTTATTTTATATTTAGCTAATTGCATTTGTGCAGCTTCGCCACAATCTATTAAAATTTGATGTTCGTGAATAGTAACTACTTGTGCAGTAGGAAATCTGCCATAAGCTGGTGTAGCTGAATTATTGCCTAATATAGTTACTGCAAACATGCTTTTGATTTTATTAATTTAATAGATACAGTTTGTTGTTTAATAGCTTCCAAGATAGGCTAAGATTTTTTTTCTTGACACAATTCTATCAACACTCCATTAGTAGTTTTAGGATGTAAAAAACATACTAATTTATTATCTGCACCATCTTTAGGTTTTTCGTTAAGTAAAATAAAACCTTCATTTTTTAAGCGTTCCATTTCTACATAAATATCTGCTGTTTCAAAAGCAATATGATGTATGCCTTCGCCCTTTTTTTCAATATACTTTGCAATTACACCATCAGGATTTAAGCTTTCTAATAACTCAATTTTAGTTTCTCCTTGTTTAAAAAAAGCAGTATTTACATTTTCACTTGATACTATTTCTTGTTTATAACAAGGTGTATTTAAAAGCTGTTCAAAAAGTGTAATACTTTCTTTAAAATTCTTTACAGCAATACCAATATGTTCTACTTTAAGCATAAAAATATTTTTTTAAAATTAAGACTTACGATATATGGAAAATAAGCAAGAGCATACTATCCTCAAATCATAAAATAGGGGTAAAATCAGTACTTTCGCATTTAATAAAATTTAATTCGAAGATATGTTGAAGCTACCAATTTATTTAGATAATAATGCTACTACAGCAGTTGACCCAAGAGTATTAGAAACTATGTTGCCTTATTTTACACAACATTTTGGCAATGCAGCAAGCCGTAATCATCCATTTGGTTGGGAAGCAGAAGAAGCTGTAGATTATGGACGTGAGCAAGTAGCTAAATTAATAGGTTGCGACCCTAAAGAAATTATTTTTACAAGTGGTGCTACCGAAGCAGATAATCTTGCATTAAAAGGTGTATTTGAAATGTATGCTTCTAAAGGCAATCATATTATTACTGCTACTACAGAACATAAAGCTGTTTTAGATGCATGTAAGCATATAGAAAAATTAGGTGGAGAAGTTACTTACTTAGATGTAAAAGAAGATGGATTATTAGATTTAGCACAGTTAGAAGCAGCAATAAAACCAACAACCATTATGATAGCTATTATGTATGCTAATAATGAAATTGGTGTAATACAACCTGTAAAAGAAATTTCGGCAATTGCTAAAAAACATGGTGTATTATTTTTTACTGATGGTACACAAGCTGTAGGAAAAATTCCTGTAGATGTTATAAAAGATGGAATAGATTTAATGGCATTTAGTGCACATAAAATGTATGGACCAAAAGGTGTTGGTGCATTAT
This sequence comes from Bacteroidota bacterium, assembly GCA_963169635.1. Taxonomy (GTDB): domain Bacteria; phylum Bacteroidota; class Bacteroidia; order Chitinophagales; family Chitinophagaceae; genus UBA1930. The sequence goes on from CAUJDL010000054.1 coordinate 5,405, forward strand.
ATGTAAGAAGAAAAGGTCCAAGAGTAAAAGTTACTGCACAAATGGATGGTGGAGGCCATGAAAGAGGTATGAGAAGTGGTACTTTAAATGTACCTGGAATTGTAGGCTTTGGTAAAGCTTGTGAAATTTGTAGAGTAGAAATGGAAGAGACAACCAAACGTATAATTATATTAAGAGATAAATTAGAAAATGCTTTATCACAAATTGATGAAAGTTATGTAAATGGTAATATAGAAGCTCGTTTGCCACATGTAAGTAATATTTCTTTTAAATTTGTAGAAGGCGAAGGTTTAATGATGGGCTTTAATAAAAATATTGCTGTAAGCTCAGGCTCTGCTTGTACTTCTGCATCTTTAGAGCCAAGTTATGTATTAAAAGCATTAGGTTTAGGCGACGATTTAGCTCATAGTTCTTTACGTTTTGGATTAAGCCGTTTTACAACAGAAGAAGAAATTGATTATACAATTAATGCAGTAAAAGAAACTGTTTTAAAACTAAGAGATATGAGTCCATTGTGGGAAATGCATAAAGAAGGAATAGACTTGAACTCTGTAGAGTGGGCACATCATTAAGTAAAACAAACAGCTTAATAAAAAAATAACAACTAAAATAATTAAATCAGCACAAAAAATAATTAAACATTAAATATTAATATAACCATGGCATATTCAGATAAAGTAATAGATCATTATAGCAATCCTAAAAATGTAGGTACCTTAGATAAAGGCAGTAAAAGTGTAGGTACAGGATTAGTTGGTGCACCAGAATGTGGCGATGTAATGCGTTTACAAATAGAAGTAGATGATGCTACAGGCATTATTAAAGATGCTAAGTTTAAAACTTTTGGTTGTGGCTCTGCAATTGCATCTTCATCATTAGCTACAGAATGGTTAAAAGGAAGAACTGTAGAAGAAGCAGCTAAAATTGATAATATGGATATTGTAGAAGAATTAAGTTTACCTCCTGTAAAAATTCACTGTTCTGTTTTAGCAGAAGATGCTATTAGAGCAGCTATTAACGATTATCGTGCAAAGAATGGTTTAGAAGAAATGGTTTTTGAAGAAAAAAGAGTTCACTAATTTTTCAAGAATATTTTATTATGAGTGAGCAAACAAATAAAACAGCTTCATTATCATCATTTTTTCAAGCAGCAGGAACAGAAAGTGATGCTAATGGTATTTTTGTTTCTGATATGGCAAAAGCTAAGGTAGAAAAGTTAATGGAAGATGCAGGTATTCTTAACGATACATCTTATTTTTTAAGAGTAGGAGTAGTAGGAGGTGGCTGTAGTGGCTTAAGCTATAAATTAGATTTTGATAATGAAATAAAACCTATGGATCAGGTTTTTGAAAATAATGGAATTAAAGTTGTTACAGACTTAAAAAGTTTTTTATACTTAGTAAATACTGAATTAAATTTTAGTGATGGCTTAAATGGCAAAGGTTTTTATTTCAGTAATCCTAATGCTAGTCGTAGTTGTGGCTGTGGCGAAAGTTTTGCTGTTTAATTAAATTAGCTTTAAAGCATCTTTAGCTATTTGCTCTACATTTTGCAGATTCATACATTTAAAATGTTTTTTAGGGCATTTATTATAACCAATTTTACTACAAGGTCGGCAGCTTAATTTTATTTCGTATTTAATATTAGTTACAGATACATCATTACCAAAATAAGGTGTCATACCAAAAGCTGGTACTGTATTTCCCCAAATAGAAAGTATAGGTTTTTTAAAAGCAGCAGCAATATGCATTAAGCCAGTATCGTGTGTAATAATAAGTTTTGCTTTACGAACAATATCTGCACTTTCGTTTAAATTAAACTTACCACAGGCATTATAAATTTTTACATTGTCATGTGCAGCTATTATCTCTCCATTTTCTTTATCTTCTTTACCGCCTAATAAAATAATTGGATATTCAATTTTTTCACAAAGCTCTTTTAATTTTTGTACAGGCATTTTTTTAGTATTTAATGCAGCACCAATAACAATACCTATAAATCCAAATTGATGTTGAGCAGGTAAATCTTTTTGTTTAATACAATCATGCTCTGGAATAAAATAATCTAAACCTTTACCATCATTTATAACACCTAAACTTTTTACAGTTTCAAAATTTCTATCTACAATATGTATAGGTGGTAAAATATTAATTTTTAAAGCAGTTAATAACCACTTTTGCATATTTAATTTATTAAAAGAAAATGCAGTTGTTTTTAAAGATTTTTTTACCCTAAGTGTTCTTAAATTATGATGTAAGTCTATTACATAATCATATTTTTCTTGCTGCAAATCTGTTATCATTTTTTGCCAATCGTCATCTAACAATTTTACAACATCTATATAAGGATTGCTTGATATAATACCTTTAAATGCAGGTTTTGTAAGATAATGAATTGTAACATTGGGTATTTGTTGTTTTATACAACGCACTACAGGTGTTGTAAGTACAATATCTCCAATAGATGAAAAACGAATGACAAGTATTTTCATAAAGCAAATTTATTATCAAATAAGATACATCATTTTAGTAATTATTCTTCTACATAATTTAAATCTTTATGAAAAGTTTCTTCGGTAAAGTAAAAAGCAATTAATGCAATTGTAGTAACAACAATGCCTGTAACAATTCCACTTTTAACCAAATTCCAAGAAAATGTTTTTTGAAAAATATCTAAGAATAAAATATTAATTAAAGGTAAAAAACCTCTTACCATATTAGGTATTGTAGTAGCAGCAGTAGCTCTTAAATTAGTGCCAAATTGCTCTGCACCCATTGTTACAAATATTGCCCAAAAACCAGTACTAAAGCCTAACATGCTACAAATTATATACATGTTTGTATCGTTATGATTTAGTGGACTAAAAAATGCAATAATTGAAACGATGGTAAAAATGTAAAACAATAACAATGCTTTTTTTCTGCTTTTAAAATATTGACTTACAAAGCCAATAAAAATATCGCCAAATGCAATAGCTATATAAGCATACATAATTGCTTTACCACTAATAATAGCATTATTGCCATAAAATTCTGTAGCAAAACGATTGCTGTAATTAACTAAAATACCAACAACATACCATGTTGGCAAACCAATTAAAATAGCAAAAGCATATTTTTTAAATCGTTGGGCATTAGTAAAAAACATTAAGAAATTTCCACGTGGTACATTGCTTTCTTTTGTTGTTTTAAACATAGTACTTTCTACAACAGAAATACGCATTAATAAAAGTACAATTCCTAAAACACCACCAATTTTATAACACAAACGCCAATTCTCATTTGTTAAATCAAAAGTGTAATAAGCAAATACAGCACCAAATAATCCAATACCTGCAACTAACGAAGTGCCAATACCTCTTTTATTTTTAGGTAAAAGTTCACTAACTAAAGTAATGCCAGCACCTAATTCTCCTGCAAGTCCTATACCTGCTACAAATCTTGCAACTGCATATTGATTTGTTGTTTGAACATAGCCAGTTAAAAAATTAGCTATTGAATACATGGCTATAGAACCAAATAATACACTTAATCTGCCTTTTTTATCGCCTAAAGTTCCCCATAAAATTCCACCTAATAATAAACCAAACATTTGCCAGTTAATTATTTTAGTACTAGCAGCAAGTACAGCAGATTTATCTGATAAGTTAATACCAATATCTTGTAAGCTTGGCTCACGAACAATGGTAAATAATAACAAATCGTATATATCTACAAAATAGCCTAATGCACCAACTATTACAGGCAACGATAATATACCATAAGTTTTTTCTTTACTCATTGATCAATAAAAAATTAATTAGCTATTTTTTTTCTTGCTAATAAGTTTAAAAATTATAGGAGCATTAGAAATAATAATGATAACAATAACAATTAACTCAAGATGTTTTTTTAAGTCGATACCAAATTTATCTATAAATAATTTATCTAAATAATGTCCTGCAGCAATCATGCTACCTGCCCAAGCAATAGAGCCAATAATATTAAAGAAAGTAAATTTCTTTTTATCCATAGCTACAATACCTGCAATAATTGGTGCAAATGTTCTGATGATAGGAATAAAACGTGCAATGACAATTGCACCACCACCATGTTTTTCATAAAATTTATGAGCTTCTATTAAATATTTTTTCTTGAACAATAAATTATCTTTCCAATTATACATAGCTGCACCTACTTTTCTACCAAACCAATAACCTGTAGTGTTACCTAAAATACCTGCAGCAGAAACTAAAGCAATGATTAAAAGTAAATTTAAAAAATCGCTTCCTAAATCTAATAAATGTGTTGCCAGCATATTACTAAAAATTCCTGCAACAAATAATAAACTATCGCCAGGTAAAAAGAATCCAGCAAACAAACCAGTTTCGGCAAATACAATAAATAATAATAACCAAAGCCCACCATTAATGATGTAAAACATGGGAGTTAATAAATCTGTCCATGTAAAATTTTTATGAATTTCTGCAATAGATTTTTGTTGTTGAATATCTTTTATAGCAATTGTTGTTAGTTCATGTTTTTCTTTTTGTAGTTGAATAGAATCTGTGGTATTAGCAGCAATGGTAACAATACCTCTTTCGTTAGATACAAATTTTTTTCCTGAACTTAATACAGTAATGTTTACATCTGTAACTTCTGCTTGGTACTGATTTTGTATTTTTAATGTAATAGAATCTGCACTTGCCTTTACATAATTTGCAAAAAATAAACCTAAGATAGAAAGTATAAATATTTTTTTCATTACTGAATTAATTGAAATGTTGAGTTTTAAAATTTTATTTGTTTAATAAAATATTATTCAGAAAAGTTTAATGCTTTTTCATCATCAAATTCGCCTTCCCATCTTGCAATAACACAACTTGCCAAACAATTACCAATTACATTTACAGAAGTACGAGCCATATCCATTAATTCATCTATACCTAAAATTGCCATAATAGGCCAAATAGGCAAACCAAAAGATGCAGCTGTACCTAATAATATTACTAATGATGCTCTTGGTACACCTGCAACACCTTTACTTGTTACCATTAATGTTAAACCCATAAAAAGTTGCTCAGCAAAACTTAAATGTAAGCCTGCAGCTTGTGCTACAAAAACAGATGCTAATGATAAATATAAAGTAGTACCATCTAAATTAAATGTATAACCTGTAGGCAACACAAAAGAAACTACTTTTCGAGGTACACCAAACTTCTCCATATTTTCCATTGCAATAGGCAATGCAGATTCTGAACTTGTAGTTGCAAATGCAATAGATACAGGCTCTGATACTGCTTGTATAAATTTTTTAATTGGTATTTTAAACATGTATGCAACAGTTAATAACACACCACCAACAAAAACAATTAATGCAGCATATAAAGTAAATAATAATTTAGCCAAAGAAATTAAAATATCAATTCCTAAATGCCCAACAGTTACAGCAATTGCAGCACCTACACCAAATGGAGCAAAGTACATAATAATATTAGTAAACTTAAACATGGTTTCTGCAAGGCTTTCAGAAAAATGTAATAATGGTTTTCTCTTTTCTTCATTAAGCATGGCAAGTGCAATACCAAATATTACACTAAACACTACAATAGGCAATACATCACCTGCATACATTGATTTTATTATGTTTTCAGGAAAAATATGTAAAATAACATCTTGCCAAGTTTGTGCTTTTGCTTCTGGCATTTCTTGATTAAAATGTTCTGGAATATGAATACCTTTTCCTGCTTGAGAAATATTAATAGCAATTAAACCAATAATTAATGCAAGGGTTGTTACTATTTCAAAATACACAATAGATTTCCAACCCATTCTGCCCACTTGTTTTAAATTAGAATGACCAGCAATACCAACAACCAATGTAGCAAATAATATTGGGGCAATAATTGTTTTTACTAATCTTAAAAATATTTTACTTAAAACTTGTAAGTTAGGTGCAAATGAAGGAAAATCTAATCCAATCATAATACCTATAACCATACTTATCAAAATCCAAGTGGTTAAATTTTTTTTCAAAAAACCATAATAACATAATGTTGCAACTAATAACCATCTTGAAGTAATAAGTACACTTTCGGGTATAGCAATATTAAATTGAAGTTTAAAAAGGTATAAGAAAGCTACAATTGTAAATACAATAAGTAATGAAAAGATGGATACTTTTTTATTCATACGCAAGAATATAGTAATGTTTTAAAACAAACAAAATAAAGATAAAGAATTGTATGCTATTAGCTATAAAATTGTTGAAAAATAAAGTATGTAGCTGATTTAATATTTCTAAAATTATTATCATCTAAAATAATTTTTTTTATATCGTTCATAAAAAAATAAAAAAAGAATGAAAGAAATAAATTGAAATAACTTACTTTTCAACTCTAATTAATACATCATCAAAACCAACTTATGAGTTTATTTACAAAAAAGTCTATTGCTTCTTTACTTGCAGAAGCAAATGAAACTGGAGAAAATTCTTTAAAACGTACTTTAGGAGGATGGGGTTTAATTGCATTAGGAATTGGTGCTATAATAGGTGCAGGATTATTTGTAAGAACAGCAGCAGCTATTGCACAAAATGCTGGTCCATCTGTTACATTAGGTTTTTTATTAGCTGCTATAGGTTGTGCTTTAGCAGGTTTATGTTATGCAGAACTTGCATCATCTATACCTATTTCTGGTAGTGCATATACTTATACTTATGCAACAATGGGAGAATTTATGGCTTGGATTATTGGTTGGGATTTAGTGTTAGAATATGCTGTAGGTGCAGCAACTGTAGGTATTGCATGGAGTGAATATTTAAATAATTTATTGGTAGAAGTTTTTCACATGAGTCCTATACCTTATGAATGGTGTCACTCTCCATTTCAAGTTTCTCCAGATGGTGTAAGTGGTATTATTAATTTACCTGCATTAGGTATTGTATCTTTATTAAGTTTATTATTAATAAAAGGCACCAAAGAATCTGCATTAGTAAATAATCTTATTGTAATTATTAAAGTAGCTATTGTAGTTTTAGTAATTGCATTTGGTTGGAGTTTTATTAATCCTGATTATCATACACCATTTATTCCAGAACCTACAAAATATACAGACCATCATGGTACTACTTATAATTTTGGTGGCATCATGGGAATTTTAGGTGCTGCAGGCACAGTATTCTTTGCATTTATAGGTTTTGATGCTGTAAGTACAGCAGCACAAGAAACTAAAAATCCTAAAAAAGATATGCCATTTGGTATTATTGGTTCTTTAATCATTTGTACTATTTTATATGTATTATTTTCTTATGTGCTTTCTGGTTTAGCACCTGTAGATTTTTTTAGAGATCCAGCAAAAGGAGGTGAAGCATCTGTAGTAGCAGCAATACAAGAAGCAATGCATGGTTATGGTTGGTTAAGCAAATCAATAACTGTTGCTATTCTTGCAGGATTTTCTTCTGTAATATTAGTAATGCTTTTAGGGCAAAGTCGTGTGTTTTATTCTATGAGTAAAGATGGATTATTACCTAAAGCATTTTCTGAAATACATCCTAAATATAAAACTCCTTATAAAGGCAATTTAGTGATATTAGTTTTAGTAGCATTATTTGCTGCCTTTGTACCAGGAGATGTTGTAGGCCACATGACAAGTATAGGTACTTTATTTGCTTTTATGTTAGTATGTGCTGCTGTAATTATTTTAAGAAAGAAAGAGCCTAATATGCCAAGAGAATTTAAAACACCTTTAGTACCATTAGTTCCTATTTTAGGTATTATAGCTTGTGGTGCTATGATATTTGGATTAGGTTGGGAAAACTGGGCTCGTTTATTAGCTTGGTTACTTTTAGGTTTTATAATTTACTTTGGTTATAGTAGAAAACATAGTAAACTAAAAGATTAATGTTACCATAATTAAATAAATGAAAGCCTGAATTTTAATTCAGGCTTTTTTTGTAAAATGAATGATATCATTTATTTGCACAATAAAATATTTTTATTTAAACATTTAATGAAAGAGATACTGTAGTACCATTACCTTCTTCACTATTTATTTTAAATGTACCATTAATAGCAGTAATACGTTCTTTAATACTATACAATCCTTGATTTTCTTTATTTGTGGTAAAGCCAATACCATTATCTGCAACTTTAATATTTAATTGATTATTTTCTGATGTAATATGAATACTTGCTTTAGTTGCATTGGCATGCTTTACAATATTATTGATAAGCTCTTGAATAATTCTGTAAATAATAATTTCATTTCTTTTAGGTAAATTGGTAAATCTAACTGAGTCTATAAAAGTTTCTATATTAATAATTTTAAGCTGATTTATTTCATCAACATATTCATTAACAGCAGCTATTAAACCTTCTTTTTCTAAAGTTACAGGTAATAGATTATGTGCAATATTTCTTACATCTTTATGAATATTACTAATAAGTTGTGCTGTTTTTTCTAATTGCTCAGCTTTCTTTTCTTCTGAAAGAAAAGGAATAGCTTGTAAACTCATTTTTGCAGAACCTAATTTAGCTGCAACACTATCATGTAAATTGCTACTTATATTTTTTCTTTCTTGTTCTTCGCTATTAATTACAGCATTTAAAATTGCATTTTCATTTTCTTGTTTTAAAAGTTTAAGTTTTTGTTTTTGTACTTTTCTGATATATACAATATAAAATAATACAGCAAGTAAAAGCACTATACTAATAAAAATTACATTTTTAAATTGTGTATGTTTTTTTTGAATAATTAATTGTTGTTCGGCAAGTAGTTTTTCTTTCTTTTCTGTTTCAAATTTTGTAGTTAGTTCTGTTATTCTTTTTTTATTTTCTTCTGGAATTGTTTTAGTATATAACTCTGTATATTCTTGATAATACTCTGACGATAATTTAAAATTACCTTTTCTGTAATAAATTAATCCTGCATTTTTATAGGCAGCTATTAAGCCTGTAGTATAATTTGCATTTTTATGTAGTAATATGGCTTCTTCTATTGCTAATGCAGCTTCTTGCATTTTTCCTTTTTCAGAGAGTTTTACTCCATAAATATCAAGAGCATCTGCAAGTACTACTTTCATATTTACAACTCTTGCTTTATCAATTGCTAATTTTAAATAAGCTAAAGCCTTATCTATATTTTTTTCAGATGTACCTAAAATGTAATTTGCATAACAATATGCACTAGCGTTATTATATTTTTCTGCAAAAACTAATGCTTTACTTGCCCATTCTTGAGCTTCATTTATTTTATCTAATTTTTTAAGATAAATAGCAGTGTTAGATGCAATGTTGGCAATAATTGTAGTGTCTTTTATTTTCTCTAATAAATAAAATCCTTTTTTAAAATATCCTACAGCTTCTGCATAATTTTCATTGATACCTAATACTACACCTAAATTATTATAAGCATAAGCTAAATAAATAGGTCTGTTATTTCTTGTTTCTTCTAACTCTACTGTTAGCAACATATATTTTATAGCACTATCATAGTTGCCATTTCTAAAATAATTTGCTCCTAATGAATTGATGATAATTCTGTATGCAGATAATGTATCTTTTTTATTACTTAGTTGATAAGCATATTTTGTATAATGAAGAGAAGAGTCGAACTGTTCTGTTAAATCAAAAAAATAACCTAACTGAAAGTAAAGAAAATCCATATAAGCAACTTTCTTTTTCTTGCCAATATTAATAGCTTCTACAAAAATATTTTTACAATTTTTTTCTGTTGTTTTTAAACAGGTTTCACTTTCTATATATAACTTTTTTATAGAAGCATCTATAAAATCATGTTCATAATATTTTTTTTGAGCATGAGTAGCTATAGTAATAATAGATAAGATAAACAGTATGCAATATTTCATTCTATATATTTTAGATATATCCTTTTGTAATAGCTTTTTTTACTAATCCTGCCATATTTTTTGCATCTAACTTTAACATTAAACTTGCCCGATGATTTTCTACTGTTTTTTCTGATATAAAAAGTTCTTCAGAAATTTCTTTCGTAGTTTTTTCATCTAAAATTAATTTTAAAATTTCTTCTTCTCTTTTAGTTAATGTAGCATTATTTTTTGCAACGCTCTGATTAAAAAAACTATTTTTTACTTGAGGGCTATAAAACTGTTGGTTATTTACAACAGTTTGTAAAGCTTGCATAATAGTATTTCTATCTTCAGATTTTAATAAATAACCATCAAACCCTGCTTGTAAAGATGCTTTAACAGTAGCTATATCGCTATAACTTGTTAGTGCAATAATTTTTATTTGAGGGTATTGTTGTTTTAATTTTTTACATAATTCTTTACCATCAGTTTTACCAAATACAATATCTAATAAAATAATATCTGGTAAGGGATTATTAGATAATTGATGATATAGTTCTTCTTCGTTTACAGCTTTATCTACTTTTTTTACAAAGTCAAAAGTGGATAGTAATAACTCTAAACCATCTAATAAAACTGTATGATCATCTGCCAGCAGAATTTGCATGTGTAGAACGTTTATTATATTATATTGCAATATAATAAATGCAACCTATACACTAACTTTTTATTATGGTTGATTTTTACTAAAAAATACTATTTTAAAAATGATATTGTTTTATTGTAAAATAAATTCTACTCTTCTATTTTTAGCTTTACCAGATGCAGTTTGATTATTTTCTACAGGTTCAGTTTCTCCTTTACCATCTGTAATAAAACGACTTTCAGGAATACCAAATTCTTTTACTAAAGTGTTTTTAACAGCAATTGCACGTTTTTGAGAGAGTTTTAAATTTAAGTTATCATCTCCATCGCTATCTGTATGTCCTACAATTAATACATTTTTATTGGTAGATTTTATTGCTTGTGCTATGTTATTAATAGTAGCCCAGCTAATAGGTTTTATTCTAGAAGAGTTTACATCAAAATAAATAGCATTGGTAACAAATTTTCCTTCAGTTTTTATTTCTTCTACAGCATTAGCAATATTTCCTGCAACTACATAATTAGAAATAAAAATTCCGTCGCCCCACATATTTGTTGTAAGTATTAAATTGTATTGTTCTTTTTTAGGTAGAGCATTCGGTAGGTTAAACATTTCTTTACCATTTAAGTATAAAGAAACTTGTTGTCCATTTCTTGCTATTGATACACGATTTACTTCATTCTTTTTCCAATCGTTTTTAAAAGTTTCATTTAATAAAATTCTATCCTCATAGTTTTTTGTATCACTATACTCTGTAATAGCTAATATATTTACAAATTTTGTTGGTCCATGAGGGTGTACATCAATAGTTAAAGCAGGTTCAGGGCTCCAATGAAAATCGTATTCTTCTCGGTTGCTTTTAGCTACAAAATTGGTACTTAAACCACCTTCCATTTCACTCATTTTTTCAGGATCTACATACATATCAAACTCAATAGTAAATTGCTCTGGTAAATTTTTAAAACTGTTAGGAAATGCTAAACCTTTTTTAGGCATTTTAAGCCATTTGCCTTTTGTTTGTGATATGCTTCTAATATTTGGTCTTTCATTTTCTTCACTTGCATCAATTTCATTTACAAACCAATTTCCATTACCTGCACCTATATATGTAGAGTCGAAGTTTTCGTAGAATAAAATATTTTTACCTGGTATAAATGTAGAGCCTTTATATTCTTTAAACTCAGGTACATCATTACTATCGTTTTGTGTACTTTCAGTTTCTTGTTCAGAGTTATTGTTTTTATTTTCAGTTTTACTTTCAGTGTCTTTATTTTTTTTCTTTTTCTTTTTAAATAAGTTGCCAATACCTTCTTCAACTTTATCTAATCCTTTATCAATAGTTTCATCTGTTTTTTGTTCTGTTCTATCTTTTACTTTATCTTTTGTACGGTTTTTAGCACGTTCTATAATTTGTGCATCTGCAATTACAGCACATAATAATGTTGCAAGTAGTGTTACAAAGGTTGTTTTCATATTAAGTGTTTTAGGTTTATAATTATTTTACTTTAATACTATAAGCTTTTGCATCTGCAGTACCATTACTTAGGTTGATACTTTCAGTATTAGTAGCAGTAATTTTCCATAGTTTAGCTCTATAATAATTATTAGGTTTTTCATATCCCACTACATAAACAGTATTGTCTTTAATAGCAACAGCATAAGCCATACTTTCTGATGTAGATAGTAAGGTTGGTGTACCATTTATCCAAACAGTAGCTCTTTGATCAGAGCCAGAGTATGCATATCCTGCAACACATATTTTTGTAGAAGAAAGAGCTATGCTATTTGCTGCAGCACCTTGTTGTGAACTTGGTGTTGTTAATTTTTGCTGAACTCCATTTACCCAAATCAATGCACTTCTATTATCATTTACACCACCTAGTTTGCCTTCACCTGCTACAAAAATATCATTATTAAAATAGGCAATTCCATTTGCACTATAACCATTACCAGTTGCTAAAGAAGTTAATACACCATTCTTCCAATATGCAGCTGTTGTATTAGCACTTAAACTACCTACAGCAAATATATCTAAATTATTTACATATAAATCATTTACTGTACCTGTACCTCCTGGTAATTGTGTTCTAACATTATTTTTCCAAATACTTGGATATTCGTAAGTATTAGTATAAAACCCACCAAAATAAATATCTGTTCCACTTACATCAATAGCTTTAGGATTTACATTGTAATCATTATCTATTAAAAGTGTATTAGAGCTATTTTTCCATAAATATGTTTTAGCAGTAGGGTAATATGCTGATAAAGCTTTATAACTAAGCTTCCATGCAGCATATACTTTATCATTTTCAATATCTAAATCATAAATAGCACCAGGATAACGTACATATCCACTTGAAGGCATTAAAGTTGAGTCAAATACTTTTTGTTCTACACCATTTTTCCAAATAACTTCACCAAAATTTGCAGATTCATAAGTGTAACCACCAACATAAATAGTTGCAGGTGTTTCTGTTGTTGATGAATTACTGCTTTTAGAACAAGATGCTAATATACTTGTTGCTATAAGTATTGCACTAATTCTTTTTATAAAACTTGTTTTCATAATGTTGTTTTTTATTTCAACACAAAATTCAATTGCAAT
>CAUJDL010000055.1 GCA_963169635.1 Bacteroidota bacterium
AATTTTAGAAGAATATTTATGAGAAAGTTTTATAATTTCTGATGCTAATTTACTTGCATTTTTTTCATTTCTTAATTTATATACTTCATTAGTAAGGTTTATATAAGTACCATTTTTTATTAAAGGCAAAAGATTTTTTGCTGCTTCAATAGCATTAGGTGTAGTTAAAATTTGATTGATTATCCATTTATTTAAATCGTTGATTGCTTTATTGGCTCTTACATCTAATATATCTTCTTTGTTACTTGGCAAATCAGTAGTACAAAGGTCTTGCTCATATTGATGGAGAATATGATGTATATGTTTATAATGTATATCTGGAATGGGTTGTATGGCAACTTCGTTTATAGTAGCTTCAAATATTTTTACACTATCTTCAAAAGTAATAGAAGTAGATTTACCATCTTCATGCAGGTAAATACTTTTTTGTTCTCCATTTTTTACAAATACAATACTCTTTTCGTTTGCTGCTTTTTTACGCATACAACGAATTTTTAAAGGCATATTATTAATTGCTTTAAAATGTTCTGGATTTTCTTTTTTAAACTTTCGTAATAGCTCTAAATATTTAATTCTAATATCTTCATTTTGTTCACTATTTTCATTAAACATATCCCATTGTTCAATAATTTCATCTAAAGAGTAAATTTGATTGTCTTCGCCATAAGCAGAGTGGCTACTTTGTAATTTAGTTAAAGATTTTTGTCGTAATTTAATATGCTTATCGCCTTGCTCTGATGGATAAAAATTATAGTTGTAAATATAATTTGCATTTGTACCAATACGATTAATACGCCCAAGTCGTTGAATAAGTTTTATTGGATTCCAAGGTGTATCATAATTTACAATTACATTAGCTCTATGTAAATTAATTCCTTCAGCTAATACATCAGTAGTTATAATAATGTCAAAATCATTTTTAAAATTTCCTTCATAATTGGCATCAAAATTTTCTCTAATAGTATCAAACTCTTTATTTCTGTTAATAGCAGTAATACTGAGAATTTTATAGTTTGTTTCTGCTTTTAATCTATTAGTTATATAATCTAAAGTATCTGCAGACTCAGTAAAGATGACTAACTTGCCTAATTCATTTTTTTCTTTATTAAAATAAGTTGTTTTAATTAAGTTTATAAATACATTCCATTTAGGATCATTATTATCTTCAATAGCTTGCCATTTTTTATTTAGAGCAGATAAGTGTTCATAATCTTTTTTTAATCCTTCTATATAAGTTGGTTTAAAATCAGTTTGTTTAAATTTTGCATTTTTTGTGGAATTCTTCTCTTCATTAACGCTTAAAATTTCCATTTCAATTTCTTCATCAGAATATCCTTTGTTTAATAAATCTGAAATATCAAAATCGGGTGCAATAAAAATATTATCTCTTTCATACATTTCAATCATTTGTAGTGTAGAGTTTGTAATCTTATTAAGCGATTTTTTAAAGGCATAAAAACTGCTTTCTAATCGTTTAATAAGTTGGGTTTTCATAATGTAAGCTAAAGAACGAGAAATGGTATCTGCATTTTGAAAAATTTTATTGCCTTCCTTATCTTTATTTGCTTCTTCTGTTAAATATGCAATAGCTTGATAACGAAAAAAATCTATTTTTTCTTTATTGATAATAGTATCTGCAGTTTCTAAAAAAAGTTTTGCTAAATCAGTTGACAATGTATATTCATTAGCAATTGGATTGGCAACAACAGGGAATTTAATTCCTTGTTCAACTAAATCTTTAGCATAGCGTTCATTTTTATTTAAGTCTGTACGTGTTCTACGAATAGTAATATCTTTAATAATTTTATCTCTAATTTCATTAAATATTTCTTGTACTTTTTGTAAATCTAAAGGTGTTTTTTGTATAAGTTTTTTGTAATTGCTAATATGCTTAGAAAAGAAATTTTGTAGTTTTGGTATATTCAAAAAAGGTTTCCTAATATCTTGAAATAATGAAATTAGATAATAGATATCTTCAGGTCTATTGTTTAATGGTGTAGCAGTAATTAATACTATTTTTTTATTTACACCTTCAATTCCACCAATATTTTCACGACCTTCTTTGCATATTATTTGCAAGTGCTGAAATTGATTGCTTGTATGATTTCTAAACTTATGAGCTTCATCTACCAATACTAAATCATATTTTTCTTTATACATTAGAGGGTCAACTTCATTAATAATTTTATCTAAACTTCCGTTTGAAATAAAATCGCATTTCTCATCAATCTTAAATTCTCTAAAAGTTGTTTTCCAGTTTTTTTCAAGTGCAGGAGGATATATAATTAGTACTTTAGTTTTAGAGCCATTATTGTTAATAAATTTTTTTGTTAATAATGCAGCCATTACAGTTTTTCCTGTACCAACCACATCTGCTAAAAAGAAACCATTATATTTTAAAAGTAGTTCATATCCTTGATTAACTGCATCAATTTGATAACTTAATTTCTTAAACTTTTTTAATGGTATATCGTTTATACTATCAGGGTCATATTCTATATTTTTTCCAAAATATTCAATTAAAAATTTAATAAATAACTCAAATGGAGTAGGTATTGTTTCTAAATATGTTTTTTTAATAAGATTAGGAGCATCCATTGACAAAATAGGTGTACTTTCTTTCCATAATTTTTCAAATTCTTCATTAGCATACTTAACATTAGGATAATCTCTTAACTCAATATTCATTTCATAATTATGCTCTACATCTTTTAATCCTAAGCCTTGTGCAGATAAATTAGAAGAGCCCATTATTACTAAGTTGTGATTATGCTCATTAAAATCTGTTGAAAGAAAAATATAAAACTTAGAGTGTAATTTTTTTGAATTGTGTGCCCTAATCTCAATTTTACCTTCAATAATATCATTTATCAATTGTAAAATACCTTGTTCAACTTCTTTAGTATATTCAGCATTGAAAATATCATTTTGAATGCTTTCAAAAAAACTACTTTTTGTATCTTTTGTATTTATATTAAAAAGTAACCCTTGTTTTTGAGCTAAAGCAATAAATGGGTCAACATTAATCCCTGCAATTATTTTTACTTTTAAATTTTCTGGAAAATGTTTTTGAATAGCAAAATATCCTGAAGCTCTAAAATACCCAATAACCGATTTAAAATATTCAATATTAGGCATATGTTTAAATACACCTACAAATTTATTATATAAAGTATTTTCATCTTGATTAGTAAAAAAATTTGATGACATTATTTATTCAATTTTAAACTACTTGTTAGTTAATTTATTATTTCATTAGCTATTAGCCTATCTTCAATAACACTTTACTACTGTTTAGTAATCTAAATATTTTAACTAACAAGTATTGTATTATTTTGATTTGCTAATTTATGGTAAAAAAACTTCTAAAAAAAAGTAAAATATTCACTTAAAAAACTACAATCAATTAAAATAAACATAGCAAATTATTTTATCGTGTAATGATTTTGTCATATTTCTTATTTCATAAGCTAATTGATTTTCTTTATTGTAAATTTAATTTTTATTAAAAAATTTTTACTATGAATAACGAACATGAATTATTTGCTAAAGCAACCACAGAAAATGCTAAGAAAAAAGCAGATTTAGCACCTAAACAAATTGAGGCTTGGAGAACATTTAGCAGAACAGTTTTTAAAGAAGGTGTATTAGATGAAAAAACTAAACAACTTATAGCTGTTGCTGTAGCACATGTAACACAATGCCCTTATTGTATAAGAGCTCATGTACCACAAGCATTAAAAAAAGGTGCATCTAAAGAAGAAATTATGGAAGCTATTTGGGTTGCTGCAGAAATGCGTGCTGGTGCTGCTTATGCTCATGCAACTATTGCATTAGATGCAATGGAACAAGCATAATATTAAAATATTATTTTACTTTGTTGCTTTATTAATTTAAAGACTTTATATAATTTACTATATGAATAAACCATTGTACAACTATTTTACAGACGACCATCATAGATTAGAAAAACTTTTAGATAAAGCAACAGCCAATGAAAATGAATTAGACGAAAATTATTATCATCAATTTAGAACTGGTTTATTAAAGCATATTAAAATGGAGGAAAAAATTCTTTTTCCTGCTGCACAAAAAGCTAATAATGATATACCAATTCCTCTTGCTGCTAAATTAAGATTAGATCATGGTGCATTAACTTCTTTAATGGTTGTGCCACCTATTAAAGAAGTGATAAAAGTTATTCGTTATGTATTAGCCAAACACGATTTATTAGAAGAAGAACCTGGTGGCATGTATGATATTTGTGAAAACCTAACACATGCTGAAACAGAAAATATTTTAGTTCAACTAGCACAAGCAACAGAAGTGCCTGTTCATCCACACAATAAAGCAGATTATGCTTTAGGTGCTGCAAAAAGAGCTTTAGAAAGAGCAGGATTTGATTATGATACAATTGCTACTCTATAAAAAAATGAAGCCTTAAAAATTAAGGCTTCATACAAATTGTTTTGTTTATATTTTACATTAATTTTCTGCCACTTGCTTACGAATAATATTTAATGCAGCACCTGCTTTAAACCATGCTATTTGTTGTTCATTATAAGTATGGTTTGCAATAATATTTTCTGTACTTCCATTTGCATGGTGCAATACTAATGTTAATGGTGTATTAGGTGCAAAACTTGTTAAGCCAATAATATCAATTGTGTCGTCTTCTAAAATTTTATCGTAATCTTCTTTATTAGCAAAAGTTAATGCTAACATTCCTTGCTTTTTTAAATTTGTTTCGTGAATACGTGCAAAAGATTTTGTAAGCACTACTCTTACACCTAAATGACGAGGCTCCATAGCTGCATGTTCACGTGATGAACCTTCTCCATAATTTTCATCTCCTACAACTATTGTTCCTATACCAGCAGCTTTGTAAGCACGTTGAGTAGCAGGTACAGCAGCATATTCACTTGTTAATTGGTTTTTTACATTATCTGCTTTATCATTAAAATAATTGATAGCACCAATTAATAAATTGTTAGAAATATTATCTAAATGACCTCTAAATTTCAACCATGGTCCAGCCATAGAAATATGATCTGTTGTACATTTTCCTTTTGCTTTAATTAAAAGTTTTAAACCGTTTAAATCTGTTCCTTCCCATGGTGTAAAAGGATCTAATAATTGTAAACGTTTACTATCGGCACTTACTACAACATTTATTTTACTACCATCAATTGCTGGTGCTTGATATCCTGCATCTTCTACTGCAAAACCATTTTTAGGAAGTTCATCTCCTGTTGGTGCATCTAATTTTACTTGTTCACCTTTTTCATTTACAAGAGTATCTGTAAGTGGATTAAAAGTTAAATCTCCTGCAATAGCTAAAGCAGTTACTAATTCAGGGCTTGCAACAAAAGCATAGGTATTAGGATTACCATCTGCACGTTTTGCAAAGTTTCTGTTGAAGCTATGTACAATTGTATTTTTTTCTTTCTTTTCTGCTCCTACTCTATCCCACATACCTATACAAGGGCCACAAGCATTAGCAAAAACAGTAGCTCCTATTTTATCAAACACTTCTAAAAAGCCATCTCTTTCTATCGTATATCTTACTTGTTCGCTACCAGGTGTAATAGTAAATTGAGCTTTTGTTGTTAAGTTTTTTTCTGCTACTTGTTTAGCTAAACTTACTGCTCTAGAAATATCTTCATAAGAACTGTTTGTACAACTACCAATTAAACCAACTTCTACTTTTGTAGGCCAACCATTAGCTATTGCTACTTCTTTCATTTTAGAAATTGGTGTTGCTAAATCTGGTGTAAATGGACCATTAATATGTGGCTCTAATTCATTTAAATTTATTTCTATTACTTCATCAAAATATTTATGAGGATTTTCATACACTTCTGCATCAGCTGTTAAATGTTCTTTAACAGCATCTGCTAAAGCTGCAACATCTGCACGTCCTGTAGCTTTTAAATAACGACTCATACTTTCATCATAACCAAAAGTAGAAGTAGTAGCACCAATTTCTGCACCCATATTACAAATTGTACCTTTACCTGTACAGCTCATAGCTGTTGCACCTTCACCAAAATATTCTACAATTGCACCAGTACCACCTTTTACAGTTAATAATCCTGCAACTTTTAAAATAATATCTTTAGGAGCTGTCCAACCATTTAATTTACCTGATAATTTTATACCAATAAGTTTAGGCCATTTTAATTCCCAAGGTAAGCCAGCCATAACATCACAAGCATCAGCACCACCAACACCTATAGCAATCATACCTAAACCACCTGCATTTACAGTATGGCTATCTGTACCAATCATCATACCTCCAGGAAAAGCATAATTTTCTAAAACTACCTGATGTATAATACCAGCTCCAGGTTTCCAAAAACCAATACCATATTTATTAGATACAGATGCTAAAAAATCGTACACTTCTTTACTTTCTGAATTAGCAACTGCTAAATCTTTTACAGCTTCAAATTTTGCAGTAATTAAGTGGTCGCAATGCACTGTACTTGGAACAGCAACTTTTGGACGACCAGCTTGCATAAATTGTAATAAAGCCATTTGTGCAGTAGCATCTTGCATTGCTACACGATCTGGAGAAAAATCTACATAACTATTACCTCTTTCAAAATTATTCATTGGCATATCACTATGCAAATGAGCATATAAAATTTTTTCTGCCAAGGTTAATGGACGACCTAATAACTTACGTGCAGCACTTATTCTTTCTGGTAATGCAGCATACATCTGCTTAATCATATCTATATCAAAAGCCATAAAAAATATTTTTATTTTTTTAAAATTGTTGCGAAAGTAATTATAAATATATTGTAGTTAAATATGTTTTAATAAATTTCAATAAAAAATCATATTTTGCATAAAGATTTAAGAATTATATGAATAAACTTAGAGCATTTTTAGAAATTAGGGCATTTGGTGTTTGTACTGCTGTAGGAGAAAAATTAGGTATTGCAAGCTCAAGAATACGTATGTGGTTTATATATGTATCATTTATTACAATGGGTTCGCCATTAATTGTTTATATGGTATTAGCATTTTGGTTAAATATTAAAAAGTATATTTATATTGCTAAAAGAAACCCATTAAGATATTTATAAAAAAATAGATTATCGTAAATTTTTTAAATTAAAATATTCCTATCTTTTGCAAACTGTAGAATTTTCACATACCAACTTTGAAGACCTCTTAAAGCATTTTGCAAAATCCTTCAATACAAAAGTTAAAGGCAATAAAATTAATTTACCAGAAGAAATTGGTAATGGCTATATAAAATATATTCAATTGCCCAATAGTTTACAAGTTCTCATTTCTAATTACACCTTAAAAAATGATATAATTTTTCAGCGAAAAAAAACGCAAGACCAATTCTTTATTTTAAGAGTAGAAGAAATTAATGATGAAGAACAAGTAAAAAATAATAGTATAGAAAATGAAAAATTTAATAGCATTGTAGTATTAACAAGCTCTAGATTCGATTGGATATTTTATGCTAAAAAAGGAATACCTATTAAAACAGTTAATATAATTTTCACCAAAGAATGGATAGATAATTTATTAGATAGAGAAAAAAATACAGAGTACATTAAAAAATATTTAAACCTTAAAATTTCTTCTTTTAATTACGAATCATTAGATGTAGCATATAAACAATTGATGAACGAAATTGTACAATGCAACGATGATACACCTTTTGAATATTTAACTATCAAGAATAGAGCAATGTTATTGATAGAAAGATTTTTCTCTCGTATTTATAATAAAGTAAATAAAGAAACACTTGAAGTAAAAGTATCTGAAGACGATTTTCAAAGATTAGTACAAGTAGAAGCAGAATTAGTAAAAGATTTTTCTGAACCTGCACCAGGTATTCCAAAATTGGCAAGAATGTCTGCTATGAGCCCTTCTAAACTAAAAATGATTTTTAGAGAAGTATATGGCTTACCAATTTATCAGTATTATCAAAAGCATAGAATGAATAAAGCAAAAGCAATGCTTTTATCACAAAAATATACAGTAAGAGAAGTTGGTGAAGGTATAGGTTACAGCAACCTTAGCAATTTTGCTAAAGCATTTAAAAAATCTTTTGATCAATTACCCAGCGATTTGTTACACACTAAATAGTGTAATAAATTTAATCTACAAACTTTCCATTAATCATTACTTTATCAATTAAATTACTACCAAAAGAATAAGGCATATAAGCTAATGATGGTATTTGTTTGGTAAAAATTAAATTAGCTTTTTTACCAACTGTTATGCTACCAACTTCATTGGCCAACTCCATAGCATAAGCACCATTAATTGTAGCAGCATTGATAACTTCTTCTGGCAACATTTTCATTTGTACACAACTCATAGATGTTACAACATTCATATTACCACTTGGCGAAGAACCAGGATTAAAATCACTTGCTAAAGCAATGGCACAACCACTATCAATTAATTTTCTTGCTGGCTGAAAAGGCATTCTTAAAAAATAAGCTGCAGTAGGTAATAATGTACCTATTGTATTAGCATTTGCAAGTTTAGCAATTGTATTATCATCCATAGTTTCTAAATGATCTACAGATATTGCATTTAATTCAATTCCTGCTTCTACACCTCCACTTAAGTTAAGTTGGTTAGCATGAATTTTTGGTTTTAATCCATATTGCATACCAGCTTTACAAATGGTTATTGTTTCTTCTTTACTAAAAAAACCATCTTCGCAAAATACATCTATATAATCTGCTAAATTTTCTTTAGCAATAATGGGCAACATTTCTTGAATAATTAAATCAATATACCCCTGATGATTTTCTTTATATGCTAAAGGATAAGTATGTGCTCCAAGAAAAGTTGCTTTAATTGGTATTGGCGATTGTTGTTTTAATGCTTTAATAACTCTCAACATTTTTATTTCGCCATCAACACTTAAGCCATAACCACTTTTAATTTCAATTGCTCCTGTACCTAAATGAATAAGTTCTTGTAGTCTTTGCCATGCACTATCAAATAATTCTTCTTCAGTTGCTAAAGCAATTTTTTTAGCAGAATTTAAAATTCCACCTCCACTTGCAGCAATTTCTGCATAAGTTTTTCCTTTTATCTTATCAACAAATTCATTTTCTCTACTTGCAGCAAATACAATATGTGTATGGCTATCGCACCAACAAGGTAATACAATTTGTCCTGCTGCATCATAAACTTCTGTAATCGTTTGTGTGTGGTGAACTAAATTTTCCATTTCGCCATAGGCTACAATTTTTTTATTTTCAATAATTAAAAAAGCATTGGCTATTACAGGTAAGTTTGCTAATTCTTTACCTCGCAATAATTTATTTTCTTCTCTTGTATTTACCAATAACCCAATATTGGTAATTAAAATTGCAGACATATACTTTACTTTTTATGATTGAAACATTCAAATTAAAAATGACAAATGATTTAGTTATTGCTTTTCCCAAAAATTAGGTTGCATTTTGAATAAAAGCATCTAATGATTTTATGCCTAATGTTTTTTTAGATAAAAATCCTTCTGCATAAGCTACACCTATTCTTTTGCCAAATGTCATTGCTCTTGCATTGATAGAATCTAAAAATTGTGTACTTGAAATATATGTTTGAGGTTCGTTTAATGCAGGATTAAAAAACTGTGTTGCATAACAAAGTATGGCTTTAGTTTTTGTTTCAATATGTGCCGAAATATCTATAACAAAATCTGGCTCTATATACCTGTCTTGAATATATTGGAAAACATATTTTGGTCGCCATGCTTCTTGAATTTTACCATCATGGTTGGTAATAATTTTTCTTAATCCACTTAAAAAAGCAGCATCATTAACTAAATGTGCACTTCTGCCATGGTCAGGATGTCTATCTTCTGGAGCATTGCATAAAATAATTTCTGGTTGATACTTTCTAATTACTTCAATTAATTTTCTTTGATGTGCTTCATCATTTTGGAAAAAGCCATCAGCCATTTTTAAATTTTCTCTTACCAAAACTCCTAACACTTTAGCAGCATTAGCAGCTTCTTCTTTTCTTGTTTCTGCATTTCCTCTTGTACCAAGTTCTCCTTGTGTTAAATCTACAATACCTACTTTTTTATCTTCTGCAATTGCTGCAAGTATAGTACCAGCACAGCTTAATTCAATATCATCTGGATGAACCCCAATGGCTAAAATATCTAATTTCATTTTGGCTAAAATTTATATACAAATGTAATCAAATAAAAATCCCGTTTTTGTAAAAACGGGATTTTTAAATAAGGCTGATAGAAAAAATTATTTTTTCTTTTCGTAACGCTTTTTGAATTTGTCTATACGACCAGCAGTATCTACCATTACATTTTTACCAGTGTAAAAAGGATGAGAAGTATTAGAAATATCCAATTTAATTAATGGATATTCATTACCATCTTCCCATTGAATAGTGTCTTTAGAACCTGCTGTAGATTTACTTAAGAAAGTATGACCATTACTCATGTCTTTAAACACAACTAAACGATAACTTTCTGGATGGATACCTTTTTTCATATTTTATTTTTTTAAGGCAGCACGGATTTTGCCGTGACAATTAAATAATAATGGGCGGCGAAGGTATATAATTGCTAATTATTTTCCAAATTTAAGTGCAATGTTATTAGTTAACTTGTTTTCTCTGTTTAATTGCTCTTTTTGGCTAAAAGTTTAGTTTTTTTATACTTTCAAAAGCCGATATTTGCCAACAATTTATAAATGCTTGTATAATTTTAGTTAGACATGAAGGATTTTACCTATATCACCAATCAACACCCTAGTTATATAGAAAATTTATATAAAGATTTTCTGAAAGACCCCAATAGTATTGATGCAGATTTAAGAAAATTTTTTGAAGGTTTTGATTTTGCTTTTAGCCAATTGCAAAATGGTCATATTACTACTACACCTACATCAAGTACAACTGCTAGTACCAGTAGTTTTGATTGGATGGCAGAATTAAGTGTTTATAGATTAATACTTGGCTATAGAAATAAAGGTCATTTATTAGCAAAAACAAACCCAATTAGAACTAGAAAAGATAGAGGTGCAAATCTTGATTTAAGTTTCTTTGGTTTATCAAATGCCGATTTAGATAAAACTTTTCAAGTAGGTAATTTAATTGGTTTAGGTGCTACTACGCTAAAAAATATTTTACATCATTTAGAAAAAACTTATGCTGCTGATGTTGGTATAGAATTTAAATATATCAGTAATCAAGAAAAAATAGATTGGCTTACTAAAGAAATGGAACAAAATTTTTCTGCTCCATTACCACTTAGTAAAAAGAAAAGAATTTTAATGAAGTTGAATGAAGGTGTAATGTTTGAAAAATTTCTTCATACAAAATTTATTGGTCAAAAAAGATTTTCTTTAGAAGGTGGCGAAACTACTATTGCTGCATTAGACGAAATTATCAATACAGCAGCAAATGATAATGTAGAAGAAGTAGTAATTGGTATGGCTCATAGAGGAAGGCTTAATATATTAGCAAATATTATGGGCAAAACTTACGAACAAATTTTTAGTGAGTTTGAAGGTACTGGTGCAATAGATCAAACAATGGGAAGTGGAGATGTAAAATATCACATGGGTTTTGGTAGCGATGTTATTACAGAAGATAATAAAAACATGCACTTGAAATTAATGCCTAACCCATCTCACTTAGAAGCTGTAGATGCTGTAGTAGAAGGTTTTGCAAGAGCTAAAGCAGATTTATTGTACAATAGCAATTACAAAAAAATATTACCTATTTTAATTCATGGAGATTCTTCTGTTGCAGGACAAGGAATTGTGTATGAAGTATTACAAATGTGTAATTTAGAAGGTTATCAAACAGGTGGAACAATACATTTTGTTATCAATAATCAAATTGGTTTTACTACAGATTTTGATGATGCCAGAAGTGCTGATTATTGTACATCAATTGCAGCAATGGTACAAGCTCCTGTATTACATGTAAATGGAGATGCTGCAGAAGCTGTAATAAAATGTGCTGATATTGCTACACGTTATCGTCAAAAGTTTAATAGCGATATTTTTATTGATATGGTTTGCTATCGTAAACATGGACATAATGAAGGCGACGATCCAAAATATACACAACCAAAACTTTATGCTATCATAGATAAACATCCTAACCCTAGAGAAGTTTATATAAAATATTTATTAGAAAATGGTGAAAGCGATGCTCAAGAATTAGCGAAAGAAATGGAGAAAAAGTTTTGGGCAGATTTGCAAGAAAGATTAGATGAAGTAAAACAAAAACCTTTACCCTATACTTATCAATCTCCAGAATTAGCATGGAAAAGTTTAAGAAGAGCAACAGCAGCAGATTTTGATAGCTCTCCTACAACTGCTATTGCTGAAGATGAAGTAAGAAGAATATTTAAAAGTTTAATGCACATTCCTGAAGGTTTTACACCACTGAAAAAAATTGAAAAACTTTTAGCCGATAAAACTAAACTTTTAGAAACTGAAAATAAAATAGATTGGGCTACTGGCGAATTATTAGCTTATGCCTCATTACTTATAGAAGGTAAGATTGTAAGAATGAGTGGTCAAGATGTAAAACGTGGTACTTTCTCTCATCGTCATGCAATGATAAGAAATGAAGTAACTGATGAGTTTTATAACAGATTAAACTTTATTCAAGATAATCAAGAGAAATTTAGCATTTATAATTCGCTATTAAGTGAATATGGTGTTTTAGGTTTTGAATATGGTTATGCTTTAGCCAATCCAAATGCACTAACAATTTGGGAAGCACAATTTGGCGATTTTTGTAATGGTGCACAAACAATGATAGACCAATTTATTTCTTCTGGCGAACAAAAATGGAATAGAATGAATGGGCTTGTAATGCTTTTACCTCATGGCTATGAAGGTCAAGGCCCAGAACATAGCAGTGGCAGAATGGAAAGATTTTTACAAATGTGTGCAGAGTTAAATATGGTTGTAACAAATATTACATCTGCAGCAAATTTATTTCATGCATTAAGAAGACAATTAACATGGGAGTTTCGTAAACCATTAATTAATTTTTCGCCTAAAGCTAATCTACGTTATCATGGAAGCTATAATAATATTAAAGATTTTACCACAGGTGGCTTTAAAGAAGTAATTGATGATGAAACTGTAACAGATACATCTACTATTAAAAAAGTGTTACTATGCTCTGGTAAAATTTATTTTGAATTAGCAGAAAGAAAAGCAACAGAAAATAGAAAAGATATAGCCATCATTCGTTTAGAACAATTATATCCATTACCAGAAAAACAATTAAATGATTTACATAATAAGTACAATAAATCAATTTGGTTTTGGGTACAAGAAGAACCTTTAAATATGGGTGCAGCCTCATTCTTAAAGATGAACTTACAAACTATTAACTTTGGTGTAATTAGTAGAAATGCAAGTGCAAGTACTGCTACTGGCTATACTAAAATACATAAAGTAGAACAAGCAGAAATTATTGAAACTGCTTTTACTGTTTAATAAAAACTAGACTAATACATCATTTAGAAAAAATATTTTATGATAGATATTAAAGTACCACAAGTAGGAGAATCCATTACAGAAGTTACTATTTTAAAATGGGTAAAAAAAGAAGGAAGCTATGTAGAACGTGATGAAGTAATTGCAGAATTAGAAAGTGAAAAAGCAACCTTTGAAGTAAATGCAGAACAAGCAGGAATATTAAAATATAATGCTGCAGAAGGAGATACTATTTTAATTGGCAGTGTAATGGCCATGATAGATGAAACTGCAGAAAAACCAGCATCTGCACCTAAAGCAGAAGAAACTGTAAAAGCTGCACCAACAACTGAAACTACTAACACTGCACCAGTTACATCTGTACCTAATGATGTAAAAGCAACACCTGTTGCAAGTGCAATTATTGCAGATAAAAAAGTAGATGTAAAATCTATTGAACCAAGTGGCTTTGGTGGTAAAATTTTAAAGCATGATGTTTTAGAAGCTTTATCTAACCCTGGTAAAAAAACATTTGGTGATAGTGAATTATTTTCTAGAAATAAACGTAAAGAAAAAATGAGCAACTTACGTAAAACTATTTCTAGAAGATTAGTAGAAGCAAAAAATACTACTGCTATGCTTACCACTTTTAACGAAGTGGATATGACAGCAATTATGGAAACTCGTAAGCAGTATAAAGATAAATTTAAAGAACTGCATGGTGTAAACTTAGGCTTTATGAGCTTTTTTGCTAAAGCTTGTGCAATTGCTTTAAGTGAGTGGCCTGCTGTAAATTCTTTTATTGATGGAGATGAATTAGTGTATCATGATTATGCAGATATTTCTATTGCTGTTAGTACACCAAGAGGCTTAACTGTACCAGTTATTAGAAATGTAGAAAGCTTATCTATGGCAGATATAGAAAAGAAAGTAGTAGAAGTAGCAACTAAAGCAAGAGATAGTAAATTAACTGCAGAAGAACTTACAGGTGGCACTTTTACAATTACTAATGGTGGTGTATTTGGTAGCTTAATGAGTACACCAATTATTAATATACCTCAAAGTGCAATTTTAGGTATGCACAAAATACAAGAAAGACCAATGGTTATTAATGGTAAAATAGAAGTTAGACCAATGATGTATTTAGCTCTTAGCTACGATCATAGAGTAATTGATGGTAGAGAAAGTGTAAGCTTTTTAGTTAGAGTAAAAGATTTATTAGAAAATCCTTCTTTATTATTAATTGGTAAAGACCCTGTAAAAGCTTTATTAGAATTATAAATTAATTAATACAACAGGTTATTTATTTTTAATAATCTGTTGTATATCTTCATCATCTTCTATTAAACTCATTTGTTTTAATATTTGTGGATATCGCCAAGCAACTCTTTTGCTCATTGGCACTACAGTAAATTTTTTAGGATTAGGCAAACATGCAATAATCATGGCAGCTTCTGCTCTTGATAATTTTTTTGCTGGTTTATGAAAATAATATTGTGCTGCTGCTTCTACACCAAAAACTCCTTTACCCATTTCTATTACATTTAAATACACAGCTAAAATTCTTTTCTTACCCCAAATCCATTCTATTAATTGAGTAAAATAAAACTCTGGAATTTTTCTAACATAACCACCACCCTGCCATAAAAAAACATTTTTGGCTGTTTGCTGAGATATTGTACTTGCACCACCACCTAATGGAATTCTAGATTTTTTCTTCTTCCCTTTCTTTGGTTCAAAACTTTTTTGTAATGCGTCCCAATCAAATCCATTATGGTCTGCAAATAATTGGTCTTCGCTGGCAATTGCTGCTAACTTAATGTTGTAGCCCATTTCGTCCCAACTTATATAATCTCTTTTTAAACCATTATTAAATGAGTTGCTAATTTGTGTTATTGTAATTGGAGGCATTATCCATTTACTAATAACAGTATAAATTAAAGATGTAATAAATGCAATCAACACAATTCGTTTAAACCATTTCCAAATTTTAGCTATCATCATATTATGCATTTATTAAAAAATCAGTAAAATATTGTTGGATAAAAATATTTAAAAATTGATTAATCAAGATTAAAATATTTTACCAGTAAAAAAATAAATTAAATCAATTAACTTTATCAATAATAATAGAAAAAAACTATTACTTATGACTATTACACAGTTAGAATACATTGTAGCAGTAAATACTTTTAGGCATTTTGCTAAAGCAGCAGAGCATTGCCATGTTACACAACCTACCTTAAGTATGCAAATACTTAAATTAGAAGAAACTTTAAACATTAAAATTTTTGATAGAAATACACAACCTGTTTTACCAACAGAAGAAGGTATTGATATTATAGAACAAGCCAAAAAAATATTAGCAGAAGTACAAAACATGACAGATATAGTACAAGCTAAAAAAGAACAATTTGCTGGTAAATTAAATATTGGTATTATACCAACCTTAGCACCTTATTTATTGCCTTTATTTATTGCATCGTTTACCAAAAAATATCCAAAAATTAAATTAATAGTACACGAACTAACAACTGCTAATATTTTAAATAGCTTACAAGAAAATAAAATTGATGCAGGTATTCTTGTAACCCCTCTACATCAAAATAATATTACAGAACATATTTTATTTTACGAAGAAATGCAAGCGTATGTTGCCAAAAACAGCAATGCTTTTAAAAAGAGTTTTGTATTGGCAAAAGATATTTCTCCAGAAAAATTATGGATGTTAGAAGAAGGTCATTGCTTTCGCTCTCAGATAGAATATTTATGTGAGTTAAAAAAACAAAGTGAAGAAAACAGAACGTTTGAATATGAAGCAGGCAGTTTTGAAACATTAAGAAAAATGGTAGATGTAAATGGTGGTATTACCATTTTGCCAGAAATGGCTACAACCGATTTTTCTACTAAACAAAAACTACAAATCCGAAAATTTAAAAACCCAATACCTGTAAGAGAAGTAAGTATTATTGCTAATAAACATTTTGCCAAAAAAAGATTGATAGATGCTTTAAAAAAAGAAATTATTGCAGTGCTGCCAGAAAAAATTAAACAAAACAAAAAAAACTTTATAGTCCCTATTCATTTAAAAGAAACTTAATTTTCTTCTTTTGATACTAATTATACAACTTTGATAATATTAAAAATAAGTTTATGAAATTTAGTTTCATTTTTTTATTGCTTATCACATCTATTGCTTTACATGCACAAAGAGATGCAAACCCTGGAGCAAAACAATATTACAACAGAGTTTTTGATGATTATTATGTAGAAAAAAAACCTGTATTTGTTGCTGGTGCAGATTCGTTGCGTATTTTTTATTTATCTAATTTTTCTGCATTTGACTCTCTTGTTGCAAGAGCTATTAATAATGGCGATACTGCAAAATATTTAAGAGTTCATATTGAATTTATAGTAGATAAAAATGGTATTCCTTACAATGCCTCATTTAATTATATTGGTAGTACAAAATATAAAGATGCTAAAAATGATAGAAAAGTAAAATACTTCAACGATTTAAAACCATATTTTAACGATGCTATAAAATCATTAATAAAAAAAATGCCTAACTGGCGACCTGCTTTACAAAATAATGTAAGAGTAGATTGTACAGTGCATGATTATTTTCAGTTTTGGTTAGGTATTAATTCAGATAAATAAATTTTTAAAATTAGTTTAATTATAGATACATGAAGATTCTTATACAGTACTTAAAACCTTATAAATGGTTGGTACTACTGTCTTTTATATTAGCTACCATTAATCAGGTTTTTTCTTTATTCGACCCTATGTTGGTAGGAAAAATTATTGATTTATTTGCTAACCATCCCAAACATTTTGATACAGAAAAAACACTTTTAAGAACAGAGCATGAATTTATTTTTGGCAATGAACTTTATCATGGCTTATTATATTTTTTATTGCTGTTAGTTGGTACAGCAATGGTAAGTCGTATTGCAAAAGCATTTCAAGATTATACTGTTAATGTAATTATTCAAAAATTTGGTGCAGGAATTTTTACTGATGGTTTAAAGCATAGTATGAAACTTCCTTTTCAAGAATTTGAAGACCAAAGAAGTGGAGAAACTTTATCTATCTTAACAAAAGTAAGAGCCGATACAGAAAAATTTATATCGTATTTCATCAATGTATTTTTTAGCATTATTGTCAGTATTGTTTTTGTATCTGTTTATGCTTTTAAACTTCATTGGAGTATTGTACCTGTTTATATGGGTGGCTCTATTTTAATTGGTGTAACAACAAGTTTGTTGAGTAAAAAAATAAAAGCTATTCAAAAAAATATTTTTAAAGAAACCACTGTATTAGCAGGCTCTACAACAGAAAGTTTAAGAAATGTAGAGTTAGTAAAAAGTCTTGGTTTAACTACTGAGGAAGTTACAAGATTAAACAACAATACTTACAAAATTTTAGGACTTGAATTAAAGAAAGTAAAAAGTTTAAGAACCTTAAATTTTATTCAAGGTACATTAATCAATTTTCTTCGTCAGGTAATTACCTTCACTTTACTTTGGTTAATTTTTAGAGATGTTCTTACAACAGGGCAATTTATTTCATTGCAGTTTTATAGCTTTTTCATTTTTGGACCAATGCAAGAAATTGGTAATATTATTTTAAGTTATAGAGAAGCTCAAGCATCATTAATCAATTTTGATGCACTGATGAAAAAAGCACCTGAGCAAAAACCATCTATTCCAAAAGAAATTGGTACAATACAAGCTCTATCATTTCAGCAAGTAAGTTTTAAACATAATACAGCACAGTTTTATGCATTAGACAATATTTCTTTTCATATAAATGCAGGAGAAACTGTAGCTTTTGTTGGTCCAAGTGGTAGTGGAAAAAGTACATTAGTAAAATTATTGGTAGGTTTATATCGTCCTCTTAAAGGAAATATTTTATTTAATAACATTGATGGCAGTGAAATAGATTTTGATGAACTGAGAACACAAATAGGTTTTGTAACACAAGACACAAATTTATTTGCAGGAACTATTAAAGAAAATTTATTGTTTGTAAATGCAAAAGCAACCACAGAAAATTTGCAAGATGCTTTGCAAAAAGCCAGTTGTAATAATTTATTGCAACGTGCAGAAAAAGGAATAGATACAATGATTGGCGAAGGTGGCCTTAAATTAAGTGGTGGCGAAAAACAAAGAATTTCAATTGCAAGAGCATTATTAAGAAACCCACATTTATTAATATTTGATGAAGCAACAAGTGCATTAGATAGTATTACAGAAGAAGAAATTACTAATACTATTAAGCAAATAAGTAGTGAGAAAAAACAAATTACTATTATGATTGCTCATAGATTAAGTACTATTATGCATGCAGATAAAATATTTGTTTTAGAGAAAGGTAATATTGCAGAAACAGGCACACATGAACAATTATTAGCAGAGAAAGGTTTGTATTATGCAATGTGGCGTCAGCAAATTGGCGAAAGAAAAACTTTATTAAAGCATTAAAAATGTAACCAATTAAATGTTACACCATTTTTACTAAAACCTATACTGGGTGCAGGAAATTTAAAAGAGTTTAATACAAATAATGTTGCTTTTAAAAATTTGCTCTTTGTTTTAATTTTTGTAAGGTTAATATCTGGTGCAATATACCATTGTCTGTAACGTGCAATATCGCTTCTATCAATTGTATTGTTGTTGGCATCTTTCCAAATATTATCATCAGCACCAAACATTCCATCTGCACCATAACCAACAGCAACATTTAGCCAAGCAGGTATATTACTTTTAGGGAAAAAAGATTTTAAGTTAGCACTTAACCAATAGGTTTGTCCATTATAATCTTTCAACATTCTGTTCAAAATACTTTTTCCAAAAACTTTATTAGCTCTTTCGTGTAAAACTGGGTCATTATATTTTACATGATGAAAAGAAAATTTTAAATCTATTCTTTGTTCATCCCATAATAATTCTTGAGAAACTAATAAACCACTACCAAAACAATTTGCTGCAAAATCGCCCCAGCTCCAACCCCATTCTGCACTAAAACCATCTAATACTTCTATAACTGTTTGATAAGCTGCACCACTTAAGCCACCTATCCAAATTCGTTGATTACGAGGTAAGCCAGCCCAACGCCACAACTCCATACTTGCTTTACTCTCTACATAAGCACTATAAGCATGTCCTGCTTTATCTACTTGTAACCATTCTGCATTATCATTAAAAAAACGAAATTTTCCTTGAGGATAATCTTTATACCATGCTTGATAAAGACCAATCATAGCACCTCCATAACCTACAATATTAGTAGCAGCAACAAGCTTTATTCTTTTTTTTCTTTGCTCTGGTGTAAGGATAAAATTATTAGTTGTTGTTAAAGTTGTATCATGATAAGTTTGATAAATATCAAGAGCATTTTGGCTAAATATTTTTTGAGCATTAGTATTTAAAGAGAAAATAAAAAAGCCTATACTTAAAAAACAATAAATTAGTATCCTATTATATTTCATAAAAACAACTTTCTACATGCAAGATTAGAATAATTAAAATAAATGATTAAATATACTTAAACTTGCGTTTTACAAAATTAAAAATTTAAAACATAACAAAATGGATACTACAATTTTAAATAAAGTAAATGAGTGGTTAAATGGAAATTATGATGATGCTACAAAAGATGCTATCAGAAAAGTACAAGCAGAAAATGAATTAGAACTTACAGAAAGCTTTTATAAAAATTTAGAATTTGGTACAGGAGGTTTAAGAGGTATTATGGGCGTTGGTACTAATAGAATGAATAAATATACTGTTGGTATGGCTACACAAGGCTTTAGTAATTATTTAAAAAAAGTTTATGGTAACGATGAAATAAAAGTTGCTATAGGCCATGATAGCAGAAATAATAGTAGATTTTTTGCAGAAACAACTGCCAATGTTTTTGCTGCTAATGGTATAAAAGTTTTTTTATTTGAGGCTTTAAGACCAACACCAGAATTAAGTTTTGCCATTCGTCATTTAGGCTGTAAAGCAGGTGTAGTATGTACTGCAAGCCACAACCCTAAAGAATATAATGGCTATAAAGCTTATTGGAATGATGGAAGCCAACTTGTACCACCACACG
>CAUJDL010000056.1 GCA_963169635.1 Bacteroidota bacterium
ATGGGTAGTATAAATTCTTAAAGTATCATTTCCTTTTACAATATCTGCATAAATTAAACTTTCTGCAATAGGGTATTTTATTTTATCTGATGCAATAATGGGTAATGTTGAAAAAATGATACAACCACTTTTATAACTTCCTTTTTTTCTGCTATAATCTTTTGAAAAATAATAGTAAGGATATTTTTTTTTGAATAAAGCAATATTATCTGCCACATCATCTTTAATGGTACTTGTATTAAACTCTTGTAAGCAAATAATATCTGGTTGATATTTTTCTATACATTGTACAATAGATGTTTTTATATTTTTCTTTGCTTCTTTATTTTTAGATAGTCCATTAAAGCTTTGAATATTCCATGTAGCTATTCTTATATTATTTGGTTGTTTTGCTACAATAAAATCTTGATTTGTTGTAGTACCAAAAATTGATGCAAAGTTTTTAAAACCTACTACTAATAACAATAAAATGATTACACCAAATTTGGGCTTTACTACAAACCAAAAAATACATAATAAACTTAGTACAATGGTAGTATAAGGAAATATAAGTGTAAAAAAACCAATTAAACTAAATTGGTTAGGACTTATCCAAATACTCAATAATGCAGGTAAATACAATAATGCAATGAATATTGTAATAATTATAAAAATAAATTTAACAGCCATTTTAGGCAGTAATTTTATCATGCACTAAAAATACTTAAGTTAATTATTGATGAGTTTAGAAAATTAAATATCAAATTTAAAATAATTCATTAAAATTTAGTCAGTTTCAAAATTATTAAATTTTACCATATAGAAATAGTTATATATTTGCAGTTGTCTGAATAATGCTCTAAAGATTAAAAAACTTAGAACACATATTCGGGCAATTTTTTTTTATATAATTTTCTTTTTTCATTATTGATAAAGTTTAATGTTATGCGTAAAGAGTTTGTTGTTTTCTCAAGCTTATTATTAATAGCTGCTTTAGCACTCTCTATTTTTTTAAATAAAAACTGGAGTGTGTTCTTTTTTATTATTTTGGTATTTACCATCATGGGTTATCAAGATATGTATCAAAAAAAACATGCTATAAGAAGAATTTATCCATTGTTTGGCAGATTAAGATATGTGTTAGAAGAGTTAAGACCAAAAATGTATCAATACTTTATAGAGTCTGATACAGATGGAAAACCAATTAATCGTGTTGATAGATCTACTATTTATCAAAGAGCTAAAAAAGAATTAGAAACAATACCTTTTGGAACACAGTTAGATGTTTATGCAGAAGGTTATGAATGGATGTGTCATTCTGCTGCACCAAAATCATTTGAAACATTAAACCAAAATCCAAGAGTTGTAATTGGTAATAAAGATTGTAAACAACCATACTCTGCAAGTATTTTAAATGTTTCTGCCATGAGTTTTGGGTCATTAAGTGCACAAGCAGTAGAAGCAATGAATGGTGGTGCAAAACTTGGTGGCTTTGCACAAAATACAGGAGAAGGTGGTATCAGTTCTTATCATACAAAACATGGTGGCGATTTAATTTGGCAAATTGGTACAGGCTATTTTGGCTGTAGAGATGAGCAAGGAAATTTTAATCCAATATTATTTGCCGAAAAATCGCAACAAACAAACGTAAAAATGATTGAATTGAAAATTTCTCAAGGTGCAAAACCTGGTCATGGTGGTATATTACCTGCCTCTAAAAACACTGAAGAAATTGCTAGTATTCGTCATGTAACACCTCATACAAAAATTGCTTCTCCACCTTTTCATTCTGCATTTAATACACCAATAGAAATGATGCAGTTTATACAAAAGTTAAGAGAGCTTTCTGGTGGCAAACCTGTAGGTTTTAAATTATGTATAGGGCATAAAGCAGAATTTATTTCTATATGCAAAGCCATGATTCATTTAGACATTTATCCAGATTTTATTACAATAGATGGGGGAGAAGGAGGTACTGGAGCTGCACCTCAAGAGTTTTCTAATTATTTAGGTGCACCAATGATAGATAGTTTAGCTTTTGTTCATAATATTTTAAATGGATTAGATATCAGAAAGCATATTAAAATTATTGCTGCAGGTAAAATATCTTCTGCATTTCATATAGCAAGAGCAATGGCATTAGGTGCAGACTCTTGCAACTCTGCAAGAGCAATGATGATGGCTATTGGTTGTATTCAAGCTTTATTATGTAATACTAATCGTTGCCCTACTGGTATTGCTACTCAAGATCCTAAATTAACTATTGGGATAGATGTAGCAGATAAAAAAAATAGAATGGCTAATTATCATGAAGGAACTATTAAAAATTTTGTTGAGTTATTAGGAGCTTCTGGTTTAGATGATATTAAAAATATTACCAGATCGCATATTTATAGAAGAGTTTCTTTAAATCAAATGCAAACGTATGAAGAAATTTTTCCTTCAATAGTAGTAGGCTCAATGCTTAATGGCAATATACCAGAAAAATATCAATGGGATTTTGCACATGCTAATATGAATGCTTGGGGTATTGCTATTGCATAATTTTTTAGCTATTTAAAATGTATTATTCAGTGGGTTTTCTTACAAGAAAATCCACTTTTTTATTTGTTAGATAAATAAAAATCTGCTTAATTTTATTTAAAATTCTCTAACAACATTTTCTCATTCAAACCTTAAAATATGAAAAAGCTTCTATTTTTTTGCTTTATCTTTTTTGCTGTTTCAACTTTTGCACAGCAAACAATAATTGGTACTTGGAGTAATAATGAAAATGGCATATTAGTATTTGAACAAAATGGAAAAGGCTCTTATCAAGGATCTGTATTTAATTATTTCTCTAACAAAAAAAGAATTATTGTAACAGATGTAGATGGCGAAGTTTATACATTTAATTATATTTTAGAAGGTAATAAATTAACGCTTTCAGGAGGAATTTTTGCTGCACCTGTAATTTTTACAAAAGGAAAAAATAGTAC
>CAUJDL010000057.1 GCA_963169635.1 Bacteroidota bacterium
CTTGCCAAGGTTGGGGTGGCCAGTTCTAGCCTGGTCTTCCGCTCTAAAATACTCAGCAATTTTGTTAAGTATTTTTTTCACTCTAATAAGGTGAAAGCCCTGGTGGTGAAATTGGTAGACACGCAGGACTTAAAATCCTGTGGGCAGCAATGTCCGTGCGGGTTCAAGTCCCGCCTAGGGCACAAAGCAGAAGATTTTTCTTCTGCTTTTTTTATTTATAATACTTTGTAAATTTTTATTAATCTTTCCACAAAAAAGGAAATAAAATTATTGCTAATGCAATAATCATTACATCTAAAGCTATTAATGCTAAAGTCATTTGCCACCAACTTTCTTGAATTACTGCAGAAAATGCTGGTGTAGTAATTTTCATTAATAATAATAATTGAGGAATAATTAAAGGAAAACCAAGAATTGCCATTAATGCTGCTTGTTGTTGTGCTTTTGCAGCTATTGCTGCTAAAAATGTAAAAACTAAACTGATACTTATACCACCTAAACATGTAATACCTACAAACAATAAAGCATTATGTAATGGATTGCTTAATAATAAAACAAATAGTAACAAACTTATTATACTCATTAAGAGCATCAATAATAAATTAAAAATTAGTTTACTGATAATAAAATCTTTGGCACCTGCAATTGAATAGAAGTATAACATTTTGCCTTTTGTTTCTGCCAAAAAACTTTTAGCTACTGCATTAATACAAATAAAAAGTTGTACAACCCAAAATAAACCATTCCAAACTTGTTCTTCTGGCTGCCCCATTGATAAATAAATAACAAAAATGGTACTTGCTACATACAATAAAATACCATAAAAAGTATATTGCTGCCTTAACTCTAGCAACAAATCTTTTTTTATTAAAGTATAAATTTGTTTATAGTTAGCCATTATATAATGAAGTATTATTTATGATTGCAAACCCTACATCTAGGTTCATAAATATCTTTTTCGCCAAGTAATACCTGACCTTCTTGAGCTGTTTTTCTATAAGATATATTAGCAATATTACCACACTGCACACATATTGCATGAAGTTTAGAAATATAATCTGCAATAGCTAATAAATTAGGCATTTGCCCAAATGGCTTACCTAAATAATCCATATCTAAACCAGCAACAATTACACGTACACCTTTTAAGGCAAGGGTTTCACATACATGAGTAATTTCATCATCAAAAAACTGAGCTTCATCTATACCTACTACATCTACATCTTGCGATAATAATAAAATTTTTTGAGAATTATCTACTGGTGTACTATGAATAGCATTAGCATCGTGGCTTACAACTTTTGTTTCATCGTAACGAACATCAATACCTGGTTTAAAAATTTCTACTTTAAGATTAGCAATTTTTGCTCGTTTTAATCGTCTAATTAATTCTTCAGTTTTGCCACTAAACATGCTGCCACAAATAACTTCAATCCATCCTCTTCTTTCGCCACTAATATTAGGTTCAATAAACATTGTGTTAAACTTGGTTTTATTTAAAAAAGCTTATTAACTTTAAAGCCTGAAAAGCATTTATTCATCATCAAAAGTATAGTATCCAATGGAAAGAGTTGCTACACTTATCAACAAATTAAAAGAACAACTTGAACAACAGCAAGATGCAGATAAATTATTGCCTACTGCACAAATGCTTTTAGCAGAGTTGCAAGTACAAAAACCTTTACAAAAAAGTGGAAAAGTTTCTGTAACAA
Organism: Bacteroidota bacterium; assembly: GCA_963169635.1. Lineage (GTDB taxonomy): Bacteria > Bacteroidota > Bacteroidia > Chitinophagales > Chitinophagaceae > UBA1930. The sequence goes on from CAUJDL010000057.1 coordinate 1,713, forward strand.
TGCCACAAACTTTTACCAATAATATACCTATTGAAATTTCTGCAACTGAAGAAGCAGATAAAAAAACTACCATTACTTCTACTACAAAAACTAATAAAAAAGAAGAATTATCTGGTTGGCTTTTCGATACAGAAATTACTGCAATACCAACTCTAGCTCATCAAGAAGTATTAGAAACTGCAACTAATAAAAAAGAAGTTTTTGAATTAAAAGATATGTTTAATACTACTGAAGATGCAAGTTTAAACGATGCTTTAAAAGAAGAAAAAACAGAAGTTGCTACAATCTTAAAAGGTGCTCCTGTAAAAGATTTAAAGAAAGCAATTGGTATTAATGATAGATATGTTTTTATTAATGAACTTTTTAGAGGCGATGAAGATATGTATGAGAGAAGTATTAAAACTATTAATGCTTTTAATATTTATCCAGAAGCTGAATATTGGATTCAACGAGAATTAAAAATTAAATTAGGATGGGAAGAACAAAGTGAAACAGTTCAAAACTTTAATCAATTAATTAAAAGACGTTTTTCATAAACATACTCTATTACAGTTGTGGTAGCTCCACTTTTTTCTTTTACATAGTTACCTGCATTATAAGCAGTAGTTATGTATAATGTTTCATTTTGTAATAACTCATCTAATAATTTTTCTAATACTAATGCAGATGAAATGCTAAATGCTCCTTGTTTGTTTATAAGCTCTACAGCTTCTCTATATTTTGCATATTCTGTACCAAATACTACAGGTTTATGATATACTGCTGCTTCTAAAACATTGTGTACTCCATCATCTCCAAAGCCTCCACCTACATAACATATACTTGCATAGTTATATAACCTACTCAACATACCAATATTATCTATAATTAAAACATTATAAGCCGAAGTATTTATTGCAGTATTTAATAATTCAGAATAAAGTATTGAATGCTTATAAAACTTTTTACATTCAACAATTCTTTCTTTTTCTATTTCGTGTGGTGCAATAATAAGTTTAATAGCTGTATGTGCATTAGCATAATGTGCTAATACTTCATCATCATCTGTCCAAGTACTTCCTGCAACAATTACTTGTTGTTTATCTATAAATTTTTCTACCAATTCTATAGGTACAAATTTGTTAGCAATTTCAAGTACTCTATCAAATCTTGTATCGCCACTAATAGAAATATTTTCTTTAAAATTTATTTGCTGTAAAAGTTCTACACAATCTTTGTCTTGTACAAAAATATGTGTAAAGCAATGTAGCATTTCTTTATACAAACCACCATACCATTTAAAAAAAGGTTGGCTTTCTCTAAACACTCCAGAAATTAATAACAATGGAATATTTCTTTTTTTAATGGCTGATAAATAATAATACCAATATTCATATTTTACATATAATACTAAAACAGGTTTTACAATATCTAAAAACTTATTGGCATTTTGAAAATTATCCATAGGTAAATAAAAAATCCAATCTGCATGAACATATTTTTTTTGTACCTCGTAACCAGAAGGAGAAAAAAAAGTAATCAAAAATTTATATTGAGGATAAAGTAGTTTTAATTTTTCTAATACTGGTCGGCCTTGCTCAAACTCTCCTAAACTAGAGCAGTGCATCCAAACAATATCATTTTTATTGTCTTTTAAAGAATGTTCAATAGTTGAAAGAATTTGCTTTCTTCCATCTACCCATAATTTTGCTTTTTTATTTTTAGCACTTATCAGCCTTGCTATTAAGGGATATAAAGCAATAAATATGTTGTACAAAAACTTCAATTAATAAAAATATTATACTGCAAATAAAATATATAAATAGCAATAAAAACAGCCAATTATTTTATGGATTTTACTATTAAAATTCACTATTTTTCTAATACCTTTGCAGCCACTTAAAAAAATAGTATGAAGCCAATTCAAATGGTAGATACCAAAAGTCAGTATCTAAAAATTAAAGAAGAAGTTGATAGAGGAATACAAGAAGTGTTAGATAGTGCTGCATATATTGGTGGACCAAAAGTTGCCTCATTTACAGAAGCATTAAATACCTATCATGGTAGTGGTTATACAATTACTTGTGCAAATGGTACAGATGCTTTACAAATTGCTTTAATGGCATTAGGCTTACAACCTGGCGATGAAGTAATTACTCCTTCATTTACTTATATAGCTACTACAGAAGTGATAGCATTATTAAAATTAACACCTGTTTTTGTAGAAGTAGATCCTCAAACATTTTGTATAAGCCCTGATGCTATTAAAAAAGCTATTACTCCTAAAACAAAAGCTATTGTGCCTGTACATCTTTATGGTCATGCAGCACCAATGGAAGAGATAATGCAAATTGCACAAGAACATAATTTATTTGTGGTAGAAGATAATGCACAAGCAATAGGCTGTAACTATACATTTAAAAATGGTACAATTAAAAAAACAGCTACTATTGGTCATATTGGTTGTACATCATTTTACCCAAGTAAAAATTTAGGTGCTTATGGCGATGGTGGTGCAATGTTTACTAATGATGCAGTACTTGCAGAAAAATTAAAAATGATTGCCAACCATGGTCAAAAAGTGCGTTATTATCATGATATGGTAGGTTGTAACTCAAGATTAGATGCTATACAAGCTGCTATTTTACAAGTAAAACTAAAACATTTAGATACTTATATTTCAGCAAGACAAAATGCTGCCAACTTTTATAATAAAGCATTTAGTAATCATCCAAAAATTACAACACCTTTTGTAGCTCCTTATTGCTCACATGTTTTTCATCAATATACTTTAATATTAGAAGGTGTAAATAGAGATGCTTTAAGTAATTATTTAGCAGATAAGAAAATTCCTTCAATGATTTATTATCCAGTACCTGCACACAAACAAAAAGTGTTTGAAACATTTGGTGCTGCAAAATACAATTTAACAACTACAGATTGGCTTACTGAAAGAGTAATTAGTTTGCCAATGCATACAGAGTTAGAAGAAGAACAATTAAATTATATCACTACAGAAGTTTTAAACTTTATCAACCAATAAAAAACAGAAAAATAAATTATGAAAATAGCAGTTGTAGGTACAGGATATGTAGGCTTAGTTTCAGGTACATGTTTTGCAGAAACAGGAAATACAGTTACTTGTATTGATATTGACCAAAGTAAAGTAACCAAACTTTCTAATGGTGAAATAACTATCTACGAACCCGGTTTAGAAAAACTTTTTTTAAGAAATATTAAAGAAGAACGTTTAAAATTTACTACCAATTTAGCAGAAGGTATTAAAGATGCTTCAATTATTTTTCTTGCATTACCTACACCACCAGGTGAAGATGGCAGTGCAGATTTAAAATATGTATTAGGTGTTGCAAAAGATTTGGGCAAACTAATTAAACCTAACGATTATAAAGTTATTGTAGATAAAAGTACTGTACCTGTTGGCACAGCAGATAAAGTACATAATGCTATTTTAACAAGTAGTAAAGAGGTTTTAGCAAATAATGAAAGTATAGAAAATGCTTTTGATGTTGTAAGCAATCCTGAGTTTTTAAGAGAAGGTGTAGCCGTAGATGATTTTATGAAACCTGATAGAGTAGTTATTGGTACAAGCTCTGAAAAAGCAAAAAAATTAATGGGAGATTTATATGCTCCTTATGTTCGTCAAGGAAATCCTATCATTTTTATGGACGAAAAAAGTGCTGAACTTACTAAGTATGCTGCTAACTCTTTCTTAGCTACAAAAATTTCTTTTATGAATGAAATTGCACAACTATGTGAACGCTTAGGTGCAGATGTAGATATGGTAAGAAGAGGTATTGGCAGCGACGAAAGAATTGGTAAAAGATTTTTATTTCCAGGTATTGGTTATGGTGGAAGTTGTTTTCCTAAAGATGTACAAGCATTAATAAAATCATCAGAAGAAGTAAAATATAATTTTCAAATTTTAAAAGCTGTAGAAGAAGTGAATGAAGCACAAAAACTTCATTTAATTCCAAAAATAACTGCATACTTTAATAACAATTTAAAAGGAAAACATTTTGCACTTTGGGGTTTAGCTTTTAAACCTAATACAGATGATATTAGAGAAGCTCCAGCATTGTATGTAATTGATGCTTTAGTAAATGCAGGTGCTACAATTACAGCTTACGACCCAGAAGCTATGAAAAATGTACAAAGCTTAATAGGCAATAAAATAAATTATGCCAATAACCAATACGATGCTTTACAAAATGCAGATGCATTAATAATAGCAACAGAGTGGTCTGAATTTAGAACACCTGATTTTGATAAAATAAATGCTTCTCTTAAAAATAAAATTATTTTTGATGGAAGAAATTTATTTGAAGTACCACAAATGAAAGCATTAGGTTATCATTACGAAAGTGTAGGAAGAGCATAAAAATTTACCATAAATAATTTAAACATCATCATGAGTAAAAAGAGAATATTAATTACAGGTGCTGCTGGTTTTCTAGGTTCGCATTTATGCGATAGATTTATAAAAGAAGGATATGATGTAATAGGAATGGATAATCTTATTACAGGCGACCTTAAAAATATTGAACATCTTTTTGCTTTAGAAAATTTTGAGTTTTATCATCACGATATAACAAAATATATTCATGTGCCGGGTGAGTTGCATTATATTTTACATTTTGCATCGCCTGCAAGCCCTATAGATTATTTAAAAATTCCTATACAAACATTAAAAGTTGGAGCACATGGTACACATAATTGTTTAGGACTTGCTAAAGAAAAAAAAGCAAGAATATTAGTGGCTAGTACAAGTGAAATTTATGGAGATCCATTAGTGCATCCTCAAACAGAAGAATATTGGGGAAATGTAAATCCTGTTGGGCCAAGAGGTGTTTATGATGAAGCTAAAAGATATTTAGAAAGTATTACAATGGCTTATCATAACTTTCATCAGGTAGAAACAAGAATTATTAGAATATTTAATACTTATGGACCAAGAATGAGGCTGAATGATGGAAGAGCTTTACCTGCATTTATTGGTCAGGCATTACGTGGAGAAGATTTAACAGTTTTTGGTGATGGTAGCCAAACAAGAAGTTTTTGTTATGTAGATGATTTAATAGAAGGCATTTATCGTTTGCTTTTAAGCGATTATCATTTGCCTGTAAATATTGGTAATCCTAACGAAATTTCTTTAAAAGATTTTGCAGAAGAAGTTTTAAAACTTACAGGATCAAGTGTAAAAATTATTTACAAACCTTTACCTGCAGATGATCCTAAACAACGTAAGCCAGATATTACCAAAGCTAAACAAATTTTAAATTGGGAGCCTAAAGTAAATAGAGCAGAAGGTTTAAAATTTACTTACGATTATTTTAAATCGTTACCAAAAGAAGAGTTGCTAAAACAACCTAAAGAATTTGAAAGTAGAAAATAAAAATATTTTCAATTTACAATTATGCATAAGCCACTTATTTTAGTTACTGGCTCTAATGGTCAATTAGGTTGGAGTTTGCAAAAAATTGCTACTAACTATACACAGTATAATTTTTTATTTGCTACAAGAGAGCAATTAGATTTAAGTAATACATCTACAATTGCTGATTTTATTCATCAACATCAACCTGCATATTTAATTAATTGTGCAGCTTATACAGCAGTAGATAAAGCAGAAACAGAACAAGAACTTGCAATAAATATTAATGCTTATGCAGTTGCAGAAATGGCAAAAGCTTGTGCAAGTATTGGTGCTAAATTTATTACTATTTCTACCGATTATGTTTTTGATGGTAATGGTACAATGCCTTATCAAACAAATCATACAACAAATCCTGTAAATTATTATGGCTATACAAAATGGCTTGGCGAAAAATTAGCTTTAGAAAATAATGCTGCTACAATTATTATTAGAACATCTTGGGTTTATTGTGAACATGGAAATAATTTTGTAAAAACTATGTTGCGTTTAATGAAATTAAGAACTGAGATTAATGTAGTAAACGACCAAATAGGAAGCCCAACTTATGCACCTGATTTAGCCAATGCTATCTTTACAATTATTACCAAACTTACAGACAATCAGTTTGCAGGTATTTATCATTTCTCAAATGCAGGTATTATTTCTTGGCATCAATTTGCAGAAAAAATTTGTTTATTGGCAAAATTAAATTGTACAGTACATGCAATACCAACAAGTGCTTATCCTACACCAGCTAAAAGACCTAAATATTCTGTAATGGATACAACTGCTATTAGCAAAGATTTTGATATAGCAATGATAAATTGGGAAGAAAGTTTAAAAACTTGTATCAACAACTTAGAAAATTATCATCAATAATTTTCTATTCGTTTTTAAATTTTAGTATTTACCTTTTTCTATTTCTTGATACATTATTTGATACACTTTTTCTTTTAACTCTTTAGTCGTAAGATTTTCAGGATATACAGCAGGTAAAAAGTGCATTTCTAATTTGTAAGGTAGTAAATAAAAAAACTTATTATTAGGCATTGCTTTAGATGCATTATAAAGTATAGTAGGAATAATAGGATGTTTAGAATCTACAGAAAGTTTAAACGCACCATCATAAAAAGTTTTTAAAGGCTTGCCTGTTCTATTTCTTGTACCTTCTGGAAAAATACTTACATGAATTTTTTCTTTCAATGTATTTTTCATTTTTTCAAAACCTCTTCTTCTACTTATATCATTATTTCTATCTACTAAAACAGAACCTTTAGCATAATACCAGCCAAACAAAGGAATTTTTGTAAAACTTTTTTTAGCAATAGTTTTATTAGCACCAGGCAAATAAGGACAAGTTAATGGTGCATCTAATAATGTAGTATGGTTACAAGTAAAAATATATGTTTCGTCTTTGTGAACATTTTCTTTACCTATAACTTTTACAGGACAGCCAATTATAGCAAGCCAAACATTCATCCAAATTTTAGCAATGTAAATAAATATTGCTTGACCTTTTTTACCAGGAATTAAATAGGTAAGCATTGATGGAATATAAAAAATAAAAAAAGTAATTATAAAAGTTATTATACCCCACAAAGCCCAAAAACGTGCAAATATGTTTGTAAAAATTTGTTTCATGTATTAAAAATTATAAACTCCAATTAATAGGCTCTACACCATTTTTTACAAGTATTTCATTAGTTCTACTAAAATGTTTACAACCAAAAAATCCATTGTAAGCACTTAATGGCGATGGATGTGCAGCTTTAAGAATTGTATGTTTTGTTTCGTCTATTAAAGTTTGTTTTTCTTGTGCAAATTTTCCCCACAATAAAAAAATAATTCCTTCTTTTTCATCAGATATTTTTTTTATTACAGCATCTGTAAAGTTTGTCCAACCAATTTTACTATGACTTGCAGCTTCATTTGCTCTTACTGTTAACACTGCATTTAATAAAAAAACTCCTTGCATAGCCCAAGCAGTAAGATTACCAGTTGTAGGAATTGGCATACCAATATCGCTTTGTAATTCTTTAAAAATATTTTGCAAAGATGGTGGTGGTGCAATACCATCTGGCACACTAAAACATAAACCCATTGCTTGCCCAATTCCATGATATGGGTCTTGCCCTAAAATCACCACTTTTACTTTATTAAATGGTGTACAATAAAAGGCATTAAAAATTAATTGTCCTGGTGGATATATAACAGTTTTAGTAGCTTTTTCTGTTCTAAGATGTGCTACAATTTGCTGAAAATATGGTTTACTAAATTCTGGTCTTAATACCATTTTCCAACTATCTTCTATTTGTACATCTACCATAGCTTTACTTTAATGAAAAATAAAACTTACTGTTATTGTTTATGCTGATAAATAGCATGGTTATACAAACCTAATCTTTTAAAAAAATATCCAAAAGAAACGCTTAATACACCTAAGCCATACTCTATACTTCTTTTAAGGTTGATAGAAGAAGCATCATCAAAATATTTTGTAGGGCAAGTAACTTCTCCTATTTCAAAACCTGCATCAAAAATTTGAGCTATCATTTGATTGTCAAAAACAAAATCATCGCTATTAGCTTCGTAATTTACTTTAGTTAATACCTCTTTACTAAATACTCTATAACCTGTATGATATTCACTTAACTTCTGATTCATTAAAATATTTTGGGTAAAAGTTAATAATCTGTTGGCAATAAATTTATACATTGGCATACCACCTTTTAAAGCTCCTTTACCTAAAATTCTTGATGCAAAAACTACAGGATATACATTATTTGCAATAATGCTACACATTGCAGTAATTAGTTTAGGAGTATATTGATAATCTGGATGAAGCATTATTACAATATCTCCATCTAATGCTAATGCTTTATTATAACAAGATTTTTGATTACCTCCATAACCTCTGTTATTGCTATGAGTAATTATATGTTTAATACCTAATCTTTCTGCTTCGCCAACTGTATTATCTCGGCTGGCATCATTTACTAAAATTACTTCATCTACAATATCAAATGGTATTTCATTATAAGTTTGTTCTAAAGTTTTTTCTGCATTATATGCAGGTAAAACCACAATTATTTTTTTCCCGTTTAGCATACTGTTTATGAATATGAGAGGATGTAAAAATAGTATAGTTCAATTATAAAATAATTAATTTAAGTTATTGCAAGAAATATACTATAAAAATTTGAGTTTGATAATAGCTACAGTATTTAATTATGATGAATTACTCTTCAACAATTAAAATTGTATTTATGAATTAAATTTTGCTATTAAAAAAAGAAAAACCTCAGAATTTTCTGAGGTTTTTGCGGACCGGACGGGACTCGAACCCGCGACCTCTGCCGTGACAGGGCAGCATTCTAACCAACTGAACTACCGATCCTTAACTTTTTAGTTGGGTTGCAAATATAAGGGCAAGTTTTTTTCTTAAACAAATCTTTTTCAAAAAATTTATACTTCTTTTAGTTTTGCTATTGTTTCTATAGGGTTTGATGATTTAAAAACTGTATTTCCTGCAACTAAAACATCTGCACCTGCTGCTATTATAGTTGATGCATTTTCTAAAGTTACACCTCCATCTATTTCAATATGTGTTTGTAAATTTTTATCTACACACATTTGTCTTAAGGTTTTAATTTTATCGATGGTTTGAGGTATAAATTTTTGTCCACCAAAACCAGGATTTACACTCATTAAACAAACCAAATCTATATCTTGTAAAATATTTTCTAATAAACTAACTGGTGTATGAGGATTAATAGCAACACCTGCTTTCATACCTAAACTTTTTATTTGCTGAATATTTCTATGCAAATGCTTACAAGCTTCTATATGTACAGTTAAAATATCAGCACCTGCATTTTTAAATTGTTCTGCATATTTTTCTGGCTCTTCTATCATTAAATGTACATCACAAACTTTTGTTGTAGCTTTTCTTATAAATTCTACAATCATAGGACCAAAAGAAATATTAGGTACAAATCTGCCATCCATTACATCTAAATGAAACCAATCGGCATTACTTTCATTAAGCATTTTACATGCTGATGCTAATTGAAGAAAATCTGCACTTAATAAAGAAGGAGCAATTATAGGCATGATAAAAATTTATATTGCAAAGGTAAGATGCAAAAATGTTATTTTACTATTACACAAAATTTAGTAGGTAAAATTTATTACTGTAGCACCATAACCAAACTTAGGATGATATTGATTAATGAAACTCTTTACCTCTTTTCTTGATTTTAAAATTTCATGTATTTCGTCTTTTAATTTTCCTTTACCTACACCATGTATAATTATTAAAGAGGGCTGTTTATTTGCTACTGCAATATCGTACCATTTTTCAAATTCTTTTAGTTGTATAGATAAAATTTCATAATTACTTAAATGTTTCCAATCGTTGGTAATTTTTTCTATATGTAAATCAATAACAGATTTTGCAGCAGTTAAATGCTCTTTTACTTTTGAAATATCATATACTTTAAATCCTGCTGAAGTAAGTTTATGTAATGGTAAAGTATTTTCTTCAAAAACACGATTAGGATATTGTTGAAATAATAAGTAAGTAATTGTAGGCTCATTTTTTTCTTTCATCTCCTCTACCCTTTTAAAAAACTGTTTAGGTTTTAATTTTAATGATGTTTCAAAATGAGGTGCTTTTTGATTATCGGATTTAACTAATGTAAAAATGAAATTAAATGATAGTTGGTCATTTAAAGTTTCAAAAGCAATATCATGAATATAAAAATCGTGGTGTGCATTTATTTGGTTTGAGAAAGCAAAAATAGCTTCGTCTTTTTGTTTGTGTTTATATTCAAAAAAATAGCTCTCGTTTGTATGATTGACTAAATAAATTTTTAAAGATTCTACAACTTCATCATTAAATACATCAAAATTAAATTGAGGTATAAAACTTAACCAAACACCATCATCAACTTTAATTTTATTAGGTTGTGGTTTTTCTTTTGGAATATTTTCTATAAAAACTTGTGTAGCTTTTTTAGGTTCAATAGGTTTCTTTTTGGTAAATCTATAAAAATAAGGAAAGTCAATTTGGTCCATATAAGCAGGAAACTTTACACCTCTTACTTCAATCATAACCATTTCTTCATTCATAATTTCTACTACTTTACCTTCTTCGCTGGTTAATAACACAATAATATCGTCGCCAATTTGATACTTCATAATAATTGCAAAATTAACCTTGTTTTACAGATAATATATTTTAATGATAGAAAGAATTGTAAAAGTTAATTAATGGGCAAAAAAAATCCTCCAACATATTGTGGAGGATTTTTAAAAATGAAAATTTAAAAATTATAAGTTGTAACCAAAGCTTATGTAATATAATCCACCAACTTGAGGAGCACCCCAACCAGTACGATAATATTTATTCCATAAGTTAGTAGCACCTAATTTAATTACAGATTTTTCTTTTGGTATGCTATAGCTAAGCATTGCATCTACTACACCATAAGAAGGTATTGTACCAGCACCAAATGTTCCTTCATAGAAGAAATCATCTTGCCAACGATATACTAATGAACCACCTAATCTGTTTTTAAAGAATAAACCAGAGTTACTGATACCTACATTTACTCTATATTTTGGAGAGTTAAAGTATGTAGCAAAACCAGTTGGTACATTACTAATTTCATCAGAGAATACATTACCTGTTAATGAGAAGTTTTTAGGTAATTTATATTCTAATGATAAGCCCCAACCACTTACTTTAATTTCTTGTGTTTGGTTTACAGAAATACTATAAGGCTGACGAGTTGATGAACTTAATAAACCTAAAGCACTTGTTGGTCCAGATACTTTAGATTGTAATACTACAACACCACCAATAAAATCGTTATAATTTGAGTGATAATAATAAGCATCTACAATTAATTTATTATTAATTACTCCTTTATAACCAAATTCAATTGATGACATACTTTCTGGTTTAAACTCTCCAAAATTGTACGGTTGTAATAAATTTTGCGTAGCAGCTAAAGCTGTAGCAGCTTGTGCAGGTGTTGGAGCAAGTGGGTTACCACCTTGTCCTATTACATTTGCAGCAAATGCATTACCAAATTGAGTAACATTAGCAACTGTATAACCAGGGCTTGTTGCAAAACCATAATGCTCTCTTAATTGAGGCAAACCACCCATTAATCTTGCACCACCAGATACAAATAAATTAATCCATTGGTTTTGAGTAGAAGGGAAACGATACGCTGTTTGATAAGATAAACGTAAGTTATGGTTTTTAGCTACTTTAATTACAGCAGATGCTCTTGGTGTAAAACGTCCTTTAAAATTATTATTTTTATCGTAACGACCACTAGCTGTTAATTTTAATATATCGCCAAATAATTTTTTCTGAATTTGTAAATAAGCACCAAACTCATTTATTTTAATTGTACCAGCACTATCAGCAAATAAAGTACCTTCTGAGTTTAATACATATTGTTTAATATTAGCACCTACTAATAATTCAAATCCTTTTTCTCTAAGTTTTAAATCTTCTGATAAGTTGTATTGTCCTTCAAACATATTTAAACTTGTTTTATCTACAAACAAACCACCATTAGTTTTACCACCAATTGGGCGACCAATAATATCTAAAAATGCATTACTATGTCTAATATCGCCTGAAGGACGACCAGCATCTGCCATTGCTCTTGCACTATTTAATAAAGACATTTTATATGCAGATGTATTTACTGCTGCTTGTGCTGCTGCAGCTGCTGCTGCATAAGCGTTTGTAGGTGTTAAACCTTGCCCTAAACCTGCAGCATATTGTGCACCTAAAGTTTGTCCATAATAAGTAGCACCTACTGTAGCCATAGATTGTATAAATTGTTGATACCAAACTGGGCTAGCTTTCCAAGACTCATTAAATAAACGAGTAGAGATAGTTGCATTGTAAGAAGCACCTGCATTTTCTCTAGTTGTATATGCTCTTAAAAACCAGTTACGATGTTTTAATTCTAATTTATACTGAGCCATTTTTAAATTATTAAGAGAGTATCTATCAGCAGCAGTATAAACAGTAGAACCTATACCAAAAAAGCCAGCTGCAATAATTTCTATATTATTATTTAATTTATGATGTAAAGCACCTTGAAATTTAAAATTAGTAGTCATTGGGTCAATTACTTGTTGTTCATTATACCCAGTTCTTGAAACATTAAATTGACTTGCTCCTGCATAATTTACATAGCCACCTAATATAGCACTTGTAGGTATTGGTGCTGGTCCATAACCTGGTAAATTTAAAACACCTAATGCAGGTGTAGAGCCAATTAAACCAGCAACACTACTACTTAAATTAGTTGTTGTTTCATCGCCATAAATATTTACACCATCATAGTTAGGATCTGTTAATCTTGTACCTGGTAAAGCCATACCATTTTGGCTTGTAGCTGTTGCTAATCTAGAATAATTTCTTTCATCAGTACCATGCCAGTCATTTGCATGTATAAATTCTGCACCAACTTTAAATGCCCATTTTTCATTTATTTTTTTACCCCAACGTACACTCCAATTATAATAAGGAGATGCACCAGTTTGAGCATTATCTACATGGCTAATACCTTGTTTAATTTGAAAACTTAAGCCTTGATACTTAAATGGATTTTTACTATTTACTAATAAAGTACCATTCATACCACCAGGACCATAAAGAGCAGAAGATGCACCACCTAATAACTCCATACTTTCTACATCTAACTCTGTTAAACCAACAAAGCTACCAACTGCAAAGTTTAAACCTGGAGCTTGGTTATCCATTCCATCCATTATTTGATTGAAACGTAAATTACCACTAGATACAAAGCCACGTGTACTTACTGTACGAAAATTTAAACTTGCTACGTTAACATCTACCCCTTTTTGATTGGTTAAAATGTCATAATAATTTACCGCTGGTGCTGCTTTTATTGATGTACTAGAAATTCTATCAATGGTTACAGGCGATTCAATAATTTTTTCTGATACACGAGATGCTGCAACAACAATTTCATCACCCATTGCAAATTTTATATCCATTGCTACATCTATACTTTGATTATTTTGTGTTACAGATACTTCTTTATCTGCAAAACCAACAGAAGAAAATACAAGGGTAAATGGTAACTTTTGAGTGGTTACTAATTTAAAACTTCCTTTATCATCTGTATATGTACCAATGGTTGTACCCTTTATAGTTACTGATACTGCAGATAATGATTCAGCAGATTTACTACTTGTTACACTCCCTGATACAATTGTTTGTTGTGCAGAAATTGCTGCTGTACAAAACAATGAAATACAGAGCAAAATGGTTAGTTTGAGATTTCTCATACGTCAATTAAGTTTAATTATTGAGCAATATAATAAGAGTTGATTTATTATACAAATTTTTATTTCCTCAATTAAAAAAATTATGAAATAATACTTTATAGCAAAATATATTAAAATCAGACAAAACTTTCAATTAGTACTTAATCAAAACAAAGAAAATTACATTATCATCAAAATAAAAACTAATAATGATAAATACTTTTATTAGGAAGCTTTAGTATATCAATTACTACAATTATAAATTAGGATTAAATGAAAATTTAAAATCTACCAACCACTGATTATCTTTAAATACAGCTTTTACTTTTCTTCTTTCTTTATCGGTAGAGTTGTTATAATAAATAATAACTTCTGTTGTTGTTATATTCTCAATAGTTATATTTTGTAAAGAGGCATCTGCTAATTGTCTTTTTTCTTCCAAATTATATTGATGATATTTTTTTTGTGTATCGTGTAAAAGCTTTTCATTAGCTGCATCTTGCAACATATAAAAATTGGCCTTTTTAAATTCGCCCAACTTGCAAGCATCTACAAATACAGAAGCAGCTTCTATGGCTGATGTAGCTGGTGTATAATTTTGCGTATTGCAAGAGCAAAGTGCAATAAATAATATAAAAATTAATTTTATTTTCATCTGAAAGAATTAACTATTATGTATCATTAATTAAACACAAATGTAAGTGGGTAAAATAAAATAGCTTAATTAAATGAAGCATAATTAGTATTAATTTTTTTACAAATGATACAATGTTGTAGTTTTGGAGCTAGATGCACAATCCAAATTTGAATAATAGTAAAGAGCAACTTTCTTCTATTGATAGAGAGTTTGAAAACAGTATAAGACCTGCTGCTTTAGATGATTTTAGTGGCCAACCTCAACTAATAGAAAACCTGATAATTTTTATTAAAGCTGCAAAAATTAGAGGCGAAGCTTTAGACCATATTTTATTTCACGGACCTCCTGGTTTAGGCAAAACTACCCTAAGCCGTATTGTTGCTAATGAATTAGGTGTAAATATTAAAGAAACCAGTGGACCAGTAATAGAAAAGCCTGGCGACTTAGCAGGTTTGCTTACTAACTTACAACCAAACGATGTTTTATTTATTGATGAAATTCATAGATTAAGTACAGTAGTAGAAGAATATTTATATGCAGCAATGGAAGATTATAGAATAGATATAATGATTGATAGTGGACCTAATGCAAGAAGTATTCAACTAAATCTTAACCCTTTTACTTTAGTAGGTGCAACTACCAGAAGTGGTTTATTAACTGCTCCATTATTAAGTAGATTTGGTATTAAAAGTAGGTTAGCTTATTATCATGCAAATACACTTCAAAAAATTATTGAAAGAAGCTGTGCTATTTTACAAACCACTATTAGTAAAGAAGCTGCAGCAGAAATTGCCAGAAGAAGCAGAGGCACACCACGTATTGCTAATGGTTTATTAAGAAGAGTAAGAGATTTTGCACAAGTATTAAATGATGGAGGTATAGATATTGGTATTACACAACATGCTTTAAATGCTTTAAATGTAGATGAGTTTGGATTAGATGAAATGGATAACAGAATTCTTCAAGCAATTATAGAAAAATTTAAAGGTGGCCCTGTTGGTATTACAACAATTGCAACTGCAGTAGGTGAAGAAGCTGGTACAATAGAAGAAGTGTACGAACCCTTCTTAATACAAGAAGGATTTTTACAACGTACTTCTCGTGGTAGAGAAGTAACACCAAAAGCTTATGAACATTTAGGTAAAAAACCTTTTAAAGGTAATCAGCAAGATTTGTTTAGTTAAGATATTATCTTCTTCTTCCAAAAACTATAGATACATAAGCATTAAAGAAAAATTTATGTTGCTTATTAAAAGCCATTTGTTCAATTTCTTTTGTATAATATTCTGCATTAATACCTGCTTCAATTGCAGATACTAATTCATTATATCTACCATAATCAAATCTTAATGCAGTTCTAACATGAAAGCCTGGAATAAATTTTGTAAATCCAAAACCTTTAAAAATTCCTGCAGAACCAATAATTCTTGTTTGGTCTAAAAATAAATTTTCATCATCTGTATATCTGATAGTTTTTGTTTCGCCAGTCAATGGGTCTGATACATCTAAAAAGTAAGGTTTCATTAGTGCTAAAGCAAATCCACCACCATAATTTAATGAAGTAGCAACACCATTTTTAATTCCTTTTCCACCAATTAATCTTTGCTGTCCTAAGCCTATTTTAAAGTTATAAAAATTATTAACCTTAGCATAAATATATGGATAGCCAATAGTATATCCCCAATAAGGATCACCTGTTGCAAATCTTTGTTCTTTAGGGCTTTTATGTTCATTCACTTCTATCCACCATAAATTAGTTTTGGTAATGGTTTTATATTTTCCTTTTTCATAAAATGCACCATAACCATCAGTATTTAATTTAATTCCAAATACAGATTGTTTATTAAAAATTAAAGCACCTGCTTCTTCTTGCTTAATTAATTTATTAATCCTTTCTCTTCTTTCTGCTTTCTTTTGCTGACGTGGAGAAAGTTTTTTAGTTGATTGTGCAAATACAACTATTGGAAACATTATAAACAATACTATAATAATATTCTTTGCCATGTTTAATTTATTGGGTGTAAATTTAGGGCAAAATTTTACTATTATGACAAGTACAGTAGTTTATACAGGAAATTTAAGAACAGAATTAACACATTTACAAAGTGGTAGTAGTGTAGAAACTGATGCACCTACTGATAATCATGGAAAAGGAGAACGTTTTAGCCCTACAGATTTAATGGCTACAAGCTATGCAAGTTGTATGATTACTACAATGGCTATTAAAGCTGCTGATATGAAATTAAATTTTGATGGCACTAAAATTAATGTAACTAAAATAATGAGTAGCGATGCTCCTAGAAGAATTGTAGGTATTGTAGCAGACTTATTTTTTACAGAAAATTTTACAGCATCTAATGAACAAAAAGAACAATTAATGCGTATTGCAAGAAGTTGTCCTGTAGAAAAAAGCTTACATCCAGATATTGAATTAAAAGTTAGTTTTCAATGGTAAACTGCTAATTTTTTTTATTCAATATAAGCACCAATAACTTCATTATTTTCTATTTCTACTACAATATTATCTTGTAAAGTTGTAGCTAAACTTAAGCCTACAAAATCAGGGTTTACAGGAAATTGGTTGTGCATTCTTTCTACCAATACAAGTGTTTGTATAGAGGTAGGATGATAGTTTAATAATGGTTTTAGTGCATACAATAAAGTTTTGCCACTATTGGTTACATCATCACAAATTAAAATATTTTTATTGTTTAGGTCAATCTCTTCTGACAATAAAACTTCTTGTGGTTGTGCCTTATGTAAGTTTACTGCCAATACTTTTATAGGTTTTGTAAGATGCTCTTTTAATAATGCTCCTATTTTTTCAGCTATTGTCATTCCACTATTTTTTACACCAATAATTACTAACTCTGAAGTAGCATTACTTAATTTTTCAGCCACTTCTAAAGCCAGTCTTTGTAATTTTAAAGCTGCAGTTTCTTTTGTTAAAATATATTTTTTATAAGGCATGATGTAGGTTCATTTTTATCGTTAAAATTAAACAGAAAACAATTAAATATTGTTAGCGTATTTTTAAGTGTAAAAAATATTCATGAAGAACTTATCTTTGATTTACCCAAATTAATTAATTTTTATTGCTATGCAATATATACCACAAGTTATATTTTTACTATTATCTGCCGCAGCTATTTTTTTATTCGGAAAAAAAGTATTAGAAATTCGTCGTAATATTCTTTTAGGTAAAGATGAAGATTATAGCGATAATAAAGAGCAACGAATAAAAAATATGTTACTCTTAGCTTTTGGACAAAAAAAAATGTTTAAAAATCCATTAGTTGCTTTTTTACATTTAATTGTTTATGTAGGGTTTGTTATTATTAATATAGAAATGCTAGAAATAGTATTAGATGGTATATTTGGTACTCACAGATTATTTGTACAGTTTTTACCTCTATCGCTTTACAAATTTTTAATAAATAGTTTTGAGATTTTAGCAACATTAGTAATTATTGCTTGTAGTATTTTTCTTATCAGAAGAAATATAATTAAAGTAAAACGCTTTGCTAGTAATGATTTAAAAGGTTGGGCTTTTAACGATGCTAATTATATTTTATTTACAGAAATAATTTTAATGAGTTTGTTTTTGTGCATGAATGCTACAGATACTGTATTACAAGCTAAAGGCAGTGCACATTATGCAGATGCAAATACTGGTAATTTTATTATTTCATCAGTATTACAACCCTTATTTAATCAGTTTTCAGAAAGTACATTAATTGGTTTTGAAAGAGCATGTTGGTGGTTGCATATTATTGGCATTTTTGCTTTCTTAAATTATTTACCTTATAGCAAACATTTACATATTTTATTAGCTTTTCCAAATGCATATTATGCAAGGTTAGAGCCTAAAGGCGAAATTAAAAATATGCCAAGTGTACAAAATGAAGTGTTGTATGCAATGCAACCTGAATTAGCACCAACAGATGCTACACCTCCTGCACGTTTTGGTGCTAAAGATGTTGTTGATTTAAGTTGGAGAAATTTATTAGATGCTTATAGTTGTACAGAATGTGGTCGTTGTACAGCTGAATGTCCTGCAAATATTACAGGCAAACTGTTAAGTCCCAGAGCTATTATGATGAAAACAAGAGACAGATTAGAAGAAGTGGGTAAAAATATTCGTTTAAACAAAAGCTTTGTAGATGATGGTAAAACTTTATTAAACAATTATATTACTGAAGAAGAGTTAAGAGCCTGTACTACTTGTAATGCTTGTGTAGAAGCTTGTCCTGTAAGCATTTCACCATTAGAAATTATTATTGAGTTAAGAAGAAGTTTAATAATGGAAGATAGTAAAGCACCACAAGAATGGAATAGCATGTTTAGTAATATTGAAAATAATTTTGCACCTTGGAAATTCTCTCCTGATGATAGAGATAAATGGGCTACAGAAATGTAATATTTATTGAGTAGTAAATGTTACTTCTTTGATAAAAGTGGCTGTTCTTAAATTTTCTATGAAAGATTTAATTTGCATTTCGTTTAAATTACTTTCAATCATACATATAAAAATTAGCTCCTCACCTGCTCTATTAAAATTTATTTGCTGAATCTTTATAACAGCATTATTGAAAACTTTATTAAATAATTCACTATTACTAATATTAGCATTGGTAATAATTTTTAAGCTATGTTGTTTATATTTTTTTAAGAAAGTAAGTTCTAAAGGTTTTAAAGCCCAAAGAATAATAATAGCAATGATAGTAGTTGCAGCAGCAGCAAAATACATTCCTCCACCTGTAGCAAGACCAATAGCAGCAACTGTCCACAAACCTGCTGCTGTTGTCAGTCCTCTGATGGTACTATCTTGTTTCTGAAAAATAATTGTTCCTGCACCAATAAAACCAATACCACTTACTACTTGTGCAGCAATTCTTGATGGGTCTAAATTTATATGTTCGGCATTAATAATATCGCTAAATCCAAAAGCAGAAACCATCATAATTAAACAAGCACCTACACAAACCATCATGTGTGTTCTTAAACCTGCTGCCCAATTTTTTCTTTCACGTTCTAAGCCTATTAATGCACCAAACAAACAAGCTAATGACAGTCTTAATATTATTTCATTCCATGAAAGCATTATGGCACTTTTAATTAAAACAATTACCAAATTTACACATTCTATATAAAAAGTAGAGAAGTAAACTAAATGATTGAAAGTTTGGGAAAATAAAAAAGGACAAACTCACTTAATGTTGAATTTGTCCTTAGTAGCCCGTAGGGGAATCGAACCCCTCTTTCCTCCGTGAAAGGGAGATGTCCTAGCCGATAGACGAACGGGCCTTCCTTTCAAATTGGGGTGCAAATATAGAAGCACAATTATTTGAAACCAAAATATTTTTTAAAAACTTAAATTTTATTGCATCTTTACTACTTAAAATATTAAAAATTTTACAATAATTTATTATTTTAATCAGGTAGTTTTAGTAAATATAATTTTAATAAACTGCAATTTTGTAAAAATTAAACTATAAAAAAATGAGAACAAAAAACCTTTCACTTATTATTATTGGGGCATTAATCCTATTTCTTGGAGGATGTGGCTGTAAAAAATATAATGTCTTAATAACTACAGAAGTAAACGTACAAAAAGTTTGGGGTAATGTAGAAACCAATTATCAACGTCGTACAGATTTATATAGTAGTGTTATTAAAACTATTGAAGGCTCTGCCAACTTCGAAAAAAGTACTTTAAGAGAAGTGATAAATGCACGTGCAGCAGCTACACAAGTAAAAGTAGATATTAACGACCCAGAATCTTTAGCTAAATATCAAGCAGCACAAGGACAATTACAAAGTGCATTTGGCAGATTAATGGCTATTGCAGAAGCTTATCCTGATTTAAAAACTACACAAGCTTTTCAAAACTTTCAAGTACAAATTGAAGGCACAGAAAACAGAATTAATGTAGCTCGTCAAGACTATAACAAAGCTGTAGAAAGTTATAACTTAAAAGTAAGAACTTTCCCTAACAATATTTTTGCCATGATATTTGGATTTAAAGTTAAAGAATTTTATAAAGCAGACCCTGGTACAGAAAAAGCTCCAGATGTAAACTTTAATATTAAGTAATAAAACATGCTGAACTTTTTCAAAAAAAAATCTTCCCAATTTTTTTCAGAAAATGAAAAGAAGCTAATTGTTAATGCTATTCAAGCTGCAGAACATAATACCAGTGGCGAAATAAGAGTTTTTATAGAAAACCACTGTAGCTATGTAAATGCTATAGATAGAGCAGAGCAAATTTTTGTACAATTAAAAATGTACGAAACAGCTCAGCATAATGCTGTATTAATTTATGTAGCATTAAAAGACAGACAATTAGCAATCTATGGCGATAAAGGCATTCACGAAAAAGTTGGTAAAGCATTTTGGAATGAAGAAGTTAAGTTGATATTACAATTCTTTAACAAAAATAATTATGCTGAGGGCATTGCTACCATTGCTCAACAAATTGGCGATGCCCTTAAATTTCATTTTCCTTATAACAAACAAACAGATATTAATGAACTACCTAACGATATTGTTTTTGGCAAATAAAAAATGTTGCATTAATAATTTCATTAGTTGGTTTTAACATTATCCATGAAATATTTTCTATCCATATTATTTGCATTAAGTACACTGTTTGTAACAGCACAAAAAAGTATTCCTAAACCTAATCCACCAAGATTAGTCAATGATTTAGCAGGATTATTAAATAAACATGATGCAGATAATTTAGAAAAAAAATTAGTAGCATTAGATGATAGTACTACCAACCAAATTGTAGTACTTACTATACCATCATTAAATGGAGAAGTAATAGAAGATGTTGCATTAAATACTTTTAGAGAATGGGGTATTGGTGGTAAAGAAAAAAATAATGGTGTATTAATAATTATTGCTGTAGAAGATAGAAAAATTCGTATAGAAGTTGGCTTAGGCTTAGAAGGTGCAATACCTGATGTAGTTGCTAATGATATTATTAAAAACGATTTATCTCCTGCATTTAAACAAGGCAATTATTTATCTGGAATTAATAAAGCAGTAGATGATTTAAGTAAAGCAGCAGCAGGTGAGTATAAAGTAAAAAGAAAAAAAAATAATGATGAAGTAAGCGGAAAAGATATTTTAATATTTTTCATTATCTTATTTGTTATTTTAATGATTGTAGGTAACAGTAGAGGTGGTGGTGGTGGAAATGTAATGAACAGAAGAGGTAGCTCTGATGTAGCATCTAATTTATTTTGGTTAGGATTATTAAACAGTGGTGGAAGAAGTAGTAGTGGAGGAGGTTGGAGTGATGGTGGAAGTGGCGGTTTTGGTGGCTTTGGAGGAGGTTGGAGTGGTGGTGGTGGCGCCAGTGGTGGTTGGTAATTTTACAATTTATTTTGTTTATTTATTATTGAGGTTAATATTTTTCTACAAGTTTCTTTTATTACTGAAAGATTATTTATCAGCTTATTTTATTTAAGAACTTATTTTTGCAGCCTTAATAAACACATCTAGTAATTAAATATTTTATGGGAAGAATTTTTGAAGTAAGAAAAGCAACCATGTTTGCCCGTTGGGACAGAATGGCAAAACAATTTACACGTATTGGTAAAGAAATTGCTATTGCTGTAAAAGCAGGAGGAAACGACCCTAATACCAACCCTGCATTACGCAGATGTATGCAAAATGCTAAAAGCGTAAACATGCCCAAAGACAGAGTTGAAGCTGCTATTAAAAGAGCAATGGGCAAAGAAATGGACAACTATGAAGAAATTTTATACGAAGGTTATGCACCACATGGTGTAGCTATTTTAGTAGAAACTGCCACAGATAATCATGTAAGAACTGTAGCTAATGTAAAAAGCCATTTTAACAAAGGTGGTGGCAGCTTAGGTAATAGTGGAAGTGTAAGTTTTCAGTTTAAAAAAATGGGCGTTTTTAAATTAAAACCAGAGGGTTTAGATATAGATGATTTAGAATTATCATTAATAGATTTTGGTTTAGAAGAATTAGGAGAAAGTACCGATGATGAAGGAAATAATATAATAGTAATGCGTAGTGCTTTTACTGATTTTGGTAATTTACAAAAAGCATTAGAAGAACAAAATATTACTCCAATAAGTGCAGAGTTAGAATGGATACCAACTACAACTGTTCCTGTAACTGATACTCAAGCAGAAGATATAAGTAAATTAATTGAACGCTTAGAACAAGATGATGATGTAAGTAAAGTATTTCATAATATGGGATAAAGTAATTAATGAATTAACTAAAAAGAGCAAACAAAATGTTTGCTCTTTTTTTATTTGTTTGTAGCAGCTTGTTGCTTCTTTAATTGTTTTAAATATAAAAACATCATAGCTATTACAATTAAATAAGCTACTATATTATAAAATGTATGATGATCTATTGAAAATGGTTTGTACATTTTTTTTTGTAACGCAATTAATAAAATGCAAATTCTTAAAATATTTGATAATAGTATAATGGCTAAACCACCTACTAACCATTTTATCTTAAATAAAAGTTTTGCTTTATTTACAACTACAAAAGCAATCCAAAAACTTAATACTCCATATCCTAAACAAGAGTAAACCAGTTGTACACCTGCACCATGCTTAATTCTTATTAATATTGGCGATGCTAAATAAGCATCGTAACCAAAAAGCCCCATTAAATATTTTGCACTATTTAAAAGAAAACTTCTAAGCCAATTTACATAATTAAAATACTTATCTAACCATTCTACATAATAGCCTCCAGGTGCAGTAATACCTATAAAAAAATGTGTACCATAATCTAGTACAAGATATAGCACTAATAATTTTACAGCATATTTAATAAAAGAAATATTATTAGATTGCACTATTCAAAAATTTTAATAAAGGTAACTGTATTTTATAAACTATGGTTTATATCGTTTTAATTCACGTTCTACATCTCTTTGTTTAATAGTTTCTCTTTTATCGTGCAATTTTTTTCCTTTAGCTAAACCAATTTCTACTTTTACTAAATTTTTATCATTAAAAAATACACGTAATGGAATAATGGTTAAACCTTTATCTTTTAATTTGGCTTGTAACTTTCTTAACTCTCTTTTTTGTAATAATAATTTTCTGTCGTGTACAGCAATATGATTATTTACAGTACCATGAGAATATTCAGCAATATACAGACCTCTTAGCCATAATTCATTTTTATCAAAAAAACAAAAAGCATCATTAAAACTTAGCTTTCCATCTCTTATACTTTTTACTTCTGTTCCTAACAATACTATACCTGCTTCATATTTATCTTCTATGAAGAAATTAAAAAAAGCCTGCCTGTTATTCATTTCTTTTGCCATTATGCAAAATAATAACTAAATAAATTAAGAAAAATTAAAAATCAATTATTGTCCCAAATCCATTGTACTACTTGCTTTGCATTGTTGTTATTATGATAAATAGCAAGTAATATTTTTTTTCTTTGTTCAATATCATCTAACACAAATGATTGTTGCATTAACTGAGTAATAGTATTTTGCATAGTAGGTACATCATTAGCAATCTCACATAATTCATCTAAACCTGTACCTTCAATGCTTGCTTTATTTACCAAACAAAAGCGTCCATTAAACAAAGCATTTAATAATTTTAATTTTATACCTGTATTACTAAAAGAAGGTAATATATTAATATGTGCTTCTTTAATTAACTGCTGCATACTATCATTTGTAGGATTAGCAATTAATGTTACGTTGGTATATTTGGCTATTTGTTGTTGTAAAAAAGTAGTTGGATTTTTTCCTGCAATAAAAAAATTAAAAGGCAATTGCTTACAAATATTTTCTAACAACCAAATTGCTGTACGCTCATTAATATCTACACTTAAATCTGCTTGATATAAAATATAATTTCCTTTTCCTTCTTGTACATTAAACTGCCAATTATCTGGCAAAAAAATAGGCAAATATTTTGTTTGTTTAAACTGATATTGTTGGTAAAAAAAATCTTTATCTTTTATCGTTACAGCCCATAATTCATTAGCTTTTCTAATGATTGTTTGTTCATATTTTTTTAATAAAAAACTTTCTATAAAATAATATATTTTTTTAAAAAATGATGAAGAAGATTGATATAAATGATGATAATAATGATGCTCTACATTATGCAAACGAACTATTTTTTTTCTATCATTAAATCTTTCATCATTTAAAATAAAGCTGCTATGTACGCCTTCCATTAAAATAGGATAATCATCTTTTAATAAATGTTGAATGAGCATTTTACTACTACGAGATGATACTATATAAGGCACTTTAAAACTAATACTTTGTAGCCCTGTTTTTCTTTGATAATAATTTACAGTAGCACAATATTTATTTAATTCATCTTGTTTGCCTCTACCATAATCAAAACAATGTAAATGAATATTTACACCTGCAGCTTGTAGTGCAGGTAATTTCCAAAACAAATCTATTACTCCACCATAATCTGGTGGATAAGGAACAGTAAAACAAATAATGTGTAAATGCTTCAACGAATTGAAAGTTATTTTTTAGTCACTAACAATTTAAGTTGTTAGTTTATTTAAAAGCATTAATTCCTGTAACATCCATACCTGTAATTAATAAATGAATATCATGAGTACCTTCATAAGTAATTACACTTTCTAAGTTCATCATGTGTCGCATAATACTGTATTCTCCAGAAATACCCATACCACCTAACATTTGTCTTGCATCTCTGGCAATATTAGTAGCTATTTCGCAACTATTTCTTTTAGCCATACTTACTTGTTGAGGTGTAGCTTTACCTTCATTCATTAATACACCAACACGCCATACTAATAATTGACCTTTGGTAATTTCGGTAATCATTTCTGCTAATTTTTTTTGTTGTATTTGAAAACTAGCAATTGGTTTATCAAATTGTATTCTTTCTTTACTATAACGTAATGCAGTATCATAACAATCCATTGCAGCACCTAATGCACCCCAAGCAATACCAAATCTTGCTTTAGTTAAGCAACTTAATGGACCTTTTAAACCTTGTACATTAGGTAAAATATTTTCTTTAGGCACTTTTACATTATCAAAAACTAACTCACCAGTAGCACTTGCTCTTAAACTCCATTTGCCATGTGTAGTAGGTGTAGAAAAACCTTGCATACCACGTTCTACAATTAAGCCTCTAACAATACCTTGTTCATCTTTTGCCCAAACAACAGCCACTTGTGCAAATGGTGCATTACTAATCCACATTTTAGCACCATTTAAAATTACATGGTCGCCAGCATCTTTAATATTAGTAAGCATACTACTTGGGTCGCTACCATGATTAGGTTCTGTAAGTCCAAAACAACCTAACCATTCGCCACTAGCTAATTTGGGTAAATATTTTTTTCTTTGTTCTTCACTTCCATAAGCATGTATAGGAAACATAACTAAACTACCTTGTACACTTGCAGTACTACGTACACCACTATCACCTCTTTCTAATTCTTGCATCATTAATCCATAAGCAATATAATCTAAACCACCACCACCATATTCTACAGGAACTGTAGGACCAAAGCAACCTAAAGCTCCCATTTGTTGCACAATTTGTTCAGGAAACTCAGCACGTTGAGCATAGTCTTCTATTATTGGCGAAATTTCTTTTTTTACATAGTTACGAACAGACTCACGAATTAATTTATGTTCTTCTGTTAATAATTCATCTAATAAATAATAATCTGGACTTTGAAATAAATCTGCTCTTGCTGCCATAGTTAAAATATTTAAAATTGATAGAAATTTTTAATTGATAATTACAAAAATAAGGGGATGTAATGAAGATAAAGACATATAGCATTTTTAGCCATAAAATACTATAAATAACCTGCTAAAATATTTTTTAAAATATCATTAAATAGGTTTAAGTTTACTTTGCAATTTTTACTTCAGGTGGATAAAGAAAAATATGCCCATACTAGCGATAATGAACTTCTAAACTCTTACTATAAAACTCATGATAGTAGATGGATTGGCATTTTGTTAGAACGCTATACATTACTTTTATTAGGTACTTGTATGAAGTATTTAAAAAATGAAGAAGAAGCCAAAGATGCAGTACAACAAATTTTTTTAAAAGCACTTACCGAACTAAAAAAATATAAGGTTACCTATTTTAAAAGTTGGATATATATTCTTACACGTAATTACTGCTTAATGCAATTAAGAAATAAAAATTTAGTAACAGAAAATACAGATGATATATTAATAGCTGCAGATGAATTTAATGTAGAACAATTTATACAAAAAGAACAAACATTAACAAGCTTAGCCAATGCAGTTGAAGAATTAAAAGATGAACAAAAAATTTGTATTCAATTATTTTACTTACAACAAAATACTTATCAGCAAATAGCAGCTACTACAGGCTTTACGCTACTTCAAGTAAAAAGTTTTATACAAAACGGAAAAAGAAATTTAAAACTCATTATGCAAAATAATATGCCTACTAACTCATGACAGAAAATAAAAAAATATTAACTGATAATATACCTGCTGATGAAGATTTATTAGCTTATGTACAAGATAATTTAACAGCAGAACAACGCTATGCTTTAGAACTTAAAATGGCAGAAAACAATTTTATTAATGATGCAGTTGAAGGCTTAGAACAAATAAAAGACAAACAAAACATTCAAGCTTATGTAAAAGATTTAAACCATCAGTTACGTAAACAAACACACAAAAAAAGAGTTAGAAAACATAAAAGAAAATTAAAAACACAAGAATTAATTATTATTGTAGCTATGGTAATTTTATTACTTTGTGCAATAGGATATATAGTAATTTCTCAAATACCAGCTACCAAATAACTTTACATCTTATGCCTCCTTGTCATATTTATCTTAAATTAGTCATACAAAATACATGTGGAAAAGTCATTTAAGCATAAAAAACAAATTGGAGCTATTTTTGATGAATACTGAACATTAAAAGAACAGATTTTTTACAAAACTAAAATAAACATTTATGGCATTAGAATTTAATGACGCAAACTTTCAAAAAGAAGTTTTAGAAAGCGATAAATTAACAGTAATAGATTTTTGGGCTGAATGGTGTGGTCCTTGTCGTGCAATTGGTCCAGTAATTGAAGAACTTGCAAAAGATTATGCAGGAAAAGTAAATATTGGTAAAGTAAATGTAGATAATAATCCTAACGTTAGTGTAAACTATGGCATTACATCAATACCTGCAATACTTTTTATTAAAGGTGGTAAAGTAGTAGATAAACAAATTGGTGCAGTACCAAAAAGTGTTTTAGATAAAAAAATACAAGCAAATATGTAAGTGAGTATTATTTTATAAGTTAAGAAGCTAAAGAGTTTTACATCTTTAGCTTTTTTTATGTTTACATTCTCCAACTAAATATATTTTAAACCTTTTAACATAAAAGAAATACAATAATGCCTAATATTAAATAATATTTTTATTTTCGTTTTTCAAATATTTATATGAATAAGAAAATTTATCAAATCTTTTTAATTGCAGCAGTAGCTTTTATAGTTGCTTCTTGTGGCAAAAAAGTACCCAAACAAGCAAAGTATATTCCTAAAGATGCTAGTGCTGTAGTTGTTATCAATCCTAAGTCGTTAGACGAAAAATTAAAATCTGGTAATTTAAGTTTAGATAGTTTCTTAAACAGATTTAAAGATGAGATGAAAAATTTTAGTTTAGATGATAAAAAGAAATGGGAAGATTTTAAAAATAGTGGTATCAGTTTAGAAGAAAATATTTTCTTCTTTATGTTACAATCAGGCACATACCAAAAAGGTATTACTACTTCTTCTAACTTATTAGTAAGTTTAAAAGATAAAGAAAAGTTTGAAAAATTTATTAAAAGCCAAAAAGAATTTAAAGCAGAAAATTTATCGCAAGAAAAAGATTTTGCTTATTTAAGTAGTGATGATAATTTAAGTATGGCTTGGAATAAAGAAGTAGTATTACTTACATTTAACTACAAACCTTATAAAAGTAATTATGACTCTGCAGGTAATTATATAGA
>CAUJDL010000058.1 GCA_963169635.1 Bacteroidota bacterium
ACTAAATAATCAATTGCAGCTTCAGCATTCATTTTTAATTGGTCTATAAAATTATCATTAGGTTTTGTTTTAGCATCAGTACTTACAATAGGCATTTCTGCATTATCTAAAACAGCAAAACCTTGTGTTACATAAAATATAGGGCTAGCCCAACTAATAGTAGTAAAAATATCTTCACTACCTCTTACTTGGCTTGCATCATTTGCATTAAAATATTCTCTTGGATAAGCCCAAATAATTAAAGGCAATTGTTCGCCACTATTTTCTTTAAAATCTTTAGGTAAATATAAATTTCCTGTTAGTTCTACACCATCTAATCTGGTATATTTTATTTTTTCTTTTTTTATACCTTGTAAAGAAGGGTAGGGGTTTTTAAAATTTGTTAATGCAGTTGTTGTTTCACCACCTTTTAATGTAGTAATAAAATAATTAGGTACTTCTGTTTTAGATTCTTTTCTTGTTATTAATTTTAAGTTAGTAGGGTCAAGTACTTTTACTACATATTCAAAACTTCCTTCTTTACAACGCCATAAAATATTGCTTTTTTTAGCATTTATTTCGTATAAAGCAATAAATGGCAAATCGCCTTTTGGTGATGAGCCTGTTGTATTATTGAGTAAAAAAGTATTGTTTACAATATTAATTACATTTTTACCATAAACATTTTTAGTAGTTACAGGAGAGCCTTCATTACTATAAGCAT
Source organism: Bacteroidota bacterium (assembly GCA_963169635.1). GTDB lineage: Bacteria > Bacteroidota > Bacteroidia > Chitinophagales > Chitinophagaceae > UBA1930. The sequence goes on from CAUJDL010000058.1 coordinate 704, forward strand.
CAGTAGTATTTCTTTCAAATATTTTATCTAATTTTTTTTCTGCAAAGCTGTAATGATTTACTCTTGTTACATCTTTACTACTTAAACCCTCTACAACCCAAGCAAAAGATAAATTACCCCAAATGGTATATCTATAACGCATAGTAGTTTTAAATAGTTCTCTTTTTTCACCTTTAAAAGGAGCAGCTATTGCATAAACAATATCTCTATAATCAACTTTATTTTTTATTAAACCACTATCTAAAGGCTCGCACCAAGTAAGGTCTGCAGCTTCATCATCTCTCCAAGAAAAACTTCTTGCAATATTTTGTACATTATCTTTTCCAGAAGGTCTTGTTTCTGCAGAAGGTAAATCTGCCATGTGTTTTACAAGATTACCTTTCATATCTGTAATATCAACAGTAGATGCAAAGCCATAAGCAGGTACTAAATAAGAATAAGGTTTCTGAACAGTTTCCATTAATATATAAGCTCTGTTTGGCGAAGCTGCAAAAGACTTATAAATAGCAGGTTTACCAATTTTATTTTCTATACCATTTGTATTTAAAACTAACTGAGCTTTTGCATAAAATTCAAATAGTTTTTCATCGTAAGGTGTTTTAATCATATCTTGATAAGTACGCCCTGGTGCAGATTTTCCATAATTTTCTTGTACAGCTGGTCCAATAGGTTTAATAGGTTTTTTAGGATACATTGTTGCTAAAGCAATAGCTGTTTTATACATTAATGCATCATCGCCATGCCAAGCAAATGAGCCTCCCATAACAATATTTAATGGTTGTTTATTAATTTTAGTTGTAGTAAGTGTATTAATATTTATTACATATAAATCTACAGAATGATGAGTAGTGTTTGTAAAAGCAATTTTCTTTTCATTAGGGCTCCATTGAATATTACTTGCTTGCAAGTTAATAGGCAAACCAACTATTTTATGTTCTTTATTAGTTTTAATATTTTTTAATATTAGCATATTAAAATAATTCTGTCTGCTTAAAGAATAATTGTTAGGATTAATTCTTAAACCTGCTACCCTAAATTCTGGTTGTCCTAATTCTTCTATAGAAGGATAACTGCTTCTTTCGCAAATAAGTAACCAATCTCCTTTGCTATCAACACTTACAGTTGGTGTAGGCTTTGCTAATAATAAATCTGCTATTTCTTTTGGAGGTGTTTTATAATCTATAGCATCTTGTGCTAAAAGAATATTGCTAACAAAAAATATTACAACAACTAATGTTAGTTTATGCAAAAACATTTTCATACTTACAATTTTTTAAGGCGTGAATATACTAATTGAAAAATTATTTATTAATATGAAAAGTAGTTTATACTTTTTTAGCTGATGAAGGTTTTTTAAAAATTAATCTTAAATCCTGATCGTAGGTTAAATAATTATATATCCAATTTACAAAAACCTGAATTCTATTTTTAACACCTACTAATAAAAATAAATGTAAACCCATCCAAATATACCAAGCAATAAAACCTTTAAAAAACATGGTAGGTTTAGGAAAATCAACAACAGCAAGGTTTCTGCCAACAGTAGCCATACTGCCTTTATCTTTATATTCAAAAGGAGTTAAATCTTGCTGAAACATTAATATTTTAAGAAAATTATTAGCCAACACTTTTGCTTGATTAATGGCAACATTTGCTACTTGAGGATGCCCATTAGGATATAAAGGAGTTTCCATATAAGCTACATCGCCTAAAGCATAAATATTTTTTTGATTAAGTACTTTATTATATCTATCTACTTTAATTCTGTTGCCTCTTACAATAATACTTGCATCAATACCATCTGGTACATTTCCTTTAATACCTGCAGCCCAAATTACAGTATTAGTAAGTATGGTAGAACCATCTTTTAGTGTTACAGTAGTACCATCAAAGTTTTCTAAAATTGCATTTGTTTTTACAATTACCCCCAACTTTTGTAAATATGCTAATGAGTATTTACTACTTTTTTCACTCATAGCTGCTAAGGTTCTGTTAGTGCCTTCTAACAAATAAATTTTCATGGTAGCAAAATTTATTTCAGGGTAGTCTTTAGGTAAAACATATTTTTTCATTTCTGCTAAAGCACCACTAATTTCTACACCTGTTGGTCCACCACCTACTACAACTACAGTTAATAATTTTTCAATAGCATCTTTATCATTTAATACTAAAGCATTTTCAATATTTTGTAAAAGCTTGTATTTTATTTGTAAAGCTTCTACTGTATTTTTCATTGGGTAAGCATTTTGTTGCAATGTTGTATTACCAAAAAAATTGGTATCTGCACCAGTAGCAATTACTAAATGATCATATTCAAAATTGCCAATATTGGTTACAACTAAATTTTTATCGCTTTGTATAGCTGTAACTTCTGCTAATCTTATGCGTACATTTTTACTTTTATGAAAAACTTTTCTAAGAGGGAAAGAAATATTACTTGCATCTAAACCAGCTGTAGCAACTTGATAAAATAATGGCTGAAACTGATGAAAATTAAATTTATCGATAAGTGTTACTTCTATACCTATTTTATTATTAAGGCTTCTGGCAAGTTTTAATCCTGCAAAACCGCCTCCTATAATTACAATCTTCATAACCAACAATTTTAAAGTGCAAAATTATTATAAGTTCATTGTTGAGTTTGGAAAAAGAAACAGTCTAATGTCATTACATTGTAATATTACTTTATTAGTTTACCTAAATAGGGTAATTGTTTTAATTCTTTTTTCTCTAACATAAAAATAAACAAGCTATATACAATAAATAACAATGTAGCTAAAACCATTTTATACAAAAACCCTTGTAACCATTGAATAGCAGCATAATGAATTAGATAAATTATAACAGCTGTGATGATATAGGCAATTAATTTTTTCCATGCATAAGGAATAGGATATTCTTTTTGCCCCCAGATATAACTAACAAACATCATAGTACCATAACAAACAAAAGTTGCTACAGCACAAGCCATATAACTATAATAAGGAATAAAAAAGTAATTAATAGCCAGTGTTATTACTGCACCAATTAAAGTAATATATGCACCTGCAATAGTTTTGTTACCTAACTTATACCAAATACTCAAGTTATAATAAATACCTAAAAACATATTGGCTAATAATAAAATTGGTACAACTTTTAAGCCAACCCACATAGCAGGATTTTGAATAAAATTTTTCCAAACATCTAAATATAAAACAACTATTAAAAACATACAGCAAAGTGTAATAACAAAAAACTTCATTACACGAGCATAAGTAGCAGGAGCATTTTTTTCTTTAGCTTGTTTAAAAAAGAAAGGCTCTGCACCCATTCTAAATGCTTGAACAGATAAGGTAATTAAGATAGATAATTTATAACATGCAGCATAAATACCTACTTCTGCTTTTGCAGCTTCTAAAGAATTTACAGGTGCCCACCAACCTAACATTATTCTATCAAAAGTTTCATTAATCATTCCTGCAAAACCAGCAATAATTAAGGGCAAACTATACAGCATCATTTCTTTCCAAAGTTGTTTATTAAATTGCCATTTAAAACTTATCAATTCTTTAGATAATAATAATAATGTAAATGCAGATTGAAATATATTAGCCACTAAAACATAACCAACAGCCCAATCAGGATTATAAAATTTACTACACCAATGTTGAGGATTTTCTTTTATCCATGCAGGACAAATACTTAAAAAGAAATAAATAGATGCAATATTTAACAGAATACCAAAAATTCTAATAAAGGCAAATTTGATAGGTCTTCCATCTTGCCTAAGTTTAGCAAATGGTATAGCAGATAAAGCATCTAATGCAATAATAATAATGGTACAATATAAATAATCAGCATGAGCTTCTATTGTTAATAATGTAGCTAATGGTTGATGTAATAAATATAAAAGCAAACTAAAAATAGCTGTAGATATCAATATTGAAATAGATATAGTGCTATAAACTTCTTTTGCATTATTTTTATTTACATAACGAAAAAAAGTAGTTTCCATTCCATAAGTAAATATGATATTCATAAAAGGAATGAAAGCATAAATAATACTCATTTCGCCATAACCTGCATTAGAAAATTTAAACGTTAAGTAGGGAGTAAGTAAGTAATTAATAAACTTTGCAGCTATAGAACTAAGTCCATACCACATTGTTTCTCCTGCAAGTTTTTTTATACTACTCAATGATTATTTATTTAAGTTTCAAATGTAATATAGAATATTGTAATTAAAATATACTGTTACTTTTGATGTATAATTTTTATTAGTAAATGAATAAGCCACAAATAATACTTGGTATAGACCCTGGTACACAATTATTAGGTTATGCTTTATTAAAAGTAGATAAGCAACAACAACAAGTATTGTTAATGGATACATTAAAGCTTACTAGTTATAAAGATATTTATAAACGATTAGAAAAAATTCATACAAAAGTTAGTGAGATAATTAAGTTATACAAACCACAAACCTTTGCTATTGAAGCACCTTTTTTTGGTAAAAATGTACAAAGTATGTTAAAGCTTGGTAGGGCACAAGGTGTTGCTATTGCAGCAGCAATGCAAGCAGGTTTAGATGTTACAGAATATTCTCCTAAAAAAGTAAAGCAATCTATTACAGGTAATGGCAATGCAGATAAAGAACAAGTATGGAAAATGTTGCAACAAATTTTATTGATAGAAGAAAAGCCACAATATTTTGATGCTACTGATGCACTTGCAGTTGCATTATGTCATCATTATCAAACCAGTCATGGATTTACTAAAAATAAAAATAGTTTTAAAGGTTGGGACGACTTTATTAAAAAAAATCCAGATAAAATTAAACAGTCATAACATATTTAAAGATTCTTACTTTATAACTATCTATTTTAAAAATTGTTGTAAAGTAATTAGTAAATTTAATCGTATTTAGTAAATTTCATTTCAAATAGTTTTAGTACTATTGTATCCGTTTTTTAAGGGTTTAGGGTTGAAAGGGGAAACGATTCTTCGTTTCCCTCTTTTATTTTTTGACTAGCTATTTTTTTTCATTTGTATCAACTTTCTTTAAAAAATATTTGGTAAATACTAAATAAGTTAGTATTTTGCAGCTAAATCAATTAGCTATGAGTTTTGCAGGAAAAAATTTACGCTTTTTACGCAAACAACGTTCTTGGACACAAGAAGAATTTGCAAATAAGTTACAAATTAAACGTTCATTAATTGGTGCTTATGAAGAAGAAAGAGCAGAGCCTAAATTAGAAGTTTTAGAAATTATTTCTCAAATGTTTAAACTAAGTTTAGACGAGTTATTGCTGAAAGATTTAGCTGCAGAAGCTAATGATAAAGGCAGTTATTTAGAACAAAGAAGAAAATTAAAAACTACAAATGCCGGTAATGGACTAATTTATTTTGTACCACAAAAAGCAGCAGCAGGTTATTTAAATGGCTATGCAGATCCAGATTTTTTAGATGAGTTAAATACTTTTACATTACCCATGCTTACACATGGAGATTATAGAGCTTTTGAAATTATTGGCGATAGTATGATGCCTACACCAAGTGGCAGTGTAATTGTAGGCGAAAAAATTGAAAAATTAGATGATGTAAAAAGTAGTAATACTTATATATTATTAAGTAAAAGTGATGGAGTAGTTTATAAAAGATTAATTAAAAATCTAAAACCTAAAGATACTATAACCTTAATGAGCGATAACCCAATTTATGAGCCTTATAATTTAAATACAGATGATGTTTTAGAAGTTTGGAAAGCTGTATATATTTTACAAAAAGCCAATAGTGTACAGCGTTGGGAAATTGGTCAATTAGCTAATATAGTAGATAATTTACAACAACAAGTATCAACACTAAATAAAAAACTAAACTAATTTTTAATGGGGGGTTTGTAATAAAAGCTTGCTTTATGCAGGCTTTTTTTATTTATAAAACTACAAATGCAGCTATATTATTTTTTAAATTCAATTTTTAATAGCTATTCAATATACATACAAGTCGTACATTTGCAACGCAAAAAAATCATCTTACAATATAAAATCATTAATTATGAAAGTAACAGTAGTAGGTGCAGGTGCAGTAGGAGCAACTTGTGCTGATAATATTGCACGTAAAGAACTTGCAACAGAATTAGTTTTATTAGACATTAAAGAAGGATTTGCAGAAGGTAAAGCACAAGATATGATGCAAACTGCAGCATTATTAGGTTTTGATACAAGAATTGTTGGTAGTACAAATGATTATGCTAAAACAGCAGGTAGCGATGTAGTAGTTATTACATCTGGTATTCCTCGTAAACCAGGAATGACACGTGAAGAGTTAATTGGCACTAATGCAGGTATTGTAAAAAATGTTTGTCAAAATATTTTACAACATAGCCCTAATGCTATCATTATAATTATTAGTAATCCAATGGATACTATGACTTATTTAGCATTAACATCTACAGGCTTACCTAAAAATAGAATTATTGGTATGGGTGGTACTTTAGATAGCAGTCGTTTTAAATATCAATTAAGCCAACATTTAGGTGCTAGTCCATCAGATTTAAATGCTGTAGTAATAGGAGGTCATGGAGATACTACGATGATTCCTTTAATTAGTAAAGCAACATGGAATAGTGCACCTGTTACAGATTTTTTATCTAAAGAACAACAAGACCAAATTGTAAATGATACAATGGTTGGCGGTGCTACACTTACAAAATTAATTGGTACAAGTGCATGGTATGCACCAGGTGCTGCAGGTGCTGCTTTAGTAGAAGCTATTGTACGTGACGAGAAAAAATTATTTACTTGTTGTGTTGCATTAGATGGAGAGTATGGACAAAAAGATATTTGTTTAGGTGTACCTGTAATTATTGGTAAAAATGGTTGGGAAAAAATATTAGACTTTAAAATAAATGAAGCTGAACAAGCAGCTTTTAATAAAAGTGCAGAAGCTGTAAGAAGCATGAATAATGTATTAAATACGCTTTAATACATGGCATAAATAGTTAATTTAAAAAGCAGTATTTTAAAAGAATACTGCTTTTTGTATAATTATTAACTATCTAAATTATTTTTATATAATATGAGTTGCATAATTTGCCGCTAAAACCCTAATTTTGCACACTTCGCATGAAAAAAATTTTTCTATATTTCTCTTTAGCAATTGTATTAGCATCTTGTGCTTCTAAATTTTCTAAAATTCAGAAGAGTAAAGACAATCAATATAAAATTAAAATGGCAGAACAATATTATGCTAAGCAGAAATATCGTTATGCACAAATTTTATTTGAAGAAGTTTTTCCTTATGTAAAAGGTACTGCTCAGTTTGAAGATACTTATTACAAATTTGCTTATTGCTATTTTTATGATAAGGATTATTTGAATGCAGAAAATTTATTTAAAAATTTTGTAGAAACTTTTCCAAGTAGTGCAAGAGCAGAAGAGTGTGAATATATGAGAGCTTATTGTTTTTATCAACAATCGCCAAAAGTAGATTTAGACCAAACCAATACACATAAAACTATTGGTTTAATGCAGGCTTTTATTAATACACATCCTACATCTACAAGATTAAAAGATGCCTCTAACATTATAGATTTATGCAGAGAAAAGTTAGAGCAAAAAGAATTTAAAAGTGCTGAACTTTATTATAATTTAGGTTATTTTAAAGCTGCTGCAATAAGTTATTCATCTGTATCTGAAAATTTTCCAGATTCTAAAAAAGCAGATGAATATAAATTGCTTGTAATAAAATCTTATTATAAATATGCAGAAATGAGCATACCTTCTAAACAAGAAGAAAGATTTGAAAATGTAATTAGAGAGTGTTTAGATTTTTCTGAAAGATTTCATGACAGTAAATTTTTCTCAGAATCTGAACGATATAAAAATTTATCATTAAACTTTATTAAAAAAATAAAAAATGAGCAAGTTAAGAAGACAGCTTAGTGCTAATACTACCAATGTAATTGAAACAAAAAACCTTGCAGATATTAAAAAGGTTACTGGTAATCTTTATGAGTCAATATCTATTATTAGTAAAAGAGCTAATCAAATTAATGTTTCATTGAAAGATGAATTGCATAGTAAATTAGAAGAGTTTGCTAGCCATACTGATAACTTAGAAGAAATTCATGAAAACAAAGAACAAATTGAAATTTCTAAAGCTTATGAAAAAATGCCTAACTCTGCAATTTTAGCTACTGAAGAATTTTTAGAAGATAAAATTTATTATAGAAAAAATAATGACGAAGATTTATTTAAATAATCTTTCTACTTTATAATATTAAAAAACGACAGTACATTTACTGTCGTTTTTATTTATCTTTAATCTCATTAAACATACATGTTGCAAGGCAAAAAAATATTAATAGGAATTACAGGCAGTATTGCTGCTTATAAAACAATTTTATTAATCAGACAATTTATAAAAGCAAATGCTGAAGTAAAAGTTGTAATTACACCTGCTGCAAAAGAATTTGTATCGCCTTTAGTATTGGCTGTTTTATCTAAAAATAAAGTAGTAACTACCTTAGCAGAAAATGATGAATGGGAAAACCATGTAATGTTAGGCAGATGGGCAGATGTAATGATTATTGCCCCACTTAGCTGTAATACATTAGCAAAAATGGCTGTTGGTATTTGCGATAATATGTTATTAGCTACCTATCTTTCTGCTACTTGCCCAATTGTAATTGCTCCTGCAATGGATGAAGACATGTGGAAACATGCTACTACACAAAGAAATTTACAATCGTTAAAAAAAGATGGTGTACACATAATTACTGTAAATAAAGGAGAGTTAGCCAGTGGTTTAATTGGTGAAGGAAGAATGGCAGAACCTGAAGCAATTTATTTTTATGTTGTTGAAAATTTTTTAAGAGCAACAATTTTTCATAAAAAAAATATTTTAATTACTGCAGGTGGTACACACGAAGCTTTAGACCCTGTAAGGTTTTTAGGTAATTACTCAACAGGTAAAATGGGATTTGCTATTGCAGAAGAAATGTATTTACAAGGTGCTAATGTTACAATTATTGCAGGTCAAGTACAAGTTGCCACACCTTATAAAGGAATAAAAATATTAGCTGTAAAAACTGCAGACGAAATGTATGATGCAGTAGTTAAAGAATTTAAACATACTGATATTGCTATTATGGCTGCTGCAGTTGCAGATTATAAACCTAAGCAAACAGCTAAAGAAAAAATTAAGAAAAAAGAAAATGAGCTAACACTTCAACTAATAAAAAATAAAGATATTTTAGCTTATTTAGGAAGTATAAAAAAGAAACATCAATTACTAATAGGTTTTGCATTAGAAACACAGCAAGAAAAATTAAATGCTTTAAATAAGTTAAAATCTAAAAATGCAGATGCTATTGTTTTAAATTCGCTAAAGCAAAAAGGTGCAGGCTTTGGATTAAATACCAATAAAATTACTATACTTAATAAAGATGGTAATACCAAAGATTATAGTTTAAAATCTAAAGATGCAGTAGCAAAAGATATTGTTTCATTTATTAGAAATATTGTATGATGTATCGTAGTTTAATATTAACATTATTATTGAGTTTTTGTTTAAGTAATTTTTTAAATGCTCAAGAATTAAGAGCAAAAGTTACTGTAGTATCAAGCAGAATACCTTCTACAGTTGATAAAAAAATATTTACTACATTACAAACTCAGCTTAATAATTTTTTAAATAACAGAAAATGGACGAAAGATGTTTTTAATGAAAATGAAAAAATTGTTTGTAATTTTTTATTAAACTTAGAAAGTATTGTAGAGCAAGATGTTTATAAAGGTTCTTTAACTATACAAGCTGCACGTCCTGTTTTTAACTCATCTTATCAAGCTGCATTATTAAATTATATGGATGCAGATATTGCTTTTAAATATGTAGAGTATCAGCCAGTAGAGTTTAATGAAAGTAGGGTACAAGGCTCAGATGCTTTAGTAGCAAACCTTACAGCCATATTTGCTTATTATGCTAATATGATTATAGGATTGGATTATGATTCTTTTTCACCAAAAGGTGGACAACCATTTTTTCAAAAAGCACAAAACATTGTAAACAATGCACCAGAAGCTAAAAATATTTCTGGTTGGCGTGTTTTTGATGGGTTACGTAATCGTTATTTTTTAGTAGAAAATTTAATGAATACAAAATATAATTTAGTACATGATGTTATTTATACTTATTACAGACAAGGATTAGATAAAATGTACGAAGCAGAGAAAGATGCAAGAGGCAATATTTTAAAAGCATTATCTCAAATACAAAGTTTTAATAAAGATAATCCTAATACTATGTTTGTGCAGTTTTTTATGCAAAGTAAATCAACGGAATTAATTGGTATTTTTAAAAATGCGGAGCCTTTAGAAAAAAATAAAGCTATAGATTTATTATCGTTATTAGATATTGCCAATTTAGCAAAGTATAAAGAACAATTAAGATAATTGTATGAAGCTAACATATCTCTTTTTAATTGTTGCATTATTATTTTCTTGTCATCAACAAAATCATTTACCAGCAAACACTATGAAAGTAATTATTTGGGAAATGACTTGTGCAGATGAATTACTAAAAATTACACATCCAAAAGATAAACAATCTAAAGAATATTTAACTGCTCAAGATTCTTTGTATCAACAAATATTTGCAGTACATAATATTTCTGCTCAAACTTTTTATAAGAGCTATCAATATTATAGCAACAATACATTAAAGTTTAAAGCATTAATAGATTCGTCTTATGCTTATGGGCAAAGGCAAAAAAACTTATTAAAGCAAACACTTAAAGAAACTAAACCTACGAGTGAAACTCCTAAGAAAGAATTTATCAATGATAGTGCAACTACACCAACTATTAAATTAGATAAAATAAAGAAAATAAGTAAACCCAAAAACTAATACCACAATCTTGCATTAGTTTGTTTTAAATAAGCTAAAGCTTGGTTGTTTAAAAGAGTTCGTTTTTCTGTAGATGCAATATTTACAACTTGTTGCCAACCTTTTATAAATCCTTTGATATTAAAATTTGTTTCTTTTAAATATTGAAAGCTCCACATAATAGCAGTTGAATAAAAATATATTTTAGGTAAATATCTATAAGCAACTTTAGCTTTATTAACCCACATCATTTGTAGTTTTTCATGTTTAGGTTTTCGTCCTGCAGGGCTTTCTTTATGCAGCATTACAATAGATGCATCGTATTTTATACAATAACCATTATTAATTATTCTATAGCTTAAATCATATTCTTCCATACCATAAAAAAATTCTTCTGGTAAGTTTCCAGTTTCGTTTAAAACTTTTCTTTTTATAGCATGTGCACCACCAGCAAAATAATAAGTATAAAACTTAGGCAAATGTTTATACTGATGAAATTTTTTATGAGGCAATGCATTTACCTGCATCGCTAAATTTTGATAGTATAATACTTTAAAAGATACAATGGCAATTTCTCTGTTGTTTATACCATCATCTTCAAAAGCTTTTAGTACATTTTCAAGAGCATCTTTATTTTGTAGTATAGCATCATCGTCTAAAAAAATACATATTTCGCCTTGTGCATATTGCAATGCAAAATTTCTGCCTTTGGTTACACCTAAATTATCTGTTGCATCTATATATTTAAATGGAATTGAAGTATTATTTGTAATATATTTTTTTACATCAGTATAATCTTCTGTAGAAGCATTGTTTACAATAATTACATCTGCCAATAAATTAACAGCATTGTTTAAGGAACTAATATTTGCTAATAACTCTAAAGTATCATTAGCTCTGTTATAAGTAATTATGATAAAACTTATTGGTTTCATTAAAACAAATATAGCAGCAAAGTTTTGGTATGTAATATGATTGCATAAAAAAAGCTACTAAAAATTAGTAGCTTTTAATAAAATGTATGAATGAAATTAATCAAAGTTTTTATTTATACCAGCAGTTGCCCATTGTGCATTTAAAACACCTTTTTTAATATTACCATCAGCATAAGTTACAAAAGCAACAACTTTTACGTTAGATGAGTTCATACCACTTAAACTTACAGAATGTGTTGCTGTATAAGTGTTGTTTTTTGTTTGAGCTGATTTGGTAATTGTTTCTCCAAAAATGCCTGTAGGTGTAGCACGTAATACACCATTATGTTCAAATGATGACATTGGATTTCCTAAATTATAATATGGATTACCAGCTTGATAATTATGATAATAATTAGATTGAGATTTTATTAAACCATCTTCAACAACTAAAACCACTAATTTTAAATCATCTTCAATATTAGTATCAAAACCTACTTTAGTTGTAATATTTAACATGCCACCACTAACTGTAGAGTTAATAGCTAAACCTAATACCATTCTCTCTCTTAAAAATGTTCCAAAGTCTGTACTATCAGCAACACTTGTTATATTTCCATCTTCATTAAATTCTCTATTTCTATTGATAACAACAGTTGGGAAACCTGAAACACCAAATTTACTTCTAAGTGAAGATTCAATTGAACTTAAAGCATAAGCATCACCATTGTGTACACCTACTGTAAAAATTCTATTGTCATTTGCCATATATCTGCCAAACTTATAAGTCATTCTAGGACACCAACCACACCAAGTACCTGTAAAATCATCTGCTATAATTTTTGTAGTATATTTTGAAGCACCAGGATTTGCAACAGTTAAAGTAAGTTCATTACTTTTTATTGTATCTTTTTTAGCATATACTTTATATGTTCCTACTTCATGAATATTAAATATTCTTGAATTGCCTCCATTAATTGTACTTCCTATATAAATATAAACTGAACTAGTAACATCATTACCTGATTGATCTTTTACTGTAAAAGTAACTTTATCAAAACCATCTGCCTGTACTGTAGATTTGTTTGCAGTAACAGTTAATGATGTAATGGTATTAGTTGTACCACTTCCATTGCCTGAATCCTTTTTAGAGCAAGAAGTAAAAATCATTAAAGTAGAAAATAGAACTACTAATGATAATAAAAATTTTTTTTGCATTTTTTGTGTTTTATTTAAAATGGTGTTATAATATTGCCCACGAAAATAAAAGACAAAATAATATGTTTAATTTTTTTAAGAATATTTTTTTGGTATTAATAACTATTTTAATATCAAATGCAAGTTTTGCTCAGGATAATTTAAATGAAATAAAGCTAAAAAATGCTAAAGGTAAAGTAGTACAGATGTCAGATGTAATGCAATCAGACAAACCAGTAATTATTTCTTTTTGGGCTACTTGGTGCTCTCCTTGTTTAAGAGAATTAGATGCTGTAAATGAAGTATATGAAAGTTGGCAAGAAAAATTAGGTGTTACTTTATATGCTGTATGTGTAGATGATGCTCGTTCTAAAGCAAAAGCAGTTTCTTTAGCAAAAGGAAAAGGATGGAACTATGAAATTTTGTACGACCCTAATCAGGATTTAAAAAGAGTTTTAAACATTATTAATATCCCTTACACTTTAGTATATCATAAGGGTAAGTTAATTTATAAACATACAGGTTATTCTCCTGGTAGCGAAGATGTTCTATTTGAAAAAATTCAAGCTGCTATCTTATAATTCTTCAACTAATATTATGAACTTTAGGTTTAGTATTTTATTGATGTGTTTTACAACTATTTCTATGGTAGTAAATGCACAATCTAAAAAAAAGAAAATTGATTTAGGAAAATTATCAGGTTCTATTGAGTCTAATATGCAGTACTATAATAAAAAAGATGATGCTATTGGATTTGTTGCTCCTGATGATAGATTTAGATCTAACAGTTATTTAAAAGTAAATTATCAAAATAAAGGTTTTTCTGCAGGCTTACAATACGAAGCTTATGAACCCAATATTTTATTAGGATTTCCAGAAAATTTAAAAGGTAATGGTATTACTAATTATTATGCAGCTTATTCTTCTAAATATGTAAGTGCTACACTTGGTCATTTTTATGAACAATTTGGAAGTGGTTTATTACTACGTTCTTGGGAAGACAGACAATTAGGAATTAATAATGCACTATTTGGTGGTAAATTATTAATTACACCTTCAGATGCTGTAACTATTAAAGCAGTTTATGGAAAAAAGAGAGATGCTTATACTACAGGTAATGGTGTAATTTGGGGTAGTGATATTGAATTAAGTTTAAACAAATTATTTAAAATTAATGAAGAAAAAAATGGAGCATTTACTACAGGCTTAAGTTATGTTGGCAAACAAGAAAGTTATGATGGAACAATTAATAATTATCCAGAAACTGTTCATTTATTTTCTATCAGATCATCTTACCAAAAAAATAATATTAGCTTAAATGCAGAATATGCCTATCGTACAAAAGATGGCTCTATCAACGATTTAGGTAAAATAATTAATACCAACAGATTTTTTACAGGCAATGTATTACAATTAGGAGCTACCATATCTGGCAAAAAAGAATCTTGGAATTTTATGCTAAGAAAAGTAAACAACTTTTCTATGTACACAGACAGACAAGCAAAACTAAATCAGTTAATATTAAATTATGTACCTGCATTAACAAAGCAACATCATTTTGCACTTACCAATATTTATGTATATAATGCACAAACAAGATTTTCATTTTTACCAGGAAATAATTTAAACTCTGCAGGAGAAATGGGTGGTCAAGTTGAATGGTTAAAAACTTTTCCTAAAAAATCTAAACTTGGTGGTAAAACAGGTTTGCAGTTAGGTGTAAACTTTGCTTATTATGCTGCATTAGCATTTGATGGTACAGATATTAATACTACAAAAATTTACAACTTTAAAGCAGGTGAAACAAATTTTAGAGATTTTAGTATAGAAGTAAAGAAATCTTGGAACAGTAAATTTAAAACCAACTTTACTTATATGAATGTATTGTACAATCAAAATAAAATAGAAGGTTTTGGTAGCGATAATGTACAAAGTAATATTGTTGTTATAGAATCAATTATTAAACTAAAGAAAACGCATTCTATCAGAGCAGATGTACAACATATTTGGGTAAAAAATGATTATAGAGGTAATTGGGCAAGTGCAACAATTGAATATACAATTGCTCCAATGTTTAATTTCTTTGTTGCAGATTTATATAATTATGGCAACGATTTTAAGAAAGCACATTATTACAACGTAGGTACATCATTTACTAAAGGCTCTGCAAGTATTATTGTTTCTTATGGCAGACAAAGAGAAGGTTTAATGTGTGTTGGTGGAGTTTGTAGATTAGTACCAGCATCTACAGGCTTATCTATTGCTACAAGTTTTAGCTTCTAAATAAATTATTTAAGATAACTGAATAGCTCTCTTTCATTAAGAACTATTCAGTTATTTTTTTACTAGAATCTTTCTAATGAAGAGAAGAAGAAGTTGCCTTCTATCATTGCATTTTCATCGCTATCGCTACCATGTACAGCATTTTCGCCAACAGAAGCAGCATATTTTTTTCTGATAGTTCCTTCATCTGCATTTGCAGGATTAGTAGCACCAATTAAAGTTCTAAAATCTGCCACTGCATTTTCTTTTTCTAAAATAGCAGCTACAATTGGTCCACTACTCATAAACTCTACTAATTCTCCATAAAAAGGACGCTCTTTATGTACTTCATAAAATGCACCAGCTTGTTCTTTAGTAAGTCTTGTCCATTTCATGGCTTTAATACTAAATCCAGCTTTAATCATCATGTCTAAAATTGCACCTGTATAACCTTTAGAAGTTGCATCAGGTTTAATCATGGTAAATGTTCTGTTACTCATATTTTTTATTTTCTAATTGCCGCAAAAGTAGTGCTATATCTAACACTTCAAAATAAAAATTAAGGTGTAAGTATTAAATTCAACTTAAAATTTAGCTAAATATTTATGCTTAAATTTATTAAAGAGGTCTGTAATATCTTCAGAAATATTCAACTTAATAATACAATAACTAAATATGCTTACAAATAAAATACTTCTTACCACTGTATCAATATAAATATTGATGATACTTGGTATAAAGTAAATAAGTAAAAAGCAACCACAACTTATTAAAATAAGCCAAACAGTTTTTATAGAAAATGGTTGCATTTTAAAGAGTTTCCATATATAAAAAAAACGAATTAAATTAAAAAAAGTAAGAGCAATTAAATTAGCATAAGCAGCACCAATAACTCCATTACTTTTAATTAAAATATAGTTTAATGGTATAGCACAAATAACAAAAAAGATATTCGTAATAAAATCTATTTTCCAGTATTTAGATAAAAGTAAAATTTGAGAATTAAGACCAGAGCCTAAGTCTAATATTTTTGCAATACCCAGTATTAAAATAATTTCTTTAATTGGTGCAAATGTGCTACCTAAATAACTAACCATATTATCTGAACTTAAAAAGATAGTACCAAAAATTAGTAAGCCTATTAATAATAAATTCAACGATGTTTTTTGATAAAGCATTAAAATTTTAGATCTGTTTTTTTCTTTCCAAGCTTCTGATAAAATAGGTATTGATATAGATGAAATGCTTCTTAAAGGCACATCCATTAAAGTAATAATATATGTTGGTATTGTAAAAATGGCAGCATCTGTTAATCCATTTGTAGATTGACTTGCAATAATAATTGTATCTATCGTTTTAGATAAAACATTTAATACATTACCAGAAAGAATAAAGAAAGCAAACGAAAACATTTTATACTTTAATCTTTTAGTAACAGTACTTATTTTAAATACAAGATTAAACTTATTACTTTTTTTGATAGCCCATAATAACATTAGTATTGATGGGATATAAGATATAGAAAACAAAATAAAAAATTGCTCAATATCTATTAGTTTAAATAAATAAAGTGCAATAGAAAAAGTTACAAATACTCTTAATAAAAGTTCTTTAGCAATATTGGTAGTAACTGTTTTTTTTAATGTCCACAAATAACTTTCAAACAAGTAAAAAAAGGTAATAGAAATAGTTAAAGGATATAATAAATGATAATGTGCTGTAAATAGGGGAGAACGAGCATGATATTTTCTAATAATTAAATCTTTAAAAATTATAGAGAATGCAATAAAAATTAAACACCCTATTATACTCATTAAAATGGTAAGTGTAGATAAATCGTTTTTTTTAGGTGGTAAATATGTTTGATAAAAAGGAAAAAATTTTAAGGTTATAGGCAACGAACCAAACGTACAAAATGTAGCATATAATAAAGCAATGTCTAATAAAAGCCTTGTAAGTCCAAACTCTTCTGTAGTAAAAAATTTAGGAAATAAAAATAAAACATTAAAAGCCCCTATACCAAAACCAATATAAGTAAATATAGAAGAGTAAATACTTTGTTTGCGTACAATGCCCATTATTTAATAATAGAAGTATCTATCAAAAGTAAGCATATCTGTATTACTTTGATATGAAATAAAATAAACAATTGATAAATTAATTGGCTTAACCTTTTCTTCTTGCTAATTCTCTTTTTATTAATGCTAACTCTCTATTGGTTTGTTTGCTAATAGATGAGTTTTCCTGAGCTCTACGCATTAAGTAAGGAATTACATCGTTAATAGGACCAAAAGGTAAATATTTACTTACATTACAGCCTTCTTTTGCAAGATTAAAAGTAATATTATCTCTCATACCATATAACTGAGAAAAATGTATGTGTTGATGATTATGAGGAATATTTTTTTGTACCATTAAATCAAAAGCTTTTAAATTACTCTCTTCATTATGGCTGGCAATAATGGTACTAATATTTGTAATGTTCTCTATACAATACACAACTGCAGCATCAAAATCTTTATCTGTTTTTTCTTTTGTTTTTTGAATTGGGCAAGGGTATTGATGATTAGCAGCTCTATTACGTTCTTTTTCTAAATAAGCACCACGTACAAGTTTTATACCTAATAAAAAGTTTTGTTGTAAAGCTATTTTATGCGATAGTTTTAAGAACGCTAATCTATCGTGTCTGTAAAGTTGAATAGTATTGTAAACAATAACTTTTTCTTTATTAAAAGTAGCCATCATTTCCATAGCAATTCTATCAATTGGGTCTTGAATCCAACTTTCTTCAGCATCTATTAATACACCAATATTTTTTTCTGCAGCAGTAGCACAAATAGCATATAATCTATCTTTTACTCTTTCCCATTCTTGTGTTTCTACTTCATTATCATGAATACCACTACGTAATCTTGGAGCTTCGTCTAACGATTTTAATAAATTAAATCTGGCAATACCTGTAATTTTTATACTAATAAAAGGAATATTTTTTTGAGATGCAGCAAAGTCTATAGCTCTGATAAATTCTTCTGTTGCCTGATCAAAATTTATTTCTCCTTGTTTACCTTCTACACCATAATCTAAAATAATATTTACACCATGATTATCTAATAAAGTACAAATAGGTTTTGTAGCTTCTAACGTTTCGCCACCTACAAATTGGTTAAAGATAGTATTACGAACTATTTTTTTTATAAAAGGTAATCTGCCTTTAATTAATAAAGGAGTAATTCTTGTACTTAAAGGAACAAAAAAAGGATAGCTCATAGTGCTATATAAAAACCTTGCTTTCTTTAACGCTTTATTTGTTTTGTATGCAAAAGCAATTTCTGTATTATCAAAAGAAACATTCGCCATATCTTCAAGTGTAATTGTAGCAAATATCGGTGGCACAAAGTGAAAAGTGAAATATAACTTGTTCAGC
>CAUJDL010000059.1 GCA_963169635.1 Bacteroidota bacterium
TAAAATTTGCTTTTAAAGTTTGGGGTAAAGAGGCTTCTTCCTTAAAATAGCTACTGTTAATCGGCTAATACAAATTAGTTTTTCTTGTTCGTCTTGAATTTTAATTTCCCAAACATGTGTTGTAGAACCAAGGTGTATAGGCTTTGCAATTGCAGTAACTAAGCCTGTTCTAGCACTTCTGATATGATTGGCATTAATATCTAACCCAACACAAATATTTTTTTCTTTATCAATAACTAAAGCAGATGCTACGCTACCAACAGTTTCTGCTAAAGCTACACTTGCACCACCATGTAATAAGCCATAAGGTTGATGAGTACGTTTATCTACAGGCATAGTAGCTTTTAAAAAATCGGGACCAATATCTGTAATTTGAATATCTAAATGTTCTGCTAAAGTGTCTTTACTCCAATGAGCAAAATCGGCTAATGTAATTTGTTTATTAAACCAAATCATGATAAAAAGTTATTTTAAAAAAAATATTAAATCAGTTGTTTGTTTTTTAAACTACTGATAACTGCTTGTGGTAAAAATGGTGATGCATCTCCCCCATTTTTAATAATATCTCTTACAATAGTAGATGCAACAGAAGTATATTTAGGTTCGCCTGTTAAAAAAATGGTTTCAATATTTTTATCTAATGTTCTATTAGCATCAGCAATCGTTTTTTCATATTCAAAATCGCTTACATAACGTATGCCTCTTAAAATAAATTTAGCACCAATTTGTTTGCAATAATCTACAGTTAATCCTTCAAATGCTACACTTTCTATTTTATTATTTCCTTGATAAATATCTTTAAACCATTGTAATCTTTGCTCTGCAGAAAACATAGGACTTTTAGCAGCATTAACACCAATACCAATATAAATTTTATCGAACAATGGTAATGCTCTGTCAATAATATCTACATGCCCTAATGTTACAGGGTCAAAAGTTCCAGGAAATAAACAAATACGCATAAGAATAATGTTAAATGATTGATACTTTAATAAACTTTACTGTTCTCTATTAGCCAACAAATATAAAACAGCCATTCTTACAGCAACACCATTTTCTACTTGATTTAAAATAATAGAATAAGGTCCATCTGCTACATCACTATCTAACTCTACACCTCTGTTTATAGGACCTGGGTGCATAATAACAATTTCTTTATGTAAACTATCTAATAATTTTTTATTAATACCAAATGCCAGATTATATTCTCTTAACGAAGAAAATAAAGGCTGATTTTGTCGTTCTAATTGAATGCGTAAAACATTTGCTACATCGCACCATTGTAAAGCTTTTTTAATATTATACTCCACTTTTACACCTAATGCTTCTGTAATATATGTAGGAATTAAAGTAGGTGGGCCACAAACAATTACTTCTGCTCCCATTTTTTGTAATAAATAAATATTGCTTAGTGCTACACGACTGTGTAAAATATCGCCAATAATAGCCACTTTTAAGCCTTCTATATTTCCAAATTTTTCTTGCATACTATAAGCATCTAATAATGCTTGTGTAGGATGTTCATTAATACCATCACCAGCATTAACAATTGCAGCAGGAATATGTTTAGCTAAAAAATGTGGTGCACCACTTGCATTATGCCTCATTACTACCATATCTACTTTCATACTAAGAATATTATTCACAGTATCTAAAAGTGTTTCTCCTTTGGCAGCACTGCTACCACTAACAGTAAAATTGATGGTATCGGCACTTAATCTTTTTTCTGCCAATTCAAATGAAATTCTGGTTCGTGTACTGTTTTCGTAAAATAAATTTACAATAGTAACATCTCTAAGGCTTGGAACTTTTTTAACTGGACGTTGTAAAACTTCTTTAAAATTAATAGCAGTAGAAAGAATAAGTTGAATATCCTCTTTTGTAAGGTCTTTAATACCAAGCAAGTGTTTGGTAGATAGTTTCATTAAAACACAAAGTTAATACAAATAAATATTTTGCAATGTTTTGAAGTAAATATTTTTTATTGTCATATTTAAATCAGGTATAAATTACTTAAAAATAAAAGCTTATTGTATAAGAATTACTTCATCTACTTCATTCATTTCTTTCCAATTTACTTTTACTTTTTCAGATACTAATGTATCTATTGCCCTACCTGTATAATCTGGCTGAATAGGTAATTCTCTATTAAATCTTCTATCAATTAAAACACATAGTTCTACTTTAGCTGGTCTGCCAAAATCTAATAAAGCATCTAAAGCAGCTCTAATAGTTCTGCCTGTCCATAAAACATCATCTACCAGAACAACTCTTTTATTTTCTATATCAAAATTTATATCAGTTTTATTTGCTACATGTAAACCAGATCTTACATCATCTCTATAAAAAGTAATATCTAATTTTCCGTATTGTATGGTTGCAGGATGAATAATTGTATTAATTGTAGCTACAATTTTATCGCTTAAAAAAATACCTCTTGGCTGAATACCTATTATAACAGTTGTATTTTCTTGCGATATATTTTCAAGAATTTGATGAGCTAATCTTTTAATGGTTAAGCCCATTTGTTGTTGTGAAAGAATAGTTTTCAATCAAAAAAAATTTTGATAAAATTAAATGCTTTATGGCAAATGTGGTTATTAAAATTGTTATCTATAAAAAATGAATGTTCTGTATTAGTATTGTTTATTTAAAAGAAGATGTATGTTTAACTGAAATTTATTTCGCAAAGTCTATAAATGAGACTCTAAGAAAACATGAAGAAATATTTAATTTTGAAAAAATTTATTCATTCATTTACCTTAAAATATAGTTTATGCAACCTATACATCGTAGAAAATTTATAAAACAAACAGGCATTATTGCATTAGGAAGTTTAGCAGTAAATCAACAAGTATTTGGTTTTACACCACAAACTAATAAAGTGGTAAAAGTTGGCTTAATTGGTGTAGGCTTAAGAGGTCAAAATCATTTAGAAATTTTATTAAAAAGAAAAGATGTTTTAGTTACAGCAATTGCCGACCCTGATAAAAGAATGCTTGCAATGGCAGATAAATTAATTACTAAAAGTGGTAAAGCAAAACCTGTAATTTATAGTAATGGTAATGATGATTATAAAAACTTATTAAAAAATAATGAGGTAGAAGCAGTAATTATTTCTACACCTTGGGAGTGGCATGCTGAGCAAACTATTGCAGCTTTAGAAGCAGGAAAAATACCAGGCGTTGAAGTTTCTGGTGCTATTAAATTGGCAGAATGTTGGGATATTGTAAATGCTGCTGAAAAAACTGGTATTCCTGTAATGGTATTAGAAAATGTTTGTTATCGTAGAGATGTAATGGCTATTTTAAATATGGTAAGAAAAGGAATGTTTGGAGAATTATTACATGCACAAGGTGGTTATCAGCATGATTTAAGAGGTGTAAAATTTAATGATGGTATTACACCTTATAATTCTGGTGTAGAGTTTGGTGAAAAAGGTTTTAGTGAAGCAACATGGCGTACAGCACATAGCATTCATCGTAATGGAGAATTGTATCCTACACATGGTTTAGGACCTGTAGCTGTAATGATGGATATTAATAGAGGTAACAGACTTACTAAACTTTCTTCTATTGCTACAAAAGCAAGAGGCTTGCATAGATATATTGTTAATCACCCTAAAGGTGGTGCTAATCATCCTAATGCAAAAATTAATTTTAAACTTGGCGATATTGTAACTACACAAATACAAACTGCTAATGGCGAAACTATTGTATTAACACACGATACATCATCGCCTCGTCCTTATAATATGGGCTTTAGAGTTCAAGGAACAAATGGAATTTGGCAAGATAATCATGCAGGAGAATTTAATGCTGGGCTAATTTATTTTGAAGATAAAAGCAAACCACATACTTGGGAAAATACAGAAAAATATATGCAAGAACATGACCATTATTTATGGAAAAAATATGAAAATGATGCTGTAGGTGCAGGGCATGGTGGAATGGATTTTTTTGTGATTAATGCTTTTATTGAATGTATTAAACAACAAACTGAATTTCCTTTAGATGTATATGATTTAGCAACATGGTATGCAATAACTCCACTCTCTGAAAAATCTATTGAAGCTGGTGGAAAACTTATGAATATACCAGATTATACAAGAGGTAAATGGAAAACAAGAAAACCTATTTTTTGTACAGATGAAAAGGTAAATTATTAATAGATGCTTGTAAGGCTTTTAATAATTGTAATTGATTTTTTGTTCTAACTAAATTTTGCTCTGCATAATGTGTAGTGTAATAAATATCGTTCAAAAAATAATCTGTTAAAAACCTGATTGCTTGCATATAAATTAATACTTCGCCAGAAAAGAAAAAATGATTAAGCTCAAATGCAGTTAAGTTGTTGTACATAATTTCTACATAGCCTTCATAAACTGCTTGTAAAACATCGGCTCTAATAAAAATTTTACTTATATCGCTTTCTTCTTCAGACACTGGACAAACATAAGTTCTTAGCATATCGGCCTACATCACTTATAAAATATCCTGGCATTACTGTGTCTAAATCTATTACACAAACAGCTTTTTGTAACTGATTAAAAAGTACATTACTAATTTTAGTATCGTGGTGGGTAACTCTTTTTTTAGCTTGAGTAGTTTGTATAAAATATTCGTACTTTTTGCAAATATTTTCGTGGTTTAAAATTTCTTCAACCAACTTTTTATTAGCTTCAATTCTATTTTTATTACCTGTTTTTAATGCAGTTAAAAATTGTTGAAATCGTAAACTTAAATGATGAAAATCAGGTAATATAATTTGTAGTTTATTACAATCAATATTAATAAATTGATGAGTAAAATGGCTAAACTGTTTTGCAGCTTCATAAGCCTGATTAGCATTATCTACAGTAGCAATAGTAAATGTATTTGGTATAAAATGAAATAATCTAAAAGTATCTTTTTCTATTTGTACTAAAGATTGATTATGTGCAATTACTGGTACAGTTAATGTGTAAGACTGCTTATGTTGTTGCAAATAATTATTTAATAAAAAAATATTATCATGAATAGCTTGTGGGTTATTAAAAATTGTGGTATTAATTTTTTGTAAAATAAAACTATCGTTGTTGGTAATTAATTTTATTGTAGCATTAATTAATCCTGAAGAAATAACTTCATACTTAATAATATTTAAATTATAGTGTTGTGCAATTTTGTTAATTACCAAATCATTCATGTAACAATATATTAGCTTGGTTTAAGGTGTTACTTTTTCTAAAGCAATAGCATGATTAAAATAAACTGCTAACTTTTTCTTTACTGCAATAGTATCTTTTGAAGTTGCTTTTCTGAAAATAAAAAGCCTGTGTCTTAATGTATCTTTTATTACAACACTATCTCTATTAATTTTTGTTAAACGATTATAATAAGCATAAATACTATCTGCTTTATATTTGTATTTAGTTGCTAAAAAATACATTTTATATCTTACAGTATCATTTGGTTTTGTAGTTTTAATAATAGGTTTGCTTACAATAGTATCTTCATTTGTTTGGTTAATATTGGCTGTAGCATTAGGATTTGTATTAACAGTATTGGGTTGTTTAGTTTTGTTTTTATTAAAAAGTATCATTAGCCAAGTACCAACAACTACTAAAATAAAAGCCAAGATAGCAGCAATTGTATTAAAAAGTTTTTTCTTATTTAATGTAGGCAATGCAATATGTAATGTATCAAACTGTGTTTCTCTTTTACTTAATGCCTCTACAATAGCTGCAATATTTTCTACTTTACTTTTTCCTGCATAATAGGCTATTGCTCCATTTTGTTGTTTATGCAAAGTGCCTAAACCTTCAATAGTTATTTTTTCTCCAATATTTATTAAGTTTATAATTTGTAGTAAGTAATCTTCTACATCAGATGCAATTAAACTAACAGGTTTTGTAAAGTGCTGTTTTAAATAAGTAAAAAAATCAGGTGTGGTAATTGTATTTTTTTGATAAGTAAAACTTACAGCTCCTTCAGGAAAATAATATTCGTTTTTTCCATCTTCTTTAAACTTAAAGTTAGTATCTAAATTAAACTCACCAATACCCTTTAGCGATAATGTTTTATGCTGATATAAATAAGCTACAATATGGTTATCAAACTTCATGTAATTAATAATTTAGTTAGTATTAAATACTTACATAAAATTTCAAACTCCTCTAAGTTACAAAAATTAAATTTAGTACTTGATATTAAGCCTCATCGTCTTTAATCATCATTAAATATGCTTTGATAAAATCATCAAGTTCACCATCCATTACAGGGCCAATATTACCAACTTCAAAATCTGTTCTATGGTCTTTAATCATTTTGTATGGATGAAAAACATAGCTTCTTATTTGGCTACCCCATTCTATTTTTTTCTTATTAGCATTTGCAGCATTTTTTAATTCTTCTCTTTTTCTTAATTCTTCTTCATACAAACGACTTTTTAGCATTTGTATTGCTTTTTCTTTATTACCTAATTGTGTTCTTTCTGTTTGGCAAACTACTGTAATACCAGATGGTATATGTGTTAAAAAAACTTTTGTTTCTACTTTGTTTACATTTTGTCCTCCAGCACCACCACTTCTAGCAGTTTCCATTTTTATATCTGCATCTTTAATTTCTATTTCAATAGTATCATCTACTAAAGGATATACAAATACAGAAGCAAAACTTGTATGTCTTCTTGCATTACTATCAAAAGGAGAAATTCTTACTAATCTATGTACACCACTTTCTGCTTTTAAAAAGCCATAAGCAAATTCTCCATCAAATTGTAAAGTAGCAGTTTTAATACCAGCACCATCACCTTCTTGAAAATCTAATTCAGTAACTTTCCAACCTTGCTTATCGCCATACATACGATACATGCGTAATAACATTTCTGCCCAATCTTGACTTTCTGTACCACCAGCACCACTATTAATTTGTAGCACTGCATTTAACTCATCTTCTGGTTGGTTTAGTGTACTTTTAAACTCTGCATTATCTATTGCTTGTAGTGCATCATTAAATGCTGTTAGAGTTTCATTTTCTGTAGCATCACCTGCTTTAAAAAACTCAAATAACACTGCAAAATCTTCAATACTTGTTGCTACATTTTCATATAATTTTACCCAATATTCATTGAGTTTAATTTCTTTCATAATTGCAGTGGCTCTTTTATTATCATCCCAAAAGCCTGGTGAAAGAGAAAGTTGTTTATCTTGTTCTATTTTGGCAATACGATTATCGTAGTCAAAGAAACCTCCTCAGGACGATTAATCGTTCCTTTAAATCATGTAATTTTTCTTGTGTCATAATATTGCAAATGTATGATGCAGTAATGGAAAATTATTCAATATTCAAACAGTGAAAAAATTAAAAACTGTTTATATAATTTCTTCTTCATTATTAAAACCCCATTCATTTAATAATATATTCATTTTTTCTTTAGGTAATGATGAGTTAAGATAATGACCAGCAATTTGTTTTTGTCTAAATGCTTCATAAATACTTACTGCACATGCTACAGAAATATTTAAACTTTGAATAATACCCATTTGTGGTATAATAAAATTGCCATCTGCTAATGCTCTTACTTCATCACTTACACCAGCATGTTCATTACCAAAAACCAATGCAACATTTTTAGTAAAATCTATCTCATATAAACTTTTAGCACCTGATGATAGATGTGTTGTAAGAATAGTATTATAATTTTTTCTTAATGCTTCAAAGCAAGTTGTAACATCTGTAAATTGATGTACAGTAAGCCATTTAGCTGCACTGCTACTACTTTTTACACCAAATTTTTTGTGTCGTGGAATTTTAGTATTTAAAATATAAATATCTTGAATACCTACAGCATCGCATGTACGCATTACAGCAGCAATGTTATGAGGGTCATGCACATTTTCCATTACTACAGTAATATTATGTTGTCTTTTACTTAATACATTTAAAAGTTTTTCACTTCTTTCTGGTGTCATTTTGGTTTAATTTTTTCAGCTTCTATATCCATACATTTTTTCAACATCTATAACAATTTTTTCCATCATAGCATCCTTACCACGAGCATCATAAGTTTGTTTTAAATTACTACCAAAAATAATAGCAATTGTTTGATAAAATGTTGCAGTAAAACTTCCTTTATATTCATCAATAATTTCGTAACAGTTGCTTCCTGTTTGCCTGTAAATTAATTTCATTAATACTTTTCCTTGATAAACAGAAAGCTGTGTAAGCTTATCAGCAAATTCTTTTTTTAATTCTTTTTCTCTAGACCTAATAATTCTTCTTCTTTGTTTTTTATCTCTAACTCCTACAAGTTTTGCATTAATATCATTCATAATACCACTTGCAGCAATAGCATAAGGAAAAGTTACATACACAGCTTTTCTTAACCTTGTCCATTCTGTCCAATATGCTTTAGCTCTTCTAGAAAGTTTAGTACTTACTTCTACAGGAGGCAAATAACTCATAGGTATTATATCTCCATTTGCATCTATATAAGCATATACTTTTAACGTATCATAAATACCTTGTTGTGCAGTAGCAGGTTTATAAATAAATGAACCTACTAACATCAGTATTAAAATAATATTTAGTTTATACTTAACCATTTAATTGTGCAAACAAATTACAACATTAATACCTTAAATTAAAAAAGGTAGCTAATTAGCCTAAAGCCTTAACAAAATTTGAACATTTTTAGCATTGTAACAACTGTTACATAAAAGCTCAAAAACTTTCTTAACTTTGCCCCCTTAAATAAAACCTTGCAATATGAGTATAGGAACTTTCTCTTATCCATTACCTGTTAATGAGCCTGTATTAAACTATGCACCTAATAGTGCAGAAAAATTAAAGCTAAAAGCTACATTAGCCGAATTAAAAAAAACTGAGTTAGATATACCTATGTATATTGGTAGCAAAGAAGTACGTAGTAATAAAAAAGTAGCTATACATCCACCACATGAAATAAAACATACCTTAGGTTATTTTCATGCAGGAGAAGAAAAACATGTACACCAAGCTATAGAAGCTGCATTAGCTGCTAAAGAAAGTTGGGCTGCTATGAGTTGGGAAAACAGAGCTGCCATATTTTTAAAAGCAGCAGATTTAATTGCTACTAAATATCGTAGCTATATTAATGGAACTACTATGTTAGGACAAAGCAAAAATGCTTTTCAAGCAGAGATTGATAGTGCCTGTGAGTTAATAGATTTTTTACGTTTTAATGTACATTTTTTAAGTGAAATATATAAGCAACAACCTATTAGTGGTGCAGGTATGCATAATAGATTAGAGTGGCGACCATTAGAAGGTTTTGTATTAGCTGTAACACCATTTAATTTTACTGCAATTGGTGGCAACTTACCTACAAGTGCTGCTATGTGTGGTAATGTGGTAGTTTGGAAACCAGCTAACACACAAGTTTATTCTGCACAAATGTTTATGCGTATTTTAAAAGAAGCAGGTTTGCCTGATGGTGTAATTAATTTAATTTATGTAGATGGACCAACAATAGGTAAAGTTTGTTTTAATCATAGAGAATTTGCAGGAGTACATTTTACAGGAAGTACAGGCGTATTTAATAATATGTGGGAAACAATTGGCAAAAACATGTCTATGTACAAATCTTATCCTAGAATTGTTGGCGAAACAGGAGGTAAAGATTTTGTATTAGCACATAAAAGTGCAGATGTAGATGTAGTAGTAACTGCATTATTACGTGGTGCATTTGAGTTTCAAGGACAAAAATGTAGTGCTGCATCTAGAGCATATATACCAAGTAATATAGCAGAAGAAGTAAAGAAAAAATTAGTTGCTGGTGTTAAGAGTATGAAAATGGGTAGCACAGAAGATTTTACTAATTTTATTAATGCCGTAATTGATGAAAAAAGTTTTGATAAAATAAAAAGCTATATAGATAATGCTAAAAAAGACCCTAAAGCATCTATATTAGTTGGTGGTAAATGCGATAAAAAAGAAGGTTACTTTATACAGCCTACAATTATAGAAGCAAAAAGTGCTAAGTATGTAACCATGTGTGAAGAAATTTTTGGTCCTGTATTAACTATTTACGTTTATCCTGCAAATAATTTTGATAAAGCTTTAGAACTTGTAGATACTACAAGCCCTTATGCTTTAACAGGTGCTATTATTGCACAAGACAGACAAGCAGTAGAACTTGCAACTAATAAACTAAGAAATGCTGCTGGTAATTTTTATATCAATGATAAACCTACAGGTGCAGTAGTTGGTCAGCAGCCATTTGGTGGTGCAAGAGCAAGTGGTACAAATGATAAAGCTGGTAGTGCTTTAAATCTTTATCGTTGGTTAAGTGCAAGAACAATTAAAGAAACATTTAATCCTCCAACAGATTATGCTTATCCTTTCTTACAAGAGAAATAATTTTTAGTATAACAGATAATTTTAAATCGCTTAATAACTAAAACTATTAAGCGATTTTTTATGTAAATGAAATTAGATACTTGTTATATCAACTAATAATTCTGCTTGATTATTTCTATCATTTTATTGTATCAATAACCTACATAAAAAAAGAGCCACTAAAAAGTGGCTCTTAAAATTTTTACAAGATTATATTAATCTTTAATAAACTTAGTGAAAGATGTATTACCATCTACATCAATACATTTTAATACATATACACCACTGGCAATATGATTAATTGGTAAAGTATGTAAGTTTTTACCTGTAGTAGCTACATAGTTAGTTTTAGCAACTATAGCACCTCTTGCATCAATTACTTGAATTTGAACTTTGCCATTTTTAATAGCAGTATATTCTATATTCAAGTTATTTTTTACAGGGTTAGGATATACTACAACTACACTACCTGCTTTATCAAAATTAATAGCTACTGTATTGCTATAAGTATAAGAACCATCTTTATCTACTTGTTTAATTCTATAATAATTTAATCCATTTAATGGAGCATTATCATTAAAATTATATTGTTGTAATTGAGTACTATTACCTACAGCAGTTAATTTGCCAATGCTATAATTAAAATCTCTACCATTAGCAGAACGTTCAATAATAAAATGACTACTATTTACTTCTGTAACTGTACCCCAATTAAGTGCTACAATATTATCTTTCTTTTTAGCTGTTAAAGTAGTAAATGTAACTGGTACTACAGCACTAATATTTACATCAACTGTATTTTTACTAAGATTTGCACAATAAGTATTAGGCTGTGTTGCAATGGCATTAGTAAATGCAGAGAAACTATTACCTACAAAAGATTGTATTGCAGCAGCATTAGTAGTTAAATAACTTAAACCATAAACAGTAAAGCTACCAGATGGATAAGTACCTGCATTACTTAAGTTTGCTGTTGTAGATATTGCTTTAATATTATTAGTAGCATTATCTACTATAACATAAGCATAACTATAGCTTGCTCCTGGATCTGAGAAAATTCCTGAACCAGAATATAAAGTTCCTGAACCAGTATAAGTAATATTATAGTTAAATGGCATTGTAGGACTTGTATTACTAAATGAACCAACAACTAATGTATAAGTTTGACCTTGTAATAAGAAATTGCTAACAGTATTTGCTATTGAAACAGAACCACTATAAGTACCATTAGAATTTAAGAAATTAGTACAAGGCGATGCTGGATTAAATGCTCCTTGATACAAGGTTAACATAGTTGAATTAGGTGTAGGAGATTGACGACTAAAAGTATATGTACCTTGTGTATTAACTACAAAAGTATATACTTTATAAGAAGATATATTAGCAAATGCCTGACAAGAGAATGTGTTAGCATTATACACTACTAAGTTCATTGTAGGTTCTGAACTTGTAATAGAACTTACCATGGATAAAGGAGAAGCATATTGTGGTGCTAAACCTAAATTTAATGAAGGCGAACCAGCAAATTGAGTAACTTGTGTTGTAGGAGCAATTGTAGCACCTTCAGCAGCACATGCACCACCATTAGTAACAGTAACAGTAATACTAGCACTATTAATATTAAAGAAGATTTGATTATTTCCTTTAACCATTATTCTTCCTTGTGTAGTTGCCACTGCTGGTATAATAATGCTTTCTGTACCATCATTAGCTGTATTAGTTTTTAAAGTGTAAGGATAAGTTAAGCCACCATCTGCAGAAAATAATATATCTACACCAGAGCAATTAATTGGAGAAGAATTTGTACTTGCAATATTCCAAGTAATTGTAGCAGTGTTAGAGCCATTGGCAGTCCAGTTTGTTGCAACATTTTGAGAAGTAACTTTAAAGCCAGTACTTGTAACAACAGTTACATTCATTTCATCTGAGCAAGCACCACCACCACCTGCTCTATTATCTCTTACTGTTAATCTAAATTGTAAAGATTGAGAGTTTTGAGGTAAATATTCTCCTATTGTTTGTGAATTATTAATCACATCACCTAGCTTAGGAAAATATCTTGAAGGAGAAGTAGTAGGTACAAAACTTCTAAAGAAAGGTTTATTTCCAGAGTTCCAATTACCTGCAACGCCTAAATCATATTCTTCCCAACTATAAGTTAATGCATCACCATTTGCATCTGTTGCACTACCTGTTAATTTAAAAGGTGTATTTGCAGGAATTGTATAATCAGCTCCAGCATTTACAACAGGTGCAGCATTATTATTAGGTGTTTGAGTGCCACAAGTACTACCACCACCAGTATTAATAAAATTACCTATTTCTGCAAGGCTTACACTATGAAAGTTGGCTATACTATGATTTTCTATATCTTGAGAACCACAAATACCAGCATAACCCATAATAGTAACACCACTTCCTGGCTCTACTGCTGTTCCTGCATTACGATTTCCACTACAACTTCCTGTTGTTGCATTAAAAGTATGGTTTCCTTTAAACTGATGTCCCATTTCATGAGCTACATAATCTATATCATAAGCATCAC
The DNA here is from genome assembly GCA_963169635.1 of Bacteroidota bacterium. Taxonomy (GTDB): domain Bacteria; phylum Bacteroidota; class Bacteroidia; order Chitinophagales; family Chitinophagaceae; genus UBA1930. The sequence continues at coordinate 12,907 of CAUJDL010000059.1, forward strand.
CTGTTGGGTTGCCACTTCCTGTAATTCCTCTTGCTTTGTTACTAATATTACATACAACACCTAAACCTGCTAAACCTCCACCACCTGTACTAAAAGTATGACCAATATCAAAATTGCTACTACCAATATTATTGGTAATTACAGTTTGACTTTCATTAATTAAAACATTTGCATTATTATTTCCATTAAATGGATCTGTTCCTGCATTCATGTATTCTACTACATCATTATTGCCAACTAATACTAATCTTACACTATTCTCAAGTTCGTAAATACCATTTACTCTATTAGCTGTAGTTACAATAGCAGAGTGTAATAAAGCTGGAGTTGTACCACCAACAGCTACTGCATATTCTCCTGTACAAGCAATGGCTAAACGATATGTTCTTAAAATTCCATTTGTACAATAGCCAGTAATTTGTGCAGTACTTTCAGATGCTTCTACAGCACCCTCTACACCAATTTCTTGAAAATTACTACTTCTTTGTAAATCTTTTTTATAGTAAGACATATAGTTAGTAACATTACCTCTTTCATAAGGGTCCATATAAACGCTTCCACTAATAGGAGAAAGTATTTGAACATGAAAACCAAATTCTGTCCAATCTAATTTGGCAGTTGCAGTACCATCATCTATACCTTGCCCATTATAAGTTTTTATATTAGGAAATTTAGCTGCAAGTGCTGGTTCTTGCATAGGTGCTTCTGTAATACTAAAACGAGCAACACCACCATAAGGCATTGGTAAAGTTAAAATAGCTTTTCTAGTTGCAGCATCTGCAGTAAACTCCATTGGTACAGTTTTTAAAAACTGTTGTAACCCATTTACATCAAGCTGCACAGCTCTAAATCTATCTGGCTTAATTGGCCTTACTTGATCTTGTGTTGTTTGAAAATCGCTAACTGACTTATTAGTAAAAAAATTGTTTTGTGCAAATAGGCCTCCTAATGGACTAAATGCTAAAGCAATCATTAAGATTCTGTAAAAGAATTTCATGTTAAAATTTTTAGTTCGGCAAATTAATCAAATACTATTATTTCAACAACAAATTATCTTATATTTAATTTTATATAATCGGGAAAATTACTTTTTAATATTTTTTATAAAAATTAAAAAGTTTACATCTGTTCTTTTATCTTCAACCAAATTTTAGGATAGTGAAAAAGTACTTTTTAGGCATTTTAATTTATTTTTTTTGTAATAATTACTCAATAGCTCAACAAACTTATTGGCAACAACAGGTTAATTATCAAATTAAAGTAAGCTTAAATGATACTGCTAAAACCTTAGATGGTTTTGAAACGATTACTTATTTTAACCATTCGCCAGATACACTTTATTATATATGGTTTCATTTATGGC
>CAUJDL010000060.1 GCA_963169635.1 Bacteroidota bacterium
AATAACCAATCGGTATTACCATATTGTAAATAAGCATTAAAGCTACCAGTTCTTACAGCTCTATTATAAGTTGTTTGTGTACTATTAGCTTTCCAACTACTGCTACCTACTTCAGAACTTTGTGAAAAACAACCTGCTACAGTTGATTGATCTGTTTGTCCTGATTCAAAGCCTTCTGTAAAAGGAATTGTTGCAGGATTACATGGTGTTGTAAATGCACTGCTAGTAACCCAAGTACTATAATCTCCACTACAATCACTTCGAACATGTAAATAATATGTTGTATTGGCTGTTAAGCCACTTACACTTGCACTAGTGCCTACTTCTGGAGTACCAGAAACTGGTGGTGTTGCAGAAGTTGTAACTGCATATTGATAACCATTACTTGGTGGTGTTAATGGTGCTATCCAACTTACATCTGCTGTTGTTGCAGTTGTTGGGGTTCCTACTAAAGAAGTAGGTGTTTGACAGGTAATTAATGTCTGAAACGAGCCTGTTGCTGTATAACCATCACCAGTACCTGCTTCATTAGGAATATGAGACCAAATTGCATTATCTGTACCATCAGATGCTAAAATTTGATATTGATATTTAGTACCTGCACTTAAACCTGTAAGAGTTGCAGTTGCAGACATTGCTGGGTTACCACTCCAATTAGTCCAAGTACAAGAAGTACCTGCTACACGGTAACGTACATTATATTGTGTAGCTCCTGTAGGTGCTGTCCAAGTTAATGTAGCATCAGTAGCAGTAATACCACTAACAGCACTAAAAGTACGTACAGGATCTACTGTATTCTGAGGTGTCCATGTAAATGTTAAACCACTACTTGGTGTTATACCTGCATTAGCAGAGTTAATATACATAGTACTAGCATTAGTATTACCAGTTACAGCATTGCTCCAATTACAAGATGTAGGAGAACCCGTAATATTTAATGTTAAATTATTAATATCAGTACTCCAGTTACTGGCTGTAGTACCTGTTGTTTTCCAACCTACTTGTGGGTAAGTTGCATTACTTCCTGCTATCATTGTACCATATACAAAAGTAATTTCGCCTGTTGCTGTATTTAACCTTACTTGAAAGTTTAAACGTTCAGAAGCTGTACTATATCTATTATAATCTTTCCATTCAAAAATTAGTTCATTACCAATTTCTTGACGCCAAGCTGTTCCAGAAAAATTATTACGATTAAGGTCTCTGCCAAATGGAGTAATTACAACTGTATTAGTACCACCACCACTTGCTGTAGAAAGTGGGCTATAATTAGTAGTCGCTGTTGGTGCTGTTGCATCATATAAAATTAACCAACCATTAGAGCACATACGAGCATTGGTATAGTTTATACCATCTACTGTAAATGCAGTTAGCCCTGTAATATTTTCAGCAGCATCATCGCCAGCAATAGCAACAGATGTACCTGTACCACTAATAGAAGAGTAAGTACCACTTGTAACTGCAAGGCTATACCTAATAGCTTTTTGTGCCTGTAAGTTTACAGTTATTAGCATAAATGCTAGTAAACAACTGAATAAAACTTTTACATTTTTAGCAAAAGGTTTTTGTAAAAACTTTCTCATAAACTTGTTTTTTGGTTAAGCAATTTTTTTAAAGTATTTAGGGTTTGTACTTAAATATTTTGGTAAATATATTGTTTGTTAAATAAAAAGCAAAAAAAATATAAAAAAAATTAACTATTTAATCAATTTTTAAAAAACAGGGTTTTAACAATCGTAAAATGTATAAGAAACAAAGGCAGCTAAAATTGCTGCTTTTATTAAAAAAATAAAGTAGTTTATTTATTCTAAATTAGGACTTAGCCATCTTTCTAATTCTTCTTTTTTGAGAGTGAACAAAAACTCAAGCCCTCCTTCTTTTCTATTTTTTGCAATAATTTTTCCGCCGTGAAATTGTACTGCATTTTTTACAATTGATAAGCCTAAACCCGATCCTCCTAATTCACGTGTACGACCTTCGCCAATTCTATAAAATCTTTCAAAAATTCTACTTAAATGGATTTCATCCTGAATACCTTTGCCTGTATCAAAGTACGAAAAATAGTAATACTCCGTATCTTCTTTAAAAATAGAAACATTAATTTTTACATTTTCACCTGCATATCTAATAACATTTTCTGTAAGGTTTCTGAACAAAGCATACAGTAAATTGGAATTCCCTTTTAATGCTACATTATTGGGTAAATACCAGTTAAATTCAATTTTATGGGAAAGGAGTTGCGACTGCAAGTCATCTTTTAACTTTATTAAAATATATTGAACATTTATTGTTTCCAAAGAAAATAAACTGTGGGCTTCTTCCATTTTTGTTATTAAACTCATGTCTTGAATAATTTCTGAAAGAACTAATGTTTGCTGAAAAGCACGTTCTATAAAATACTTTTGTTTTGCAGAATCCAAGTGTTGGTTTAAAACTGTTTCTAAATAGCCTCTGATACTTGTAATAGGTGTTCTTAATTCATGAGCTATATTACCTGTCATTTCCTGTTTAAGTTGTTTTGTTTTCTCTTTTTTTGTTACATCTGTCAAAATAATTTCAGAACTATTGTCTTCAAAAATATGAGCCCTTACAGAAAATATTTTTCCTTGTATATGTATTATGTTTTCAAAATAACGAATATTGTTTTGTGCAAAAAAGTTCTGCAATTCCTGAAATTTTGAATCACTTAAAATGATGGAAGCATCATTAGTTGTATAATCAATAATGTTGTTAAGGTTTTGAATAAATAAACCATTATGAAACTCTATGGCACGATTAAAAGATAAAAAGCAAATCCCTTCTTCTAATACCTGTATATGTTGTAAAAGTTTTTGACGTTCTAATAAAATAATTCTTTTACTTTCTTTTAGCTGAAAATAATTGTCTGCAATTTTACTGCCAATTTCACCAATTTCATCATTAGGAAATTGAAGCTGCATTTTTTTATTCTTGTCAGAATTTAAAACATAATCTCTAAGTTGTCTAATTGTTTTACCCAATTTACTTGTAGCAATATGAATAAAAAATAAAAAAACAATAAAAAATAAAAGTATAAAATATAAAGAAACGTTATCTGGTTGTAGAACTTGCTGAAGTTGTATGTTATAGGGCAATGCAACACGTATATATAAAGTGTCAAACTTTTTAGCAAAGTATAAATATTTATGTTGGTTTGAATTGGATAAACGTATATGCGATCCTTTGCCATTATTAGTTGCATCTATTATTTCAGGTCGATCAATATGATTGTTTAGGTTATAGAAACTATCAATAGAATTATCGTACAAAACCTTTCCTTGATTATTTATTAAGGTAATGCGTAAATCATTAGGTAAAATGGTTTGCAACCAAAACGATTTAGGAATTAAATCACTGTCAATTTGAAAAACTTGTGCATGAATAATATCTGTGTAAGCTTCTAACTTTTCTTCTAATGCTTGTGTTTTATATTTTTTTTCTCTTACTCTCTCAAAAACTATAATACTAATTGTAAAAAGTACAAATAAAACACTGAAGTAAAGAAATAGTTTTTGACGATAGCTGATTTTCATAACCCTGTTGTATTAAAACGATAACCATAACCCGAACGATTGGAAATTACAAAAGCATAATCGTTTAATTTTTTTCTTAACCGTGCAATATGAACATCAACAGTTCTTTCTGTAATATAGGGAGAGTCTTGCCATAATTTATTTATAATACTCTCTCTGGAAAACATTCTATCTGGATTTTTAGCAAGTAAATACAGTAAATTAAATTCTGTTTTAGTAAGCTCTACTTTAGTATCATTTATATAAAGTTCTTTTAAATCAAAATCAATCACAAAATTATTATAGCTCAATTTATGATCATTACCTACACTTACTTTATCGTTTCTTTTTAATATAGCTTTTACTCTTGCAATAATTTCTTTGATAGAAAACGGTTTAGAAATATAATCATCTCCACCTACTGAAAAGCCAGTAAGCATATCGTTTTCGGTATCTTTTGCAGTTAAAAAAATTATGGGAATATTGATATCAGCTTTTCTTATTTGTTCAGCCATTTTATAGCCAGACATTCCTCCCATCATTACATCTAATAAAATCAAATCTAAGTTATTTAAGTTTTTCAATAAAGCATCCTCAGCAGAAGAAGATATTTCAATTTCAAACCCTTCGTTTCTTAAATTAAACTCTAAAATTTCTGCAATACTGCTATCATCATCTACTATTAAAATTTTTTTACTCATACATTATTTCTATAAAAATCTACTTAAAACATAATTAAGACACAATTGCATTCAAGTTAGTTTTCAATGCAAAAATGCTTTTACTTTTTTACAAAAATTATTAACAAATGTTACAATTATGTTACAACAATTAAGATAAGAGTGAATTATACATTTTATTAATCAAATCCATTTTAATTACTATAAAAAACAAACTAAAAATCAAAGAGTTAAAATCCAAACAAGAATTAATTTAATTGTAGTTAATCCGTAGCTATTTCGTAACAGCATGAAGTGTTATTTGCAGCGAAAATTAAATGAATTAAACATGCAGCAATTGATACAATTTAGATGCAAACAAAGCAATATTAGGATTTTAAGCTTGTTCTTACTTTTCTTCTTTAGTACTTCAATTTTATTTGCTCAAACAGGAACTATAACTGGAAATATAGTAGATGCAAAAACAAAAGAAAAATTAGTAGGTGCTATTGTTGAAATTGATGGAATGCAATTCAAAACAGTAACAGACAACGAAGGAAATTTTAAAATAAAAAACGTACCAGCAGGAGTTTACAGATTAAACGGAACCTATATTTCGTATAAAACATTTTCATCAGAAAAAATAGTTGTAAGAGGTAATGATACTACAAAAATAAATTTGCTTTTAGAGCCAGAAAATTCAAAACTTGATGAAGTATTTATTGTAGCAAAAGCCAATCGTGAATCTGAGAATGTAATGTTGATGCAGCAAAAAAAATCATTGGTTTCTATTCAAAATATAGGTGCTAAAGAATTATCAAGAAAAGGAATAAGTGATGCAGAAGGTGCAATAAGTAAAGTATCTGGTATATCAAAACAAGAAGGCGTTAAGAATGTTTTTATAAGAGGCTTGGGAGATAGATACAATGCTACAATGCTCAATGGAATGCCTGTTCCATCTGAAGATCCTGAATATAAAAATATTGCACTTGAAATTTTAGGAACAGATATTATTCAAAAAATTGGTGTTAGTAAAGTTTTTACAGCTAAAAATGGAGGAGATGTTGGTGGTGCTGTTATTGATATTTTTTCAAAAGAAATGAACAGTAATAATGCCTTTGGTATTGATGTTTCATCTGGCATTAATACACAAGTAATTCAATCTACATTTATAAAACCTTCTGGTGCAAATTATTTTGGATTTACCAATAGCAAATTACCTCTTAATAACAAATTCGATTTTTCAAATAGCCTTGATCCTTCTGTAGTAAAGGCACCCATTAACCATAGTTATAAAGTAACTGGGGGTAAACAATTTAAGTTTGGCAAAAACACATTATCTGTATTGGGTGTTTTTTCTAATAATAACGATTTTTATTACACAAAAGAAACAGTAAGAAATACAAATACTTCGGGTGTTATTTATCAAGATCAATCAGGGCATAGATACTCCAATAAAATAAGCCAATTAGCACTTGCTAATGTAAAATACAATCATGGTAAGAAATATTCATTAGCTTATAATTTGATGGCATTGCACAGCACCAATCAATATATAGGCGAATATGTGGGGCTTCAAACAGAAAAACATCAGGACAGCGATCAAGGAATTGGTTTTTTAAGACGCCAGCAAATAAATAGCAACTTACTAATAACACACCAGCTATTATCAAAATGGTTATTAAGTAATAAAGTAGATTTGATTGCTGATTTTTCTATTAACACTATAAAAGGTTTAGAGCCTGATAGAAGAGAAAACTTTCTTTCGAAAAAAAATGATGGCACTTTCGGTTTAACAGGAAGTAATCGCCAAAAAAGATTTTTTTCTGAACTAAACGAAAACAATTTTAATTCAAAATTAATATTAGATTATAAGATTGGAAAAAGCGGCAACTCTAATATTTCTTTTGGATACAATGGCTTTTTTTCCAATAATAATTTTAATGCAATAGAGTATAATTTTTCAGCAGCTCCTGGTTCATTTAATATAAACCAACTTGCATTGGATAATATTTATAATGCTACCAACTATACGAAAGGTCATTTTACAATGACTGAAGGAAACCCAAACAAATACAAAGTTACAAAAAACATTCATTCGTCATTTATTGAAAGCTCTTATCAAATTACAAAATCATTGGTGGGCAATATTGGATTAAGGTTTGATTATATAGATATGAAAGTAATGTATGATGTTGTAGGTCATGTAAGCAATAGCAACATTAAAAAAGCATATTATTTACCAAGCCTAAATTTAAAATACAGCCTTAATAACAAAAATGTTTTACGCTTAGGTATCAGTAAAACATATACCCTGCCTCAGTCTAAAGAAGTTTCTCCCTTTCAATATGTAAATATCAGCTTTGCAAGTGAAGGTAATCCGAATCTTAAACCATCTGACAATTATAACTTTGATTTAAAATGGGATAACTATCTCAGCTCTTCAGAAATAATTTCAGCAGCCATTTTTTACAAACATATTTCAAACCCAATAGGTCGTGTAGATAAAGGCAACTCTGCAGGTTTATTAACCTATGACAATATAAGCAATGCAGCTAGCATTTCAGGCATTGAAATAGAATTAAGAAAGAATGTTAGTAGCTTGAGCAATGCAGAGAAAAGCAATTCAAATAAAATTTCAATTGGATTGAATGCTTCTTATATTTTCACAACCCTTAATTTAAACCTTACAAATACACCTGTTAGAAAATCAGGTTTAGAAGGGGCATCTCCATTTATTCTTAATACAGATATAACATACACTTATACAAAAGACAACAAAAGTTTAATTTCTTCTTTAATACTTAATTATTTCAGCAACAGAATTTTTACAATAGGCACATTGGGCTTTAAAGACATTATAGAAAAAGGTGTACCAACAATAGATTTTGTTTCAAGTTATCAATTGAACAAAAAAATTAGTGTAAAACTAAAAGCTGCTAACTTATTAAACCCATCTGTTGTATTGATGAGAGAAAGTAGTATAAGTAATGATAAAATAATCTTAAACGAATATAAAAAGGGCATGAATATAAGTTTAGGTTTCGGATTCAATCTTTAATATAAGAAGTATTCATTTTTTCAATCAAAATAAAAATTAAAACCAACAAATTAAAAATCACACAACATGAAAACAAGTAAAATTTTCTCAAAAACAAAAACATTTATTATGTTACTTTTTGTAGTTAGTATGATAGCTTGTACTAAAGACAATGGTGGTGGAATTAAACCAAATTCTGAAGCTGATTTAGCAGGTAGTATTACTGGCACAAAAACATTAGATGCTGCTATAACTTATACAATTACAGGTCCTGTATTAGTTGAAGATGGTGCTGTTTTAAACATTCCAGCAGGAACTATGATTAAAGCAAAAAAAGGATTTAACAGTTATATTTTAGTATTACAAGGTGGTAAAATAAATGCAAATGGAACAGCAGCAAAACCTGTAATCATGACTGCAGATAGCAGCAATGCACAACCAGGGCATTGGGGTGGCTTAATTATTAATGGCAAAGCACCGCTTGCAGGAAACACTATTGGTAGTACAGAAATAAGTTCTGCTCACCAATATGGTGGTACAAATACTAATGATAATTCAGGTACATTATCTTACCTTATTTTAGATTATACAGGAGCTCGTTCAAGTGCTGATGTAGAACACAATGGCTTAACATTAAATGGTGTAGGAAATGGTACTGTTATAGAAAATATTCTTATCCGTTATTCTGCTGATGATGGAGTTGAATTTTTTGGCGGAACAGTAAATGTAAAAAATCTTTTAGTAATTGATAGCGATGATGATATGTTCGATTTTACTCAAGGTTATTCTGGCACTCTTGAAAATGCTTATGGTATTTGGCAAGCTGGTTATACAAGTACAGAATCTGATCCAAGAGGTATTGAGGCTGATGGAAACTTTGATGGTAATTTTCCTGCACAAACAGGACAATCTGATTTTACTGTAAAAAATGTAACGTTCGATTTAAGGCTATCAAAAGCTGCCGATACAGATATTTCTAACGTTACAAATAAAATGCAAGATGTAATGAAAATAAGAAGAGGTGCAAAAATTAATGTTATTAATGCTTTAGTTAAAGGAACTGGCACTGTTGTAGATTTAATTGATTTTACTGATGGTAAAGGAACAGGTAATAGCTCTTCAACTGTTAGTTTAACTAACACTTTAAATACAGATCAAATTTTAGGAAAACAAATAAATCCCAATACAGGTTTTAATGGTGCTCAAATTATTTTAGGTAATACGGGTTGCTCTACAGCCATTTTTACTTGGACTAATTTTTCTTTCTAAATTTTACTCTCATTGTAAAAGAGTAGTTTCTTTTTTTCAAAATACCCAACTGCAAGTTGGGTATTTTTCTTTTATACATGTTTCAACTTCTTTTCATCTGTTTAGCAATTAATTTTAGAATTATACAAAAATTTTAGTTTACTACTCCAAATTAGAGCTTAACCATCTTTCTAATTCTTCTTTACTCATGCCTTTGCGTTGTACATAATCTTCAAATTGGTCTGGTTGAATTTTCCCTACACCAAAATATTGGCTTTTGGGATGACTAAAATACCAGCCACAAACACTACTTGCAGGATACATAGCAAAATGCTCGGTAAGTTTTATATCTATTGCTTTAGTAGCATTTAATAATTTGAATAATTTTGTTTTTTCCGTATGGTCTGGGCATGCAGGATAACCTGGTGCTGGACGAATACCTTGATACTTTTCTTTTATTAAATCTTCTTTAGTTAAATTTTCTTCTTTTACATAACCCCAAAACTCTTTTCTTACTCTTGCATGTAAATATTCTGCTAAAGATTCTGCAAGTCTGTCTGCTATTGCTTGTAAAGAAATTTTATTGTAATCGTCAAAAGCTTCTATGTATGCTTTTATATGTGGCTCAATGCCATGAATGGTTACAGCAAATGCACCCATATAATCTTTCTTAGTGCCTTGTTTATTAAATGTTGCAGGCTGTATGAAATCTGCTAAACTTAAATTAGGTTGTCCCTTAGCTTTTTTTATTTGCTGACGAAGGTTTTGTAAAGTAATTTTTTCTGCTGGTAAATAAATTTCATCATTGTTGCTTTCAGCTTCCCAAAAACCAAATACAGCTTTAGCGGTTAGCCATTTTTCTGCAATTATTTTATCTAATAAAGCGTTGGCATCGTTGTACAATTTTGTAGCTTCTATACCTACAATTTTATCAGTTAAAATGTCTGGAAAGTTTCCATGCATTTCCCATGCAATAAAGTAAGGTTTCCAATCAATATAATTTCTTACTTCGTTTAAATCTACATCATCAAAAACTTTTGTTCCAAGAAATGAAGGGGTTGCTGGTGTATAATTTTCCCAATCAATATTTACTTTATTTTTCTTAGCCTCATCATAACTAATATATTGCTTAATGATTTTTTTACTTTCAAAAGTTTCTTTTACTTTAATGTATTCTTCTTTTATTTCACTTAAATATTTTTGCTTAATTTCATTATTGAGCAAAGTGCTGGCTACCGTAACACTTCTGCTTGCATCAGCTACATGAATAACACCATTATCATATTCAGGTGCAATTTTTACAGCTGTATGAATACGAGAAGTTGTAGCTCCACCAATTAGTAAAGGCAGTTTAATTCCTCTTCGTTTCATTTCTTTTCCTACATGCACCATTTCATCTAACGAAGGAGTAATTAAACCACTTACACCAATAATATCTACATTTTGCTTTATTGCTTCATCTAAAATTTTATCAGTTGGCACCATAACGCCTAAATCAATTACTTCATATCCATTACAGCCTAAAACTACGCCAACAATATTTTTTCCAATGTCATGCACATCGCCTTTTACAGTTGCTAATAATATTTTAGAAACACTTTGTTTTACTACATCTGGATTATCTAATTTTTGTTGTTCAATAATGGGTGTAATTATAGCAACAGATTTTTTCATTACACGAGCCGATTTTACTACCTGTGGCAAAAACATTTTTCCAGAACCAAATAAATCACCCACTATATTCATTCCATCCATTAATGGACCTTCAATAACATCTAATGGTTTAGGATATTTTTCTAAAGCTTCTAAAGTGTCTTGTTCTATATAATCTGTAATACCATTTACCAACGAATGTGCTAAACGCTTTTCAACTGTTTCTAACCGCCACAATTCATCTTTTACTTCAACTTTTCCTTTTGCTTTTACTGTTTCTGCAAAGGCAATTAATTTTTCTGTGGCTTCGTTATTGGTATTATTTCTGTTTAAAATTACATCTTCACAAATTTGTTTTAACTCAGGTTCTATTTCATCATACACCACTAATTGCCCTGCATTTACAATTCCCATATCCATACCTGCTTTTATTGCATGATATAAGAATACCGAGTGCATGGCTTCTCTTACAGGTTCATTGCCTCTAAAAGAAAAAGAAAGATTACTAACACCACCACTAATTTTTACTAACGGAAATTGTTGCTTAATAATTCTTGTAGCTTCTATAAAATCTACAGCATAATTATTGTGTTCTTCCAAACCTGTGGCAATGGCAAAAATGTTTAAATCAAAAATAATATCTTGTGGATCAAAGCCTACTTGCTCGGTTAAAATTTTATATGCTTTTTCTGCAATGCTAACCCTGCGTTCCAAAGTATCTGCCTGTCCTTTTTCATCAAACGACATTACAATTACAGATGCACCAAAGTCTTTACAAATAATAGCTTGTTCTATAAATTTATCAACTCCTTCTTTCATAGAAATAGAGTTAACAATACATTTTCCTTGTACACATTTTAAACCTGCTTCAATAATTTCAAATTTTGAAGAGTCTATCATGATAGGAATTTTGGCAATATCTGGTTCGCTTTGTAAAAGGTTTAAAAAAGTAGTCATTGCTTGTACACCTTCCAATAAAGCATCATCCATATTTACATCTAAAACTTGTGCACCATTTTCTACTTGTTGGCGTGCCACAGATAATGCTTCTTCGTATTTATTTTCTTTTATAAGACGTGCAAATTTTTTAGACCCTGTAACATTGGTTCTTTCTCCTACGTTTACAAAATTGGTATCAGGTCTAATAATTAAAGGTTCTAATCCACTTAATCTCAGGTAAGGCTTTATTGTAGTAGTACTCATAATAATATTAATGTTGCTTGTAGCAACAACTTGCAAAAGTAAAGTTTAGTTATTTTAATTCTTATCTATTTAAGAAAAGATTATGGTGTGTATTAGTAAAGATTGGCTTTAGTTGATACAGGTTTTGCTAATTTCTTTCCATAATTCTCTAAAACAATAAGCAGCATAACTGCTGTTGGCATATTCAAATAAAGAAGATACCATCTTATAAGTAAGTGTTGGTTCAATATGAATTACATTATCCTTTATAAAACAAATCCAAATAAAAAATTAAGCCATACTCTGTTAATTTCTGAACTGTTTAGTGTACCGCTCATGCTGTTTGAAATAGGTGAATAACCTATATAAAATCCCCCATAAATTTTTCTATTAGGGGGTTGTTTTTGAAATCCTAAATTTACAAAAACACCCGTAAGTCCATTATTATTTCTTTTAACTTCATTGATTGCAAATAAACTGTGTGTTCTTACAAAAGGTTCAAGCCCTATATACCAACCTGAAAAATTTTGAATAGTTTTATTACGTTCATCTCTACGTTTTATATTTAAATAATACCTTGCTTCAACAGATGACAGTAAGCTAGTTTGTATTCTTACTCTACCTTCACTTAATGTGGAACTTATGCCAATTGCAAAGTTTAAGCCAACTTTACCCGCTATGCTAATATTTTGCTTTAATTTATGTTCATAATGCACCCCTAATAGATTTACAGGAGCAGCTATATAGGCTCTAAAAATATTGGGTTCAATTATTTTAGTGTAATCCTCTTGATTATATGACTTAATAAAAAAAAGCAAAAAAGTAACTGTAACTAAGTATCTCATAAAGTCATTTTTGTTATAACCTAACTATTCTAATTCCATACCATTTACAGCCAACTCTTGCTCTACCACTAAAAGATCCTGCTTTCATTTCATAGCTATAAGTAGTGCCATTACCCCAAGGAGTGCCAATATTCCAATCAAATCTCCAAACATTTACATGAGAATATCCTTGACTTTTAGCCCCCTCTGCTAATGTATATCTTACTTTATTGGCTTCCTTTAACGCACTAACTCTCTTAGCATGATTGGCATATCTTGTAGGGTAACTTGGGTCAAAATTAGCAATTAAAGAATTTACAAATGGTGAGAAAAAATTTTGAAATTGGTTATTCAAAATACTATTCAAGGTACCGTTTAGATAATTACTAACAGTAACATTAGAAATATTTTGATTAAAAGGTAAGTTAGCATTAACACGTATATCCAAAACTTCTTCTAAAATATGATTTCCAATTTTTAAATTGAAAAGACCATTAAATTGAGGTGCAGGTAAGGAATTATATACTTGTGGTGTTGGTATTACATAGTCTGTATGTAAATCCATATTTTCAACATTTAAAATAATTTCATCTGCATATGATTCACCCCAATATTTAATGCCTAAAAACTTTCGTTGCCTTTGTAGTTTCCCTCTAATACCTATAGTTCTCAATACACCAAGTGATAAAAAGTTAGTGTTAAATGTTTCAAACTTAAACCTTCTTGTATTAGATTCCACATATAATACTTCATTTCTCTTAAAATCAGAATCTACATCATATGTAGCATATTGAAAATTATTTGGCAGAGTAATAGAACATGGAGGTACATAACTTACCCCCGGGCTAATTATACCTGGGTTTGAATCATCATATAAAATGTTTACTGGGGCTGGTACTCTATCAATTCCATTTTCTACTCTGTATGATCCATCTATCAATGGTATTTCCCCTGGCAAGGAAATAGTATGGGGGTTATATAATATTTCATCTTCATGTGCTTCATATAATTCAAAAAAATCATCTATTTTATCATTTACAATTTTAAATATGCCTATTCGTGTAACTTGAAATAATGTGTCATCTATTATTATTTGTAAATCTTCATTTAATATAGCTGCATCTATCTCATATTCTACTGCAAAATATTTCATATCGTATATGTATTGGGCGGTATCTACTTGCTCAATATTATCATCTGCTGTTCTATTTTGATATTGACTATTGCGAAACTTATTGAAATACTTTTGTAAGCTATTAAAACTTAAAGGGATAATATTATTAGCATTATCAGAGTTATTTTCTAATGCCCTATAAACTTTTATTAAATGTTCTCTTGAATCAAAAACTAGAATGCCATTTTTAAATTTTCCATCTTTGCGTATCATAGGTATTTTAAAATCAATCTCATTAGTTATGGATGATTGTTCTTTTTTACAAGCACATAATAAGAGAACAGCAATCAAAGAAGTAAAAATCGTATTCCTCATAAATATTTTTTTCAAAAGTACTATTTTTTAATAAATTTGTCATCATCTACTAAGTTCAAGTAACAAGTGCAACACCTGTTCAACCTTTTGGACGGGGTACCCCACCCAAAAGGTTGGGCTGAAAAACAGAATTTTGTGTTGCTATGACGACAAAAAAATATTTTCAACTCAATCAAGATCAAAGGTATCAAATATCTGCTTTACTTAAAGCCGGTCATTCAAAATAAAAAAATATTTCAGGTATGAAAGTAAAGATTAGCTTTAGTTGATACAGGTTTTACTAATTTCTTTCCATAATTCTCTAAAACAATAAGCAGCATAACTGCTGTTGGCATATTCAAATAAAGGCTGAACATGAATACCCATTTTTTCAATATCGCTTAAATAGGGAATATAATTTTTGAAAAATAATTTGTTGTTATAAAATGTTTGAATGGTTTCTTGATGTAATGTTTTTCGATGATCTACCATGCTAAAGAAACATTTTATTTTGTGTTTATCTAAATCGGTTTCCTTAAAATATTGTACCACAGTTTCGTAAGAACGAATAGATAAAACTGTAGGAATATTGGGCATTAACACCCAATCTGCTGCATTAAAAACATTATCGTGCAATACAGAAATTCCAGGAGGGCAATCTAAAATAATTAAGTCGAATTGTTTTAAACTACTCAACAAACTTTTTATTTTTTTTTTGCTTTGCTTAAAAATAATATCAGCATTTCTTGCAGAAATATCGGCAGGAATTACCCATAAATTTTCAAACTTAGAATCCTTGATGCTTTCTTTTATATTCATCTCATCGGCAAAAACTTTTTTGCTTTCGTCTTTATTATTTTTTACATGAAAATAAAAAGAAGAAGATCCTTGAGGGTCTAAATCCCATACCAAAGTTTTTAAACCATTGGCTGCTGCTAAGTAGGCAAAATTTACTGCAGAAGCAGTTTTACCAACTCCTCCTTTCAAATTATAAAAAGCTACTGTAACCATAGTTGTATATTTTTGAGCATGAAAAGTACGCATTTGTTGGCTCTACACAAAGTTTTTAGAATAGAAGTTGTAGTATTTTTCTATGGGGATAATAAATAAAACAAACAATATGGTATATAAAAATGCAATGTTCATATTAAGCATCTTAATTGGTTTTGTTTTATATGGGCAAGAAAAAATAATTTTTAAGGACAACTTTGTTAATAATAAGAATCGTTGGAAATTGGTAAAAACAGATGACGAATTTTCTGTAAGAATTAAAGATAAAGCACTTTATTTTAAAAAGAATCATAGAAACATGGTTAATAATGGATGTCTGTGGTTTGAAAAAAATATTCGGAAGTTTAAAACAGAAAAAGATTTTATAATTACTTTTTACGCTAAGATATTGAGCTCTGACGATGTTACTAATGGATTTGATTTTCAATGGGGTAAAATTGAAGAAGATGCCAATACTTCAACAAATATCAGTTCATCTCTATATCAACTTGAGATTGGACTAAAAGATATGCATTTAACAAAGTTTGATAATCTTAATGGTTGGACATGTTATGATTGGTCTGATAGTTATACTGAAACATTAAACTATACATTGCAGTATGGTGTTCTATATAAATATGAAATCATACAAAGAAAGGATACTTTAACTGTATTGATTAATGATAAAATGGTTTATGCTTTGCCCATCAAACCACAAGAAGGAAAAAGTATTGGTGTTCAACAATGCTTGAAAAGCCATTGGTTATTAAGCAGGTTAAGTATTAAACAATAAAGTATTTTAGAAGTAAAATTTTTCTTCAATGATTAACTAAATAAAATCTTCTACATGAAAAAAAAATTGAAAGTTCAAATTTGTAATTAGTTGTGAAAAATATATTCATTATTGTATTGCTTATAGGTTTCTATAGCATTAAAGTACGGGCTCAGATAACAATTACAGACACATCTGCATACTTTAAAGATAGCATTATAGCTAAAAAAAACTATTATGTAGGCAAGCCTTTATCTGTTTTGATAAAAGACTTAAAAATAGGTATAGTTAGAGAGCAAACTCTTACCCCAACATTGGGAATTACGGATACATTTTATACAAAAATAATTTTACTTACTTTTTCTCCGCCTGAAGAGTTTCTTTCAAGAACGCTTTTTGACCATCAGATAGCCCCAATACTTGCAATTACTTTTCAGGATACTTTAGCAATCCCAAGACATTATTTTAAAGCAGGAGGAGTATTAGATGATGATGAATATTGGACAAGAAATAAACGTAACTATTGGGGGCAATTTATTGTAGCAGATATAAGGCTTTCTGGTGTAAAATAGTTTTTAACCTTTGTTAGTTTTACACTACAAACCTGTATTTGGTTATAGAAGTATTTCTAATTTATTGAATTACATATTAATTATGTGTAGTATTACAAATGTTGAAGTAAGCTGTGATTTTATACATACACTCCAACAACATTCCAACATCAAACAACAAAAAATCAATAGAGGGAATGAATTTAAAAAACTTTTGCCTTAACTCAGTTTACCACAAAACAAAACTATAATTTTACTGTTACTACTTTATGCAGCAACTACTGTAATGGTTCAAATCAATACTTAATCCAACACATCAGATAATACCTCTAAATCTCTACCTTAATTAAAACAGCCATTATTAAACTAGCAATCCTTATCTTTTACTTGTAAAAGCTTAATTTTGCAATCTTTAATTTTTCATTTTATGAGTAATACATTGGCAAATAATGTTCGTATTGTAACAGCTGCAAGTTTATTTGATGGACATGATGCAGCCATTAACATTATGCGTAGAATAATGCAAAGCAAAGGGGCAGAAATTATTCATTTAGGGCACAACAGAAGCGTAAAAGAAATTGTAGAATGTGCTATTGAAGAAGATGCAGATGGTATTGCTATTACTTCTTATCAAGGAGGGCATGTAGAGTTTTTTAAGTACATGAAAGATTTATTAAATGAAAATGGTTGTAGTCATATAAAAATATTTGGAGGAGGAGGAGGAACCATATTACCAGACGAAGTAAGAGAGTTACACAACTATGGAATTGCAAAAATTTATACACCTGATGATGGAAGAAAAATGGGCTTAGAAGGAATGATTGAAGACATCATTGATTCTTTAAAAAATGCAAAATTAAATTCGTTTAAAAATGTACAATGGAATGGCAAACTACCATTAGATGAAGTTAAAGATGTAAGAAGAATTGCAAGAGCAATAACATTAGCAGAAAACAATGAAGACTTTTCTGCTATATTAAATGAAATTAAAAGTACTAATACAATACCAACAAAAACAGCAGTATTGGGCATTACAGGCACCGGTGGTGCAGGAAAAAGTTCAGTTACTGATGAAATTGTAAGAAGATTTTTAAATGCATTTACCGATAAAACCATAGCTGTAATTTCTATTGATCCCAGCAAGAAAAAAACAGGAGGTGCTTTATTGGGCGATAGAATTAGAATGAATGCAATTTCTCATCCAAGAGCTTATATGCGTAGTCTTGCCACAAGAGATGATAATTCTACTTTAGGTGCATCTATTAAAGAAGCAGTTGATATTTGTAAAACCGCACATTACGATTTTATTATTTTAGAAAGTGTTGGTATTGGACAAAATGATGCAAGTATTTTAGATTTCTGCGATGTAAGCATGTATGTAATGACTCCTGAATATGGTGCAGCTTCTCAACTTGAAAAAATAAACATGCTGGATTATGCAGATATTGTTTGTATCAACAAATTTGATAAAGCTGGTGCATTAGATGCCTACTTAGATGTATGCAAACAATACAAAAGAAACCATAAACTATTTACTGCTAAAAATGAAGAACTGCCAATTATTGGCACCATTGCAAGCAAGTTTAATGATGATGGTGTAAATAAATTATTTGAACAAATTTTACAGGTAATAGAAACTAAATCAGGTGTACACTATGGTGTATTTACACACGATAAAACTGCAAAAGTTTCAGACTCTGTAATTCCTGCAAAAAGAATTAGATACTTGGGTGAAATAGCTACATCCATAAGAGATTACAATGAGCTAACTGTTGAACAAAGTGAAATAGCCACCAAATTATACAAACTTCATGGTGCCTTAGAAATTTTAAAAGATAAAACAGATGAGGATTTGCTGCAAAATATACAACAGCAAATAAATTATTATACAGAAAGACAAACACCTGTTGCAAAAAAATTAATAAACAACTGGTCACAAAAAATAGAAGCTTACCAGCAAGATTATTATGAATATAAAGTAAGAGATAAAATTATTAAACAGGAGATGTTTAGTACCACTTTATCTGGCACAAGAATACCAAAAGTGGTGTTACCAAAATACAAGGATTGGGGCGATTTATTAAGATGGCAATCTCAGGAAAATTTTCCAGGAAGCTTTCCATTTACATCTGGTGTTTTTCCATTAAAACGCGAAGGCGAAGACCCTACAAGAATGTTTGCAGGAGAAGGTGGTCCAGAACGTACCAACAAACGTTTTCATTATGTAAGCATTGGGCAACCGGCACATCGTTTAAGTACTGCTTTTGATAGTGTTACTTTGTATGGCGAAGATCCTGCACATCGTCCAGATATTTTTGGTAAAATAGGCAATAGTGGTGTAAGCATAGCAACAGTAGATGATGCAAAAAAATTATACAGCGGTTTCGATTTATGCCATCCTAAAACTTCTGTATCAATGACCATTAATGGACCTGCTCCTATCATTCTTGCATTTTTTATGAATGCCGCCATTGACCAAGAATGTGAAAAATATATTGAGCAAAATAATTTATGGACTGATGTAGAAAAAGTTTTTAAACAAAAATTTAAAAAAGAAATTACACCAAAATATTACAATCCTTCTTCTCCAGAAAGATTACCAGAAGGCAATAGTGGCTTAGGTTTAAAACTTTTAGGATTAAGTGGCGATGAAGTTTTACCAAAAAATATTTATGAAGAATTAAAAGCAAAGGCATTACAAAGTGTTCGTGGCACAGTTCAAGCAGATATTTTAAAAGAAGATCAAGCACAAAATACCTGTATTTTTTCTACAGAGTTTGCATTAAAACTCATGGGCGATGTGCAAGAATATTTTATACAACAAAATGTAAGAAATTTTTATAGCGTTTCCATCAGTGGTTATCATATTGCCGAAGCTGGTGCAAACCCTATTACTCAATTAGCTTTTACATTGGCAAATGGCTTTACTTATGTAGAATATTATTTAAGCAGAGGAATGAATATTGATGATTTTGCACCAAACCTTTCTTTCTTTTTTAGCAATGGTATGGATGCAGAATATAGTGTAATAGGCAGAGTAGCCAGAAGAATTTGGGCAAAATCTATGAAGTATAAATACAAAGCAAATAAGCGTAGCCAAATGCTAAAATATCATATACAAACAAGTGGCAGAAGCTTACATGCTCAAGAAATAGATTTTAATGATATTAGAACTACCTTACAAGCATTATATGCTATCTATGATAACTGTAATTCTTTACACACCAATGCTTATGACGAGGCAATTACAACACCTACAGAAGAAAGTGTAAGAAGAGCAATGGCTATACAATTAATTATTAATAAAGAATTAGGTAGTGCTAAAACAGAAAACTTTATTCAAGGTAGTTTTATTATAGAAGAATTAACAGACTTAGTAGAAGAAGCTGTACTAACAGAGTTTGACAGAATTACTGAAAGAGGTGGTGTATTAGGTGCTATGGAAAGAATGTATCAACGCAATAAAATTCAAGAAGAAAGTATGTATTACGAAACTCAAAAACATACTGGCGAATTACCTTTAATTGGTGTAAATACTTTCTTAAATAAAAAAGGCAGCCCTACTATTATACCTACAGAAGTAATACGTAGTACTACAGAAGAAAAAGAACAGCAAATACAAAACTTACAAGCATTTAAACAACGCAATGCTGCAAATAGTGCAGCAGCTTTACAACGCTTAAAACAAATAGCTATCAGTAATGGTAATTTATTTGAAGAGTTAATGGAAACTGTAAAGTATTGTAGCCTAGGACAAATAACCAGTGCTTTATATGAAGTAGGTGGACAATACAGAAGAAATATGTAATTAAACAACTAAAAAAATATATATCATGAAAGTATGGAAATCTGCTACTAAATATATTCATGCAGGTATGGAACCTGACCCAACAACTGGTGCTGTAATGGTGCCAATTTATCAAACAAGCACATTTGTACAAGCTGCACCTGGCAAACATAAAGGTTACGAATATGCTAGAAGCCAAAACCCTACACGTTTTGCTTTAGAAGAAGCTTATGCTAAAATAGAAAATGGACAATATGCTTTAGCATTTAGTAGTGGTGTTGCAGCAACAGATGCTGTAATAAAATTATTAAAACCCGGCGATGAAGTAATTGCTGCAAATGATATGTATGGTGGTACTTACAGATTATTTACTAAAGTGTTTGAAAAATTTGGTATTGTATTTACTTTTATTGATACTACTGATGTAACTAATATTAGTAAAGCTATTTCTGCTAAAACAAAATTAGTTTGGATAGAAACACCTACTAACCCATTAATGAATATTACTGATATTGCTGCTGTAGCTGCAATTACAAAAGCTAATAATTGTTTGCTATGTGTAGATAATACTTTTGCATCTCCACATTTACAAAACCCACTTACCCTTGGTGCAAACATTGTAATGCACAGTGCTACAAAATATTTAGGTGGACATAGTGACGTAATTCAGGGTTGCTTAATTATGAATGATAAAACACTAAGAGACGATTTATATTTTATACAAAAAAGTTGTGGTGCAGTACCGGGTCCTCAAGATTGTTTTTTAGTATTACGTGGTATTAAAACATTGCATGTTCGTATGCAAAGACATTGCGAAAATGGTGAAAAAATTGCTCATTGGCTTCGCCAACATCCTAAAGTTGCTAAAGTATATTGGCCAGGTTTTGAAGACAATAAAAATTATGCTATTGCTAAAAAACAAATGCATGGTTTTGGTGGTATGATAAGTTTTGAATTAAAGAATGATAGTATAGAAGAAGTAAACAGGGTATTATCATCTACACATTTATTTTCTTTAGCAGAAAGCTTAGGTGGTGTAGAAAGTTTAATTAACCATCCTGCAAGTATGACACATGCAAGCATACCAAGAGAAGAAAGAATTAAAAATGGTTTAAACGATGGTTTAATAAGATTAAGTGTAGGTATAGAAGATGTAGATGATTTAATAGAAGATTTGAATAATGCTATTGGATAAATACAAAAAATAATTTTTTACAATTGAATATTGCTATTGCCAAATTTTTACAAAATTTGGCAATAGTTTTTTATAAGATGGATATTAAAAAATTTTTAGACGAAAAAGTTGCATTGTATAACCAACCATCATTTATACCTAACGATCCTATTAGTATTCCTCACTTATTTACACAACAACAAGACATAGAAATTGCAGGTTTTTTTGCAGCAACTTTTGCTTGGGGAAATAGAACTACCATTATTAAAAAATGTAAAGAGCTAATGCAGTTAATGAATATGCAACCCTATCAATTTATTCTGCACCATTCTACCAATGATTTAAAAAAATTATTATCGTTTAAACATAGAACTTTTAATGCAACAGACTTACTTTACTTTATAGCATTTTTACAACATCATTACTCAAAAAATAAAAGTTTAGAAAATGCTTTTACACAATGGGGCAATAGTATTGAAGCAATGTTGATAGGTTTTCATCAATACTTTTTTTCTTTAGCAGATTATCCTGAAAGAACAACAAAACATGTAGCAACGCCTACAAAAAAATCTACTTGCAAAAGATTAAATATGTTTTTAAGATGGATGGTAAGAAACGATAATAAGGGAGTAGATTTTGGTTTATGGAAAAATATTTCTACTGCACAGCTTATTTGTCCTATAGATGTACATGTAGCCAGAGTAGTAAAAAAATTACAATTAATAGAATGTAATAAAACAGATTGGCAAACAGCTATAGAGCTTACTAATTTTTTAAAAACCATAGATGCAAATGACCCTGTTAAATACGATTTTGCTTTATTTGCCTTAGGTGTAGAAGAAAAATTTTAATACTAAATAAGCAAATAATTCACACTATAGTGTGATTTTTAATATACTTCACTACCTAAATACTATAAATTACAAGTTAATTCATACGATAGTGTGATTTTTGATATATTTTTGCAAAAAAAAATTTACAGATGATAATGAAACATATTGCTAATAGTATAAAATTAAGAAGAAAAGAGTTAAAGATTACGCAAACACAGCTTGCTGCAATTGCAGGAATATCTGTAAATACTATTTATAAATTAGAAAGAAATCAAAGCAATCCTTCAATAGAAATTATTGAAAAGTTGTTAGATACATTAGGCTTAACTATCAATATTGTTACTAAAAATAATTAATTATGAGAAGTGTAGAAGTTTATAGAAATGGTGTATTAGCAGGTATTTTATCAGAAGAAAATAATGGTAATTTTAAGTTTAGGTATAATGATGTGTACTTTCATCAACCAAAATATCCTGCTATAAGTTTAACATTACCAAAATCTACCATTGAGTATAAAAGCAAATTTATATTTCCTTGTTTTTATAATTTATTAAGTGAAGGAGTAAACAGAAAATTACAGAGCAAACATTTAAAAATTGATGAGCAAGATGATTTTGGATTATTAATGGCAACTGCACAATACGATACAATTGGTGCTATTACTATAAAACCAATAAACACATGAGTTTACAAGAAATAAATTATTGTCCTGGCACTTTAGCAGAAGGTTATAATACTTATAGCCCAACCTGTTTAAAGCATTTATTTAATGGTAAAAAAGTAAGTCATATTTTACCTTACGATACACCTAAAATGAGTGAGGATATTGCTGAACAATTTATAGAAAACCGAAAACGAATATCTATTTCTGGTGTACAAGAAAAACTTAGTTTACTATTAGATAAAAATAAATTAAGGCTTACAGAAAAAGCAGAACAAGGAAATTATATTTTAAAACCAATACCTATTGATTTAAAAAAAACAAATCAAGTACCTGCTAATGAGCATTTAACTATGCAAATTGCTAAACAAGTATTTGGCATTAATACAGCAGAAAATGCTTTAATATTTTTTAAAGATGGAACACCTGCTTATATTACTAAACGATTTGATGTAAAAGCAAATGGCGAAAAATGGGCTAAAGAAGATTTTGCTTCTTTAGCTGGTAAATCTAAATATACTGCAGGACAAAATTTTAAATACAACTATAGTTACGAAGCTATTGGCAACTTAATAAAAAAATATGTACCTGCATGGAAAATAGAAATTGAAAAATATTTTACCCTTGTACTTTTCAACTATATATTTTCTAATGGCGATGCACATTTAAAAAATTTTTCATTAATAGAAACTATTAGTGGAGATTATATTTTAAGCCCAGCTTATGATTTAATTAATACCAAATTACATGTAGATGATACAGACTTTGCTTTAGATAAAGGATTATTTGAAGATAATTTTCAAAGCGATGATGTAAAAAAAACACTTCATCCATCAAAAAAAGATTTTGTTGTTTTTGGTAAAAGAATTGGTGTTGTAGAAAACAGAATAGATACTTTAATAGCTCCTTTTTTAAGCTATCAACCAATGGTAGAAAATTTAATACATTGTTCTTTCTTAAATGCTACTTGTAAAAAAACATATTTACAACTATATCAAACCAAAAGAAATTATTTAATAGGTAGTAGTAAAAAATAATTTTACACTACTACATTAATCATTTTATTTTTTACAAAAATTATTTTCTTAGGTTGTTTACCTTCCATCCATTTTTGTACAATTTCATTAGCTAATACTACTTGTTCTATTGCTTGTTGCTCTGCATCTAAAGAAAAAGTAATTGTAGTACGCAATTTGCCATTAATACTTACAGGATATTCTTTAGTAGTTTCTTTTGTAAACTCCTCGTTATATACAGGATAGCTTGCATCTAAAATAGAAGTTGTATTACCTAACACTTGCCATAATTCTTCTGCAATATGTGGTGCATAAGGTGTAAGTAAAATTAATACTTGCGATAAAATATCTTTTTTATGGCATTGCAATTCTGTTAATTCATTAATACAAACCATAAATGCACTAACAGCAGTATTGTAACTAAAACGCTCAGTATCTTCATCTATTTTTTTAATGGTTTTGTGTAATACTTTTAACTCTTGAGGTGTAGGTGTATCTATAGTAAAAATTGGTTTACCTTCTTGTTGTATGCCATTAATAAAAGTAGATTCACTATAAAACAGACGCCATAATTTTTTTAAGAAACGATGAACACCTTCAATACCTTTTGTATCCCAAGGTTTGCTTTGCTCTATAGGACCTAAAAACATTTCGTACATTCTAAAAGTATCTGCACCATATTGCTCACATAATACATCTGGGTTTACAGTATTGTATTTAGATTTAGACATTTTTTCTATTTCAGTACCACAGATATATTTATCATTTTCTAGTATAAAAGTTGCTTGAGCAAATTCAGCATTTTTCCATTGCTTAAATTTTTCAATATTTAATTCTACACCATCTACTATATTTACATCTACATGCAATGGTTGTACAGTATAATTATTTTTTAAACCAGCAGATACAAATTGATTTGTACCAGCTACTCTATAAACAAATCTGCTGCTACCTTGTATCATACCTTGATTAAGCAACTTTTTAAAAGGCTCATCAAAATTTATATAACCTAAATCGTACAATACTTTTGTCCACATACGACTATATAATAAATGACCTACAGCATGCTCTGTACCTCCAATATATAAATCTACACTATTCCAATAATTACTAGCTTCTTTATTTACAAATTCAAGGTTATTATGAGGGTCCATATAACGTAAAA